>NZ_JBYIQW010000010.1:0-153445 GCF_057707815.1 Actinacidiphila sp. bgisy160
CCGGCCCGTCATGCCCATCGTGCGCAGCCGCGCCAGCAGCGCCTTGCGCTGCGGCGCGTTGTGCAGCAGCGAGAGCAGCAACGCCAGCACGCTGTAGCCGGCGCTGGTGGCCACCGCCGCCACGTACACCCGTCGCGCGCCCGATTGCAGGGCCGAGGTCCTGCCGTAGGAGGCGCGCAGCTCGGTCCGCAGCGTGACCTGCGCCCCGGGCGCGGTCTTGGTGACGACGGCGCGCAGCGCCCGTACGTCGATGCCGGTGCCCGTCGCGTACAGCGCCGAGGGGCCGTGCGCCGGTTCCTTGGTCGCGGGTGCCGCCTTCGCCAGGGCGGCCCTCGACACGATGAGGAACTCGTGGTTGGGGGCTGCCGGGGTGGCGTCCTGCGTGGCCACGATGTGCACCATGATCCGCCCGACCGAGGACCTGACGGTCTCCGGGTCGCCGACGCCGTTCCCGAAGGTTCGCGCGACCGCGGGGGAGGCGATGGCGGGGAGGGCTTGCGACGTGCCCGAGTCGAGCTTGCCGGCGGGGAACGAGGAGCCCAGTCCGGTGGCCGCCACGAGCCGGGCGTACGGCTTCGGATCGACGACCAGCAGGTCGAACCGGGTACGGCTGCTCATGATCTGCTGCCCGGGTTCGATCCGGACGCCGGTGACCTCGCGGACCCCCGCGATCTTCCGGACCTGGGCGTCGAGTCCTCGCGGCAGGGCGCCGAGGGTCTGCACGCGGGCGTCCGCGCCGACCGAGGTCACCGCGGCGTGGTCGCGTCCCGACTCCACGCCGGCGAGGACGGCCCCGCCGAAGGAGGTGACGGTGAGCGCGACCAGTACGGCCAGCAGGGGCAGTGCCGTCGTGGAGGGGGCGCGTCCGGCCCGGGCCAGGCCCAGGTGCAGCACGGCCCCGTCGAGCCGTGCGAAGGGCCGCGCCAGCAGCCGTACCGGCCAGGGGTAGAGCCGCAGCATGATCAGCGCGGTGACCGCGGCCAGCAGCACCGGCGCCGCGGCGGTCAGCACGTCCGCGCCGCCGTCGGCCGTGCCGCGCTGTCGCAGCGCCACCACGGAGCCGGTGACGACGGCCACCACCGCCAGCTCGGCCACCGTGCGGCGCCGGGAGGGCCGGGCCGCGACGATGTCCTCACGCTGTCCGGGGCGCGGCCGGCGGGCCGTGGCCGCCGCGCGCAGCGGCAGGCTCACCGAGGCCACGAGGGCCACGGCGGCGGAGGACAAGACGGCGAGCGCCGCGCGTTCGGCCGGCAGCAGGAGCAGGGCCAGGGCCAGCCCCGCCGCCGCGGAGGGCACCGCGACCGCGGCGCTCTCCGCCAGCAGCCGGCCGGTCAGCGAGGTCATGCTGATGCCGCGGGCCCGCAGCAGTGTGAACTCGGCCCTGCGCCGGTTCGCCGACAGGCCCGCCGCCATCAGCAGGACCACGACGGCCACGGTGCCCACGCCGACGGCGGCGACCAGCACCAGCGGCTGGGCGGCGGCGCGCTCGTCGGCGAAGGGACCGAGGCGTTCGGCGAGTCCCTGCTCCTCGACGTGCAGGCCGCGCTGCTTGGTCTGCAGATGTGCCGCGGCCGGGCCCGCCGTCAGCGCGGAGAGCCGGTCGCGCAGCGCGGGGACGTCGTGCGCGGTGAGCGCGCCGATGTCGGCAGGGTGGTGCCAGTAGGCCCGCGCGCCGTCCTGCAGGCCGAGCAGGACGTTCGTGGAGCTCTCGTGGATGAGGGCGGTGAAGTGCCAGTACTGGATGGGATCGCCGCCCTGCTTCGGGTTCGGCAGCACGGCCAGACTGGGCCTGCGCAGGTCGGGCTCCGCGTTCCACCAGGCCGCGCCGGCTGTCCGGGGTGCGACGATGCCGGTGACCCGGACGGTCATGACGGATCCGAGGGGGTCCTGGAGGTGGAACGCCGAGCCGGTGCGCAGCTTCATGACCTTGGCCGTGCGGTCGGTGATCACCGCTTCGACGCTTCGGTCGTCGGCGCGGGGGTGCGGCAGGCGTCCCTCGACCAGGCGGGTGTTCGCCGCCAGGTCCGGCTGGGCCACGAGGGTGCCCTTCGGGGGGAGCGGGGTGTCACCGGGTATCCGGGGCAGGCCGGGGTCGGTGGCGGACGTGTCCACGGAGCTCACGCCGTAGACGGTCTGGTCCCGTTCCAGGGTCAGCGGGGGCCGTACGAGTTTCTGGAACTCCTTCTCCGTCTCCTTCAGCGACGTGGAGGTCAGCAGGGCCTCGGGGTCGAAGGGGACGGACAGCCGTGACACCTGGAGCGACATGGTGACGCTTCGCCCCGGCAGCGGCGCGTGTGACACCGTGTCGCGCAGTGCGGTGTCCTCGTAGCCGTCGACGGCTCGTGGCAGCGCGGCCACCAGGAACGCGGTCACCAGCACCAGTGCGGCCAGGGCGAGCGTCCCGCCGGGGGCGGCGCGCAGCCGGGCGCGGATCCAGGAGACGTCACCGCTGCGCTGGGTATGGGGCTCGGCCACGTCATTCACCTCCTTGGCGCCGCAGCGCCTGGGCCGGGTCGGCGGACCGCGATGCCGTCAGCATGACGCCGAGCAGGGGCAGCGCGGTGACGGTGATCAGCAGCAGGGCCAGCGGGCCGGACGGCAGTTCCACCCGGACGCCGGGTACCGGGTTCTCCGCGTGCGCCGTCAGGATGATCAGGGGGACGACCAGGCGGGTCAGCAGCCCGCCGAGTACGGCGCCGACGCCGACGGCGACCAGGACCAGCAGGCCCTGTTCGGCGGCGATCACCCGGGCGAGCCAGCGGCGCGGGGTGCCCAGGGCCCGCAGCATCGCGAATTCCTGGGAGCGTTCGCGCAGTGCGCCGGCCGCCGCGACGACGTAGCCGACCGCGGCCAGCACCGCGGCGGTCGCCACGGCGGCGGGCAGCGCGGACAGCGGCCCGGCGCCGAGCGGGTCCCGTTGCAGTTCGGTCCGCTGCTCGTCGCGGACCAGGAGCGAGGTGATGTCGCCGCGGGCCCGCAGGGCGGAGGCGACGTGGGCGGTCGCGCCGGGCTCGGCCGCCAGCCACCACTCGCCGGGCACCAGTGAGCCGCGGCCGGTGCTGTTCAGCAGGGTGTTCACCGAGCGCAGGTCCAGCAGCAGCGCCCCGCCGTCGGTGTCCGAGGTCGTGGCCGTGGCGGTGGGCAGGGCACGCACGGCGGCGGTGACGCGGACCGGCACGGTCACGCCGGCCAGCTGGATCTGCACCGAGTCGCCCACCTCGGCGCCGACCGCCCGCAGGAAGGAGTCGGTGGCGACTCCCGTCAACGCGGCCGGGGCCTTCGGGCCCGAGGTCACGGTCACGGACGCCTCGTCGAAGCCGGCCGCGAAATAGCCCCCGGGGAGCATCTGTCCGGTGTCGTACTCGATGGTGAGCGGCGTCCGCGCGTCGGAGCGAGGGGTGTCCGCTGTGGCGACGCGGTGGTTCGCGTCCTCGGCGAAGTCCGGGTTGCCCATGGTGGCGCGTGCCTGCCACGACGAGTCCCCCGGCACTGGGACGGCCTGCGCGGAGCCGTCGTCGGACTCCGCCTGCAGGCGCACGAGGGACAAGCGGTGGTGCTCGGTGCCCTGGGGCACCGCGTACTCGGCCTTGAGCCCGGTCAGCCGCAGCGGACCGGCCGGGCCGGCCCCGGCGGCCCGGCCGGCCTCGGCGGCGATGTCCGCCACCACGACGTGCCGTCCGCCGTCGGCGGGGACCTTGCCCAGGGCGATCGTGTAGGGGACGCCGAAGCGGTCCGTGAATGTCGCCGAAAGGCGGGTGGTGACGCCACTCACGGTGGGTCGGCCGCGGAAGTCCAAGGCTTGCAGGCGGACCGTCAGGAGAAGGCGGGCCGTGCTCTTGGGCAGCGTGAATCCGGCTTCTCGCGAGGCGGCGTCCTGTGGGCTCAGGGAGCGCAGCAGGTCCCGGAACGGCCGGTCGGAGAGGTCGTCGCGCAGGTCGGTGACCTTGGCGGCCGTGGCGGCGTCCAGCGAGAGCACGGTGGCCTCGCGGCCCCGGGGCAGCGGCACGGTGCTGCGGTTCGCCGGGGTCACCGCGGCGATCCCGGGGATGTGGTCGTACACGCCGCCCTGACCGAAGGGCAGGGTGGAGGTGGCGGCGACGCGGACGTCCGCGCCGACGGTGAAATCGGCCTGGTCGCGCTGGGACCGCTCCCAGCTCGCGTTCTCGCCGATCGCGAACATGCTGATCGACACCGCGAGGACCAGCAGCAGGGCCGGGACGGCGCCGCGGCCGGTCCGCCGGGCCAGCTGCCATCCGGCCAGTGCGGTGGGCAGGCCGCGGGACCCGGAAGCCAGCCGCTCGCCGAGGCGGGCGGCCGCCGGCAGCAGGCGCAGCGCGAGTACCGCTCCGGCCAGCAGGCAGATCGCGGGGGCCACGATCAGGACCGGATCGAGGCTGAGCTTGCCGGCGGTGTCGGTCGACAGCGCGCCCGTCCCGCCGTCGCGCCGGGACAGCTGCCAGTAACCCAGGCCCGCTACGAGCAGCAGTGCGAGGTCGGTGCCCGACTGCACGGCACCCGGCAGCGCGCCCTTGCGGGAGCGTGCCTCCCGCTCGCCCGCGTACGTGCCCGTGCGGCGCAGCGCCGGCGAGGCCACCGCGACGGCACACGCGAGCGCGGCCAGCAAGCCCGCCCACCAGGCCGTCGCGGTCGGTACGTCCAGGTGCACGTCCGCCCGCGCCAGGGCCCCGTGTCCGGCGAGCAGCCGCACCAGCGGTCCGGCCAGCGGCGGTGCCAGCACCGCCGCCGGCAGCGCCAGCAGCAGCGCCTCGGTGGCGGCCAGGCCCGCGACGCGGGACCGGGAACCGCCGCGGGCCCGCAGCTGGGCGGTCTCCTCGGAGCGTTCGGTGGCGAGCAGACCCGCGACGAGCATCAGGGCCAGACCCGCGAGCACGGCCAGCTGCAACGCGCTGATGAGCAGGGTGGAGCGGCTGACCAGCAGATTGCGGCTCAGGTCGTCCGCCAGGGCGGGCAGCTCGCTGTCGGCCGTCGTGTCCCCGTTCAGCACCGTGCCGTCGAGCCGCCCCACCGTCCGCCGGACGTCCTGGCCGACGCGGTCGAGGCGGGCGGTGGTCATCGCGGAGAAGTCGGCGCCTGCCGTCCACTGGACCTCGGCGGCCGGGACCGCGTCCGCGGTGAACGCCCGCGGGTCCACGAGCATCGGGCCGTAGGTGGTGAACGACAGCGTCCGCACGCCGCGTCCCTCCAGCGGGTCGAGCCGCCAGTACAGCGCGGCCGGGTCCGCGGGCCGGTACAGGCCGGTCAGCCGCACGCGCAGCGACGGTCCGTTGCGCCGGTCGGCGAGCGTGATCACGTCGCCGGGCGTCACACCGAGGGCCTGTGCGGCCGTGTCGGGCAGCGCGACCGGCACCGGACCCGCGGCCTTCGGCGCGCCCGGGAAGGTCCCGCCGACCATGGTGACCCGGGAGCGGTCGAACGTGGCGAGCAGGGTGAGGTCGGGGTTGTCCGACCGCGGCGCGTCCGCCGGGCGCAGGCTCCGCGGCAGCCCGTACGCGCCGGAGCGGGTGCTGGACCAGACCCGCACCGGCAGCCCGTCGTAGGCCCCCGCCAGGGTCTTGCGCACCGTGGAGTCGAGCCGCCCCGCGTCCTGCTCCGCCACTTCGGAGGTCACGTCGATCAGGCTCCTGGCGGCTGATGGCCCCTGAAGCGCGCGCCGCAGCCCCGCGTCCCCCACCGCGCCGCTGAACGCGGCGAGCGCGGCCACGGCGCACGTGGTCAGGACGACAGACAGCAGTGCGGCAGCGAGCAGCAGCCGGTGCGCGCGCAGGCGCAGCAAGACGAAGCCCGGCACCATGCCCCCCGTTCTCGATGCCCGTAACAGTGTTGCGAGTGGTCGACCAGGTCACCGCGGAGCGGTGAGGGTCACACAGACTACGCTCATGTCATGACGTGATCGCACACGTGTCCCCCTCCTCGCCTGACGGCACGGTGACGACGCGCTGTGACCGGTCGGATCATCGCCCCTCGGAACCATACTCGGTACCACCGTGGCAACAGTGGCCCAGCGGCCTTCCCTTGATGCCGGCCGGCAAGCCGGAGCGCACGGCCAGGGTGTCCCTGGCCGTCGCGGTCAGGAGCCACACACCCGCCGCGAGGAACAGACCCCGGCCAGGAGGAGCGCCAACGGGTCGGCGGGGCCTTCGCCGCGGCCCCGCACCCATGAAAGTGATTCACGGGAATCACGCGGCCCTGGGGGAGAGGGAGTTCGGGACGTGTGGCCCCGGTGCGGTGCTTTGGGCGCCATGGCTGGCCATGACCTTCGGGCCCGCTTTCCGCCCCGTACGCGCCGGGTGTTCGCGGCGGTGTTCGCGGTGCTGTGCGTGACGGCGGCCGGGCTCGGCCACGCCGTCATGTCGCGGGCGGGGCCCGGCTGGGCGGTGGCGTGCCGGTGCCGGACCGGTCCGCACGGGGTGTGCGCCGCACCCGTACCCGGCACGACGCCGCGGGCGTGCGGAGCGTGAGCGCTGCGGGCGGTCCGGAGGGAGGCGGGCGCCCGCACGCGCCCGGAGGCGTCTTGCCCGGGTCGTGGTGTTACGTATAACGTGCGCGCATGTCCCGTATCGCCCTGGTCACCCTCGTCGTCCGCGACTACGACGAGGCCATCGCCTTCTACACCGGCGCCCTCGGCTTCGAGCTCGTCGAGGACGAGCCGCGCCCCGGCGGCAGCCGTTGGGTCGTCGTGCGTCCGCCCGGTGGCGCCGCGGGCAGCGGGCTGCTGCTCGCCCGCGCCAAGAACGACGCGGAGCTGTCACGGGTCGGCGACCAGACCGGCGGACGGGTCGGCTTCTTCCTGCACACCGAGGACTTCGCGGGCGACCACGCGCGGATGCGCGCCGCGGGGGTGACCTTCCTGGAGGAGCCCCGCCATGAGGTGTACGGCTCGGTCGTCGTCTTCCAGGACCCGTACGGGAACCGCTGGGACCTCCTCCAGCCCGCCGCCACCGCCCCCACCGACCAGGAGCACACCGCGTGACCGCCCTCGACACCGACCTGATACGCCGGCTCCCCAAGGCCGTCCTCCACGACCACCTGGACGGCGGCCTGCGCCCGGCCACCCTGCTCGAACTGGCCGCCGGGATCGGCCACGTGCTGCCCGCCACCGACCCCGGCGAGCTGGCCGCCTGGTACTACGACGCCGCCAACTCCGGCGACCTGGTCCGCTACATCGCCACCTTCGAGCACACCATCGCCGTGATGGGCACCCGCGAGGGCCTGCTGCGCGTCGCGGAGGAGTACGTCCTGGACCTCGCCGCCGACGGCGTCGTCTACGGAGAGGTGCGCTACGCCCCCGAGCTGCTGGTGCACCGCGGCCTCACCCTCGCCGAGGTCGTCGAGACCGTCCAGGAGGGCCTGGCCGCCGGCATGGCGAAGGCCGCCGCCGCGGGCACGCCGGTCCGCGTGGGGACCCTGCTGTGCGCGATGCGCATGACCGACCGCAGCCGCGAGGTGGCCGGCCTCGCCGTCGCCCACCGCGGCTCGGGCGTCGTCGGCTTCGACATCGCGGGCGCCGAGGACGGCTTCCCGCCCGCCGACCACCTCGCCGCCTTCGAGTACCTGCGCCGCGAGAACGTGCCCTTCACCATCCACGCGGGCGAGGCCCACGGCCTGCCCAGCATCCACCAGGCGGTGCAGGTCTGCGGCGCGCTGCGGATCGGCCACGGCGTCCGCCTCACCGAGGACATCGTCGACGGCAAGCTCGGCCGCCTCGCGGGCTGGATACGCGACCGCCGCATCGCGCTGGAGATCTGCCCGACCTCCAACCTGCAGACCGGCGCCGCCACCTCGATCGCGGAGCACCCCGTCACCCTCCTGCGCGACCTCGGCTTCCGCGTCACCCTCAACACCGACAACCGGCTGGTCTCGGCGACCACCATGACCCGCGAGATGGAACTGCTCGTCACCGAGGCCGGCTGGACGGCGAAGGACCTGCGCGAGGTCACCGTCAACGCGCTCAAGAGCGCGTTCGTTCCCTTCGACGAGCGGAACGCGATCATCCGCGACGTCGTCCTGCCGGGCTACGAGCAGGTGCTCACCGCGGGCCGCTGACCGAGGATGGGGGTACCGGGCCGGCTCGGCTCCCGGCCCGGTACCCCCTGCCGGCGCCGCCCGCGCGCGGCGAGCGTCCGGCGAGCGGTCCGTGAGCGCTCCGTGAGCGTGTCCTTCGTCCGGATCGACCGGGCCGGGTCCGCCCTTGACGTCACCCGGCCCCGTGCGAATGATGGCGCCCGTTCAACCTGTTCCCAGGTCTCACAGCGGGAGCCGTCATGTGACCGGTGCGCACCACCGTCCCCGTACCGTCCTCGCCATGGGCGCCGAGACCCGTGAGGCCGTCCTCACCGACGCGGCACTCGAACGGCTCCGTCGGTGACGTGCCGCACTCGCCGCACGTGCCGCGCGCCGCCCTCGCGGCGTCCCGGCCGCTACTTCACCGATCCGGCCATGACCCCCTCCACGAAGTGCCGCTGGAAGGCGAAGAAGACCACCAGCGGCACGATCAGCGACAGGAAGGCGCCCGGCGCCAGCACGTCGATGTTGGCGCCGAACTGCCGCATCTGCGACTGCAGGGCGACCGTGAGCGGCTGCGAACCGGCGTCGGCGAAGATCAGCGCGACCAGCATGTCGTTCCAGACCCACAGGAACTGGAAGATGGCCAGGCTCGCGATCGCCGGACGGCCCACCGGCAGCACCAGCTTCCGGAAGATCATCCATTCCGATCCGCCGTCCATGCGGGCGGCCTCCAGCATCTCGCGCGGGATCTCGGCGAAGTAGTTGCGCAGCAGGAAGATCGCGAACGGCAGCCCGTACGCCACGTGGAAGAGGACCACGCCCGCTGTCGTGCCGAACAGGCCGACCTCCCGGAACAGCCTGGCCACCGGCAGCAGCCCGATCTGCACCGGCACCACGAGCATCCCCACGACGACCAGGAAGACCCAGTCGCGCCCCGGGAACTCCAGCCAGGCGAAGGCGTACCCGGCCAGTGCCGCGAGGACCACCACGGCCGCCGTGGCGGGCACCGAGATCAGCACGGTGTTCCAGAACGCCTGGGTGATCCCGCTGTCCCCGAGGATCGCGGAGTAGTTGTCGAAGGTCAGCGACCCGGGATGAAGGAGCGCGGTCCACCAGCCGGATCCGGCGTTGTCGTCGGAGTTCCGCAGCGAGGAGACGAACAGTCCGGCGGTCGGGGTGAGCCAGACCAGCGCGACGACCGTCAGCAGCACCTGGACGAGCCCTCCGCGCAGCACCTGGACCAGCCGTGCCGCCACGGAGGGACGCCCGGGGGCCCGGCCGGCCGGCGGGGCGGGCGGAGCGGGGCGCGGAGCGGCGGTCTGCACGGTCATCGGTTGCTCCTGCGGAAGCGTCGGATGTTGAGGGCCATGGCGGGCAGTACCAGCAGCAGCAGGACGACGCCGATCGCGCTGCCCAGGCCCTGGTTGTTGCCGCCGCCGAAGGAGACCAGCCACATCTGCAGCGCCAGGACGTTGGCGTCCTCCAGCACCGGGCCCGGCGCGATGATGTAGACGAGGTCGAAGACCTTCATCACGTTGATCACCAGCGTCACGAAGACCACGCTCAGCACGGGCGCGAGCAGCGGCACGGTGATCCTGCGGAAGATCTGCCACTCGCTCGCGCCGTCCATCCGGGCGGCCTCCAGCGTCTCGCGCGGCAGTGAGGACAGTCCCGCGCCGATCAGCACCATCGAGAAGCCGGTCCAGATCCACAGGTAGGCGCCGATGATCGCCGGCGTGATCAGTGTCGGGCCGAGCCAGTCGATGCCCGCGTACGGCTCCGCGAAGTTCTTCCCGGGCAGCCGGACGCCGTAGGGGCCGCCTCGCGCGTCCGGGAAGCGGAAGGAGCCGTCGTCGCCGGTGGTCGTGGTGGCGACCACGGCATCGCCCTTGGTCAGCTCGACGGTCATGTGCGGCAGGCCGCGTTCCTGGGGGTCGACGGTGCCGGGCGTGCCCCCGCCGCCCGGGACGAAGTCGAGGTAGACCACGCCGGTGACGGCGTCGTCGGAGGCCTGCGCCGGCGCGGCCGGACGGGCCCTCGCGGGGAGGGACGTGGGCGGCAGGCCGACCAGGCCCAGCGTGACGTCCTTGCCGGGCTCCACCTGCGCGACCGCCCGGTAGCCGCCGTCGCCGGATCCCTTCAGCACGTCCGTGCCGCGGGGGCGGGCGCCGGGGTAGGCGGAGGAGTCGGTGAAGGTGTCGTGGACGGTGACGGCGACCGCGTTCATGACGCCGCGCTGCGGGTCCTGGTCGTACACCAACCGGAAGGTGATGCCCGCGGCGAGGAAGGAGACCGCCATCGGCATGAAGATCAGCAGCTTGAAGGCGGTGGCCCAGCGGATCTTCTCGGTGAGCACGGCCAGCACCAGGCCGACGCCGGTGAGCAGCGCCGGCGCGGCCACGACCCAGATCGCGGTGTTGCGGACGGCCTTCAAGGTGGCCGGGTCGCTGAACATCTCCTGGTAGTTGGCCAGCCCCACGAAGCGGTCGCCGCTCGCGTCGAACAGGCTGCGGCCGACCGAGAAGAGGATGGGATAGCCGACGAGGGCGCCGAGCAGGGCGAGCGCCGGGAGCGCGAAGGCGATCGCCGTGATCTTGGCCCGGCGCGATCGCCGCCGGACGGAGGCCGGGGCGGTGCCGCCCGCCGGAGCGGACGGCACCTTGCGGGTGAGGGCGGACATGACCCGGCCTCAGCCCTTGTACGCCTTGGCGGCCGCGGCCTCGAGCTTCGCCGCGGTGGCCTTGGGGTCCGACGGGTCGCGCAGGAAGTCCTGGAGGATCTTCCACTCGCCCTTGCCGGGCGTGCCACCGAAGGCCGGCGGGGTCTGGTCGGACATGTCGAAGCGCACCGTGTCACCGGCGTCGACCAGGGACTTGGCGGCCGTGCGCAGCGTGTCGTCCGCGTAGGCGGCGGGGTCCAGCTTGGTGTTGGGGGACAGGAAGCCGCCCGCCTTCGCCCAGATCTCCGCGGCCTCGGGAGTGGCCAGATAGGAGATCAGCTCCATGGCCGCCTTGGCGTTCTTGCCGGACTTCAGCGCCACGGCGGCCTCGCCGCCGCCGACCACCGGCGCCGGGCCGCCGTCGACGGAGGGGAACGGGAAGAACTTGGCGTCCTCGCCGACCTTGCCGCCCAGGTCACCCGAGATGACGCCGCCGACGAAGTCGCCCTCGTAGACCAGGCCGGCCTTGGGGCTCTTGCCGAAGACGTGCGCGACGGAGTCCGGGAAGCTGGTGGCCAGGGCGCCCTTGCGGCCGCCCGCGAGCAGGTCGTCCTCGCCGAACAGCTGGGACAAGGTGGTGAGCGCCTTGACGACGGTGGGGTCGCTCCAGGGGATCTCGTGCCGGGTCAGCTTGTCGTAGTTCTCCGGCCCGGCCTGGGAGAGGTAGACGTTCTCGAACCAGTCGGTGAGCGTCCAGCCGTCCGAGCCGCCGACGGCGAAGGCGGGCAGGCCCGAGTCGGAGACGGCGCGGGCGGCGTCCAGCATCTCCGCGAAGGTCTTGGGCGGCTGCACGCCCGCCGTCTCCAGCGCCTGCGGGCTGTACCAGACCGTCGACTTGTCGGACGTCTTGAAGTACAGGCCGTAGTAGGTGCCGTCGACCGTGCCGAAGGTCTGCCAGATCTTGGCGTAGTTCTTCTCCGCGGCGCCCTTCACGTCCGGCGACAGCGGCTGCAGCCAGCCCTTGCCCGCGAACTCCTTGAGCACGCCGGGCTGCGGGACCATCGCGACGTCGGGCGAGTCCCCGCCCTCGATCTTGCTGCCCAGGACGGTCGCGAAGTTGTCGCCGGTGGAGACGTACGCCACCTTCGCCCCGGTCCTGGCGGTGAAGCCGTCCAGGACCTTCTGGAAGTTCTGCTGCTCGACGCCGGTCCAGACGGCCGCGACGGTCACCGTCTGGCCCTTGAGTTTCTGGCCGCCGGCTCCCGGGCCGGAGTCGGAGGAGGCCTTGGTGTCACCGCCGCAGGCGGTGGTCGCCAGCGCCAGACCGCATATGGCGGTGGCCGCGACGAGGGTGCGCTTCATAGAGGTGGTGTCCCTTCTTCGGTGGGGTGGTGTGGTGGTGCGGAACGGTCAGGTGTGCGCCGGGTCGTGGACCCACCAGGCAGCGGCGTTGCCGGGGAGAACCCCGGGCGGGCAGGGGGCACTGGACAGCAGCGGCCGGCCGGGCACCGGGGCGGGGACCGGTTCGTCGCCGAAGTTCACGGCGCAGACCAGGCCCTCGCCGCGGATGAAGGCGAGCACTCCGGGCGGGGCCTCCAGCCAGCGCAGCGTCCCCTCGCCGAGCTGGGGCAGCCGGGCCCGCAGGCCGAGCGCGTCCCGGTACAGGTGCCAGAAGGAACCGGTGTCCAGCAGCGCGCGGTCGGCACTGTGCTCGGCGAACCAGTCCGGCTGCGGCAGCCAGGGCCGGGCCGTGCTGCCCTCGGCGGTGAAGCCGAACGGCGATGCGTGGCCCGACCAGGGCAGCGGCACCCGGCAGCCGTCCCGGACGAAACGGCGGCTGCCGGTGCGGTGGAAGATCGGGTCGGTCAGCACCTCGTCCGGCAGGTCGACGACCTCGGGCAGCCCCAGTTCCTCGCCCTGGTAGATGTACGCGGCCCCCGGCAGCGCCAGCATCAGCAGTGCCGCGGCCCGCGCCCGGGCGGCACCGAAGTGCCCGGCAGGGCCGCCAGCGTACCGGGTGACGGTCCTGACCTGATCGTGGTTGTTGAGCACCCAGGTGACGGTGGACCCGGTCCCGGCGATGTCGCGCAGCGCCTCGGCGATGGCCGTGCGGAACGCCCGCGCGCTCCAGGGCGCGCTCAGCAGGTGGAAGAAGAAGGCCTGGTGGAGCTCGTCGGGGCGGACGTAGCGGGCCTGTTCGGCCGGGGTGGGGACGGAGACCTCGCCGACCAGCAGGCGTTCGCGTCCGTCGCGGGCGGTGTACTCCTCGCAGATTTCGCGCCACCGCCGCCACACGCCGTGCACCTCGGGGCGGTTCCAGGCCAGCGGGTTGACGGAGTCGCGGGACCGCTCGTCGGCCGCGGGGTCGGGGGAGTCGGGGAGGCCGGGGTGCTTGTACAGGCCGGCCGCCACGTCGATGCGGAAGCCGTCGACGCCCCGGTCCAGCCAGAAGCGCAGCACGTGCTCGAAGTGCTCGCCGACCCGCGGGTCGCGCCAGTTGAGGTCGGGCTGCTCCGGGGTGAACAGGTGCAGGTACCACTGGCCGGGCCGGCCGTCCGGTTCGGACACCCGGGTCCACGCGGGTCCGCCGAACATCGCCCGCCAGTTGTTGGGCGGCAGTTCGCCGTGCTCGCCGCGTCCGTCGGCGAAGTGGAACAACGACCGGGCGGGGCCGCCCGGCCCTTGCCCCAGCGCATCGCGGAACCACGGGTGGGCGGTGGAGCAGTGGTTGGGCACGACGTCGAGGACGGTGCGCAGACCCAGCCGGTGCGCGTCGGCGACGAGGCGGTCGAACTCCGCGAGGTCGCCGTAGAGCGGGTCGACGGCGGTGTAGTCGGCGACGTCGTAGCCGTGGTCGTGCTGCGGCGAGGGGTAGAAGGGGCTCAGCCAGATCCCGTCGACTCCCAGCTTGCGCAGGTAGGGCAGACCGGCCCGGACGCCGGCCAGGTCCCCGACACCGTCGCCGGTGCTGTCCAGGAAGCTGCGCACGTAGACCTGGTAGACCACCGCGTCGCGCCACCAGGGGCGTACGGCGGTGAGTGCGGGGGAGGGGGCGGCGGCGGTGGAGGAACCGTCCTCCAGAGGGGCTGTGAACACCCGTCACCATCCTGACTGCGGGCGCGCGGACGAACACGACAGTGCGCGCCGCGCGGGGTGGCTCGTTATGCATGCATGTTAAGTAGCAATGTCAGGAAGGTGTCAACGGAACTGCTGATAGACGGCGCTTACTGGACTGATTTGTGAGGGTAAATGCAGTGACTCAGGCGCGTGAGCATCACGGCCGATACTTAACATGTGAGTAGGTGGTGGTGGACATCCACCGAAGGGCACCGCGGGATCAGCGGTCCCGCACGATCTCCCGCAGCTCGCGGTCCAGCCGCGCGACGGCCTGCTCCGGAGTGGTGTGCAGCGCCAGCGCGTCCCGGCCCACCGCCGCCACCGCCAGGCTCACCTGCTCGTAACGGGCGCTCTTCGGGCGGGGCTTGGCGGCCCGCAGGCTCTGTTCCAGCACCGGCAGGTACGGGTAGCGGCGCACCAGCCCCGGGTCCCGGTAGAGATCGGCCCACACCGGCGGCAGCGAGCCCTCCGTGAGCACCTGCCGCTGCACGGACTCACCCGTCATGTAGGCCATGAGGTCGGCGGCCGTCCGGGGATGCCGCGAGTGCGTGTTGACCGCCAGGTTGGACCCGCCCAACACGCTCGCCCCCGGCCCGTCGGGGCCGGGCAGCGGCACCGCGCCGAAGCGTCCCGCCACCCGCGAGCCCGGCGCCGAAGCGAGGTCGTAGACGTAGGGCCAGTTGCGCAGGAAGAGCAGCCGGCCGTCCTGGAAGGCCCGGCGGGACTCCTCCTCCTTGAAGCGCAGCGCCTCGCGCGGGATCCAGCCCTCGCGCACCCCGCGCACCAGGAAGCCCAGACCTTCGCGGGCGGCGGCGGAGTCCACGGTGACCCGGCTGCCCTCGCCGCCGAGGATGCCGCCCCCGGCCGACTGCACGGCCTCGGTCACGTTGACGGTCAGCCCCTCGTAGGGCAGGAACTGCCCGGCATAGCCGTCGATTCCGTACTTCGGGGCGAGGGTCTTCGCCTGCCGCTCCAGCTCCGCCCAGGTGCGCGGCGGGGCCACATGCTCCCGGTCGAGGATGTCCTTGCGGTAGTAGAGCAGCCCGGCGTTGGTGACGTACGGGACCGCGTACAGCCGCCCGCGGAAGGTGGCGGCGCTCTTCACCGAGTCCAGCAGCCGGTCCATCGGCAGGCCGCGGGGGTCGACCGGCGCGATCCAGCCCGCGCCCGCGAACTCCGAGGTCCAGGCCACGTCGATGTTGAGCACGTCGAAGCGGTCGCTGCCGGAGCGCAGGCTTTCGGCCATCTGCGCCCGCACCTCGTCGGCCGCCTCGGGCAATTCGACAAGGGTCGCCTTCTCCAGTGGGTGGGCACGGTTCCAGCCGTCCAGCACGTGCTGGAGGTACCCGGTCAGGTCGCGTCCGGTCGCCAGGGTCACCGGGCCCCGGCCCGTCGTGCCGGGCGGGCCGTCGGCGGCGCGGGCGCCCGCGGAGGCGTACCCGGTCAGCAGCAGGGCAGCGGCGAGCAGAGCCCTGCCCGCGGCCCGCGCCCAGCGCATACGATCCTCCAGGTCCCGCTTCCGGAGACGGCGTCGTCGTCCGAAGGGACATGTATACCTGTTGGACATGCGCGATACTAGCCATTGCGGCAAGATGGCCTGCTCATCGATGATCGGGCCGGTGAGCGGCCCCTAACAAGCAGGTAGCCGGGGAGGAGGGAGGACGAGCGTGCGCCTTCCTCTCATGGCGCTCCTCGCCAAGGGGCCCGCCCATGGTTACGAGCTCAAAACGGCACTTGAGAAGCTTTTCGGTGCTGCCTATCCTCAGCCGAACATCGGCCAGATCTACGTGACGCTGGCGCGCCTGGAGAAGTCGGGGCTGATCCGGGGCGAGGACGTCACCCAGTCCGGCCGGCCCAACAAGCGGATCTACGAACTCACCGACGCCGGGCGGGAGGCGGTCGCCGCCTGGTTCGACGAGCCGTCCAGCGAACCGCGGGTGCGCGACGAGTTCTTCATGAAACTCGCCCTCGCCCCGGCCACGGGCATGGCCGATCAGGTCTCCCTGATCAACATGCAGCGCCGCCACTACCTCAACCTCATGCGCGCCATGTCCCGGCTCGCCGCGGGGGAGGACCGGGACAACACCGTCGCGCAGCTGCTGATCGAGGGCGCGACGCTGCATCTGCAGGCGGACCTCGACTGGCTCGAGCGCTGCCAGGAGGAGCTGGAATGAGAAGGGCCGAGCCGCCCCCCGCGGCGCCGCACATGCTCCGGGTCGAGGGCCTGGTCAAGACGCACCGCGTGGACGGCGGCGAGGTCAGGGCCGTGCGCGGGGTCGACCTGGAGGTGCGGCCGGGCGAGTTCGTCGCCGTCACCGGCCCCTCCGGCGCCGGCAAGTCCACCCTCCTGCATCTGCTCGGCGGCCTCGAACGTCCCGACCGGGGGCGGATATGGCTGGACGGGCAGCGGGTCGACCAGCTCGGCGAGGCGCGCTGGGCGGTACTGCGCCGGCGCGGCGTCGGCATCGTCTTCCAGTTCTTCAACCTCGTCTCCACCCTCACCGTCGCCGACAACATCGAACTGCCCGGCCTGCTCGCCGGCCGCTCCCCCCGCCAGGTGCGCGCCGCACGCCGGGAACTGCTGGCCGAACTCGGCCTGACGGGCAAGGAGGACAGCACCCCCGCGGACCTGTCCGGCGGTGAGCAGCAGCGGGTCGCCCTCGCCCGGGCCCTGGTCAACCGCCCGGCCCTGCTGCTGGCCGACGAGCCCACCGGCAGCCTCGACAGCAAGGGCACCCGCGAGGTGCTGCGGCTGCTGACCCGCTGCCACGAACGCGGCCAGACCATCCTGCTCGTCACACACGACGCCAAGGTGGCCAGCGCCGCGGACCGGGTGATCAGCCTCTTCGACGGCGAGGTCGTCGACGACGTCACCCTCGACGCCGCGCCGTACGCCTCGCGTCCCTCCCGCGCCGCCGCCGACGTCGTGAAGCTGCAGGGCTGACCGCCGTGCGCGCCACCGTCCGCTGGGCCCTCGCCGATCTGCGCACCCACCGCGGCCAGGCCCTGTCCATCGTCCTGGCCACCGCGGGCATCACCGTGGCGCTGCTGCTCTCCGTCGCCCTGCTGGTGTACGCGGCCAACCCATGGCAGCGGATGTTCACCGCCACCGAGGGCGCCCACGTCTGGCTGCGCACGGACGGCGGCGCCGACACCGGTGCGCTGTCCCGCATCGACGGGGTCGCCGCGGTCTCCGGTCCTTTCCGTACCCTCACCGTCACCGCGCAGCACGGCCGGGAGAAGGCCGCCCTCGACCTGCGGGCGGCGGGCACGAACCCGCCGTCGGTGGGCCGGCCGCTGATGGACCGCGGGCGCTGGCTGGACGGCGGCGCGGGCGACGGCGTCGTGCTGGAACGGTCGGTGGCGTCCGCGCTGTGGGCCGAGCCGGGGGACGAGATCAGCGTGACCCGCGACGGACAGCGGAGCACCGTCCGCGTGGTCGGTGTCGCCGGGACCGCCGAACCCCTCTACTCCCCGGGCGACAACCCCGGTGTCGCCTGGGCCTCGCCCACGCTCGTGAACGGCCTCACCACCGGCCCGGCGCGAGCGGGCCAGACGGTGGGCCTGCGGCTTAAGGATCCGGCGGACACCGCCTTCGTCGTCCAGCGGGCCGTCACCGCCGTCGGTTCGGACCGCGTCACCAGTGTCGCCACCTGGCGGGAGGCCCGTGCCGACGCCGAGGGGGACAACCACCTTCTCGGGCTGCTGCTCGGCCTGTTCGGGCTGGCCGCGCTGCTGGCCGCCGCGATCGCGGTGACCGGGGGCATCGCCACCCGCGTCCTGGCGTACGTCCGCGACATCTCGGTCCTGAAGGCGGTCGGCTTCACCCCGGCCCAGGTGGTGCGGATGTTCCTCGTGCAGCACGCGGTGCTGGCCATCGCGGGCGTGGTGCTCGGATCGGTGGCCGCGGAGGCGCTCGCGCCGGGCATCCCCGGGCCCATGGGGGATGCCATGGGGCTATGGCAGGGACTGCCGCAGCACACCTGGGCGCTCCCCGGCACGGCCGCGGCGACCGTGCTGGTCATCGCCCTGGCCACGGTGCTCGCCGCCTGGCGGGCCGGCCGTGTGCCGCCGATCCCGGCCGCCCGGGGGACCGTTCCGGGCCGCCGGAGGATGTCCGGGGCGGCCCGGGTCGCGCTGCGCCTGGGGACCCCGCCCGCCCTGGTGCTCGGCTGCCGTGGCGTCCTGCACCGGCCCGCCCGCTCCGCGGCCGCCGTGGCCCGGCTCGCCCTGCCGGTCCTGATGGTCACCGTGGCGCTGGGCACCTGGGCCACCCTGGACCGCTTCGAGCACCACCCGGAGCAGCTCGGCCAGGCCGGCGCCCTCACCGCTCGCCCCAACGGGCTCACCGACGACGCCGTCCGGCGACTGCTCGCCGCGCGACCGGAGATCGCCGCGGTCCACCCGGGCGTCGAACTCCCCGCGCTCGCCCCGGGCCAGTCGCAGTCCGTCACCCTGCGGGGCATCGGGACCACCGCCGACCCCTACCCCTTCGCCGTCGCGGAGGGCCGGCGCCCCGCCGGACCCGACGAGGCACTCGCCGGACAGGGCCTGCTCGACGCGCTCCACGTCGAGGTCGGCCAGTGGGTCCGGATCACCGTCGGCGGCACCCCGCACATCCTGCACATCGTCGGCCGCAGCATCGAGACCGGGCACGGCGGACGGGTGATCTCCGCGCCGCTCGACGTACTGCGGGCCCAGGACGCCTCCGTCGGTCCCTCGTACTACAGCCTGATGGTGCGGCCCGGCGCGGACCGCAGCGCGGTGCGCGGCGCCCTCTCCGACGCGTCGCACGGCGCCCTGGAGGTGCGCGAGGTCACCGGCCCCGGCGCCGAACTCTCCCCGGTGCGCGGCGTGATCATCGGACTGGTCAGCGTGCTCGCGCTGATCGCCCTGGCCGAACTGTCCACGGCCGTCGGCAGCGGCATCCGCGACCACGCCCGCGACATGCGCGCCTACCGCGCGGTGGGCCTGACGCCCCAGCAGACCGTGGCGACCGTCGTCACCGGCGTCGGCCTGCTCGTCCTGACCGCCGCCGCGGCGGGGGTCACCGCGGGGATGTTCGCCTCCGACTGGCTGATCGACCTGCAGGGCAGCTCCAGCGGCGTCGGCGCGGGCATCGCCCAGTCCCCACCGGGAGCCGTGCTGGTCCTGATCGTCGGCGTGTGCGTCGCGGTCGCGGTGGCGGTCTCGCTGCTGCCCGCGTCCCGGGCTGCGGGCGACCGCAATCCGCGGATGCTGCTCAACGCGCAGTGACGGGGAACGCGCGGCGGCGGGAGGACACCGGGCGCCGTGGCCCGCCGAACGGGGGCGCCGGGCATGATCCTCGGTAAGAATGAAGCATGCCCGCCGGCCCGGCGGCGCGGTTCTTGACCGCTCTGTCGGCCGTCGTCAATGCTTGCGTTGCGTTACGTGCGGAATGTGCCGTAATGAGAAACGACAACCAGCCGAGGAGTGCCCCATGGCTCACCAGGTCCGTGCCGTCGTCGCCCGGGAGAAGGGTTCCCCCGTCAGCCTGGAAACGATCGTCGTGCCCGACCCGGGGCCGGGGGAGGCGCTGGTGCGGATCCAGGCCTGCGGGGTCTGCCACACCGACCTGCACTACCGCGAGGGCGGCATCAGCGACGACTTCCCGTTCCTGCTCGGCCACGAGGCGGCCGGCGTCGTGGAGTCGGTCGGCGAGGGCGTCACCGACGTCGCCCCCGGGGACTTCGTCGTCCTCAACTGGCGTGCGGTGTGCGGTCAGTGCCGTGCCTGTCTGCGCGGCCGCCCGTGGTACTGCTTCAACACCCACAACGCCGAGCAGAAGATGACACTGCTCGGGGGCACCGAGCTCTCCCCGGCCCTCGGCATCGGCGCCTTCGCCGAGAAGACCCTCGTCCACGCCGGCCAGTGCACCAAGGTGGACCCGGCCGTCTCCCCGGCCGTGGCCGGGCTGCTGGGCTGCGGCGTCATGGCCGGTCTCGGCGCGGCCATCAACACCGGCCAGGTCGGCCGCGGCGACTCCGTCGCCGTCATCGGCGTCGGCGGCGTCGGCGGCGCCGCGATCGCGGGCTCCCGGCTCGCGGGCGCCGCGAAGATCATTGCCGTGGACATCGACGGCCGGAAGCTGGAGACGGCGAAGAAGCTTGGTGCCACGCACACCGTGAACTCCAAGGAGACCGACCCCGTCGAGGCCATCCGCGAGCTCACCGGCGGCTTCGGCGCCGACGTCGTCATCGACGCGGTCGGCCGTCCCGAGACGTACAAGCAGGCCTTCTACGCCCGCGACCTGGCCGGGACCGTCGTGCTGGTCGGTGTGCCCACGCCCGAGATGAAGCTGGAACTCCCGCTGCTGGACGTGTTCGGCCGCGGCGGCGCGCTGAAGTCCTCCTGGTACGGCGACTGCCTGCCCTCCCGTGACTTCCCCATGCTCATCGACCTCCACCAGCAGGGCCGGCTGGACCTGGACACCTTCGTCACCGAGACCATCGCCCTGGACGAGGTGGAGAAGGCCTTCGAGCGGATGCACCGCGGCGACGTGCTGCGCTCGGTGGTGGTCTTCTGATGGCCGCACGCATCGACCACCTCGTCACCTCGGGCACCTTCTCGCTGGACGGCGGCACCTGGGACGTCGACAACAACGTCTGGATCGTCGGCGACGACACAGAGGCGATCGTCGTCGACGCCGCCCACGACGCCGAAGCCATCGCCGAGGCGCTGGGCGGCCGCCGCCTGATCGCGATCGTCAGCACCCACGCCCACAACGACCACATCGACGCCGCGCCCGCGCTCGCGGCGCGCTCCGGCGCGCCCATCCTGCTGCACGGCGACGACCTGCCGCTGTGGAAGCAGACCCACCCCGAGCGGTCCCCGGACGGCGAGCTGACGGACGGTCAGGTCATCTCGGTGGCCGGCACCGAGCTCACGGTGCTGCACACCCCGGGCCACGCGCCGGGGGCCGTCTGCCTGTACGCGCCCGCCCTCGGCACCGTCTTCACCGGCGACACCCTCTTCCAGGGCGGACCGGGCGCCACGGGGCGGTCCTTCTCGGACTTCCCGACCATCATCGGCTCCATCCGCGACCGGCTGCTGACCCTGCCGCCGCAGACCGTCGTACGTACCGGCCACGGCGACAGCACCACCATCGGCGCCGAGGCCCCTCATCTGGACGAGTGGATCGCCCGCGGCCACTGAGCCCTCGCGACCGCCGTGCCCGCGGGGACCGGAGCCGGACGGCTCCGGTCCCCGCGCGGTTCGGCGGCGGTCAGAGCGACCACACGTAGGCGTGGTCGGCCGCGGTCACGACCGCGAGCACCACCAGATCGGCCACCCCGAGCGCGAGCCCCAGTACGGCCCGTCCCCGGCGGGCGGTGCCCTGGAACAGTGCCATCGAGCCCAGCGCCAGGGCGGCGGGGCCGAGGACCACGCTGAAGACCAGCAGGCCCACCAGTCCGAGGACGAACGACGCCGCCGCGACGCCGTCCGAGTGCGCGCGGCGCGGCGCGGCGGGTGTCCCGGGCATCCCTCACCCCTCCCTGCGGCGCGCCACGCGCCGCCGCACCGCGTACAGCGCGAGCCACACGACGATGACGGCGGCGAGGGCGACGCTCACGGGCAGCGGCAGATGCGCGACCGGTCCGAGCAGCAGCCCGAACAGGGCCAGTGCGACCACCAGGAACAGCATGCCGGTCCTTCCCTGTGCTCCGATTCCGGCGTTTAGTGAACAGTTGTACACGGAGCTTCTGCCCACCACCCGGCCCGGAAAACGCGGACCGGCGCCCCGCGGGGAGCCGGGACGCCGGTTCGGCCGGAAAACGCCGCGCCGCTCAGGCCGTGAGCACCCGCAGCGGTGTGCCGTCACGGAAGGCCGTGATGTCCTCGACCGCGTGCCGGTAGAAGACCTCGTACGTCGCCTCCGTGACGTAGCCCAGGTGCGGCGTGAGCAGTGTGCCGGGCAGGGTCCGCAGCACGTCCCCGGCGGGCAGCGGCTCGGTGTCGTACACGTCCAGTGCCGCACCGGCGATCCGGCGCTCGCGCAGCGCGGCGACCAGCGCCGGGGTGTCGACGAGCGGCCCGCGCGAGGTGTTGACCAGCAGCGCCGTGGGCTTCATCCAGCCCAGCTCCTCGGCGCCGACCAGACCGGTGCTGCGCCCGCTGAGCTTGTAGTGCACGGTGACGACGTCGGACCGCGAGAACAGCTCCCGCTTGCCGACCGCCCGTGCGCCGCACGCGGTGGCGTGCTCCGGGTCGAGATTGGCGCTCCAGGCCAGGACGCGCATCCCGAAGGCGGCGCCGATCGCGGCGACCCGCGCGCCCAGCCGGCCCAGCCCCACCACCCCGAGCGTCCGGCCGTGCAGGTCCCCGCCGATCGTGTGCTGCCACTTCCCGTGCCGCATCCCGGCCGTCTCCTCGGGGATGTGCCGGACCAGCGACAGGACGAGCCCCCAGGTCAGTTCGGCCGTGGCGTGCGGGACGCTCTGCGTGCCGCACACCGTCACACCGTGCCGACGGGCGGCGTCCAGGTCGATGGACGCGTTCGCCATCCCGGTGGTCACCAGCAGGCGCAGCGCCGGCAGCGCCGCGAAGCGCTCCTCGGTGAAGGGCGTGCGCTCGCGCATGGCGACCACCACGTCGAAGCCGTCCAGCGCCTCGGCCAGCTCGGCCGTGCCCGCGATGTGATCGTGGAAAAAGACCACCTTCGCTCCCAGCGCGTCCCAGTCGGCGAACCGGTGCGCAGCCTTCTGATAGTCGTCCAGGACGGCGATGCGCATGGTGCGTGCTCCTCGGCTCGATCGGTCGAACGGGTGTGTCCAGGGCCTGTCCCAGTATCTGCTCGGAAGCGGCCGGAACCGAACGAGGGGTGGGCACGGGGAGACACCCGGCAGGCGGCGCCGGCTGCGCCGGTGGCCCCGCTCGGCGCAGCAAAGTCACATCACAGCGCCATCAGAGTCGGCGCTGGGGATCGCCCCAGGCCACGAGCGCTCCGGCATCGCCTGCTCGGTCCAGATGCACTTGCCACCGGGGACGTAGCGGGTGCCCCAGCGCTGGCACAGCGCGGCCACCAGCTGCAGCCCGCGACCGCCCTCGTCGGTGTCGCCGGCGTGCCGGATCCGCGGGGTGCTCAGACTGCCGTCCGACACCTCGCAGACGAGGGTACGGCTGCGGATCAGCCGCAGGTTGATGGGGCCCTTGGCGTGCCGCACCACGTTGCCCACCAGCTCGCTGGCGATCAGCTCGGTCGTGGTGACCAGTTCGTCCAGGCCCCAGGCGTCCAGTCGGCGGCGGACGTGCTCGCGCGCCTCGCCCGCGGCGAGCGGGTCCTCGGGCAGGGACCAGGTGGCGACGTCACCCGGCGCCAGGGCGTGCGTGCGGGCGATGAGCAGGGCCGCGTCGTCCCCGGCGTGCTGCTGGTGCGGGTCGAGGGCCGCGGCCACCTCGTCGCAGAGCCTCCCGAGCCGTTCGGCCTCGCCCCGGCGGCCCTCCGCGGGCCGAGTGGGCGCCGCGGCCCGCGCGCCGGTGAGGGCCTTGGCCAGCCCGGCCATGCCGGTGTCGATGTCCCGGCGGGAGGACTCGACCAGTCCGTCGGTGTAGAGCACCAGCAGACTGCCCTCCGGGATCTCCAGCTCCACGGTCGCGAACGGCGGTGTGGCCGCGCCCAGCGGGGCGTCCGGCGAGTGCCCGGCGAAGTGGACGGTCCCGTCGGGCAGCACCAGCGCGGGCGGCGGGTGCCCGGCCCGGGAGAAGGTGCAAGTGCGGCCGGCCGGGTCGTACACCGCGTACAGGCAGGTCGCGTAGAAGTCGTCCCCCAGGTCGCTGACCAGGTCGTTGAGGTGCGCCAGCAGTTCGTCGGGGGACAGTTCGAGACCGGCGAGCGTGTGCACCGCGGTGCGCAGCCGCCCCATCGTCACGGCCTCGGAGATCCCGTGCCCCATCACGTCGCCGATGACCAGCGCGACCCGGTCGGCGGAGAGCGGGATGACGTCGTACCAGTCCCCGCCGACCGTCGTCCCCTCGACGGCGGGCAGATAGCGCGCCGCGGCGCTGACCGCCGGCAGTTCGGGCAGCAGACGCGGCAGCAGGCCGCGCTGCAGCTCCTGTGCCCGCCCGTGCTCGGCGTCGTACAGCCGGGCCCGCTCCAGGGCCTGGGCGACCAGTCCGCTGAGCGCGGTCAGCAGGGTGCGCTCCTCCTCGCTGAACGGGCGCGGCTCGGAGAAGGAGACGACGCAGGAGCCGACCGCCTTCCCGGAGACGATCAGCGGGAGGAAGGCCCAGGCGTGTTTCTGGGACCACTCCTGGAAGGCGATCCGGTGCGGGTATCTCTCCCGGAACTCCTTCGCGGAGGTGATGTAGCGGGGCACGCGGTCACGGATGGCGTCGGCGCCGGGGCTGTCCTCGGTGAGCCGGGTCCGGCTGAGGCGTTCCATCAGGCCCGGGGGGTAGCCGACGAAGCCGGCCACCCGGAGCAGGTCGCCCTCCAGCGTCTTGATGATCAGCCCGGTGGCGTCGAACAGCGGCAGCACGCGGTCGGCGACCGCGGCGACGACGTCCTTGACGGTGACGGCCTCGGCGAGCGCGGTGGTGAGCCGGCCGATGTGCGCGGCGCGGTCGGCCGCGGCGCGTGCGGCTTCGGCGCGGGCCTCCTCCGCCAGCCGGCGCTCGGTGACGTCGGTGAGGTAGAGGGTCAGGCCGTCGGGCACCGGCATGACACGCAGGTGGTAGCGGCGCTCGCCGCCGTCCCACTCGACGTCCACGCTGACGGTCGCGTCGCCCTCGGCCGCCCGCCTGCAGTGCCTCTCGAGCCCCGAGCCGGGCACCCCGGGCAGGCCCCACAGCACCTCGCCGACCAGCGGCCGCCTCGCCCCGAGCAACCGCTCCGCCTGGGGGTTGGCGAAGGCTATGCGGCCGTCGTCGTCGACCGCCAGGAAACCGTCGCTCATGTGGCGCAGGGCCCGGCCGACGGCGTCCATCGCGACCCGGGTCTCGGTGCTGTCCCACAGCACACCGGCGAGCCGGACGGCCTTGCCGTCCTCGCCGAGCACGCTGCGGCCGCGGGCCTGCACCCAGCGGAAGCTCCCGTCGGGCCGGCGGACCCGGTACTCCCAGGCGAAGCCGCCGGCGGCGCGGGCGGCTTCCTCGGCGTCGGCGATCACCCAGGGAAGGTCCTCGGGGTGGACCAGTTCCACCCAGGTCTCCAGCCGCCCGTCGTACATCTGCGGGGACATCCCGAAGACGGAGCGCGCGGTCTCGTCGAGGTAGGCCTCGCCGGTGCGGACGTTCCACTCCCAGGTGCCGATGCCCACGTCGGAAGGGGTCTCCCGGGGCCGGGAGCCCGAGCCGCCCTCCGCCAGGCGCCAGCGCTCGCGCGACTCGACAGCCGCCGTCCGGCCCAGCCGCTCCGACACCCACGCGGCGATCTCGCCCAGCAGCTCCCACTCGCCGGGTCCCGGTGGCGCGGCGTTCGCGGTCACCACCGAGAGCGCGCCGAGCGAGTCCTCGGGGCCGGGGAGCGGTACGGAGGCGAGTCCGGACCTGCCGGGCAGCGGGCCGGGGGTCGTCTCCGTCGTGGGCAGCCACACCGGTTCGCCGCCGGTCGCCGCGCGCCCGGGCGCGGTGCCGTCCTGCGGGGGGAGGAAGAGCCAGCCCCGGGTGAGGTTCCGGGGCAGGCCACTGCTCGCGGCCAGGCGCAGGGACACTCCGCCCCGGGCCTCCTGCCCGCGCAGGTGGACCAGTCCGCCCAAGCCGTTCAGCGCCGCCACGGCCTGTTGCAACCCCAGTCGCAGCGCCTCGCGCTCGCCCTGTTCGTCGCCCGAGGACCGGAGCAGCCCGAGCCGCTCCGCTCCCGGCTGCTCGAGCGGCGCTTCAGGCTCCTGGGCGGCGGCTTCGTTCGGGATCATGCCCTCTTCTCTTCGGCTCTTCCTCCGAAGGCCAACATAGCGCCGGGCGCGGGCACCGTCAGCGCGAAGCCGTATCGATGGCCTGGGCGGCTCTCAGCAGGTGGCGCGCCCCCTCGCACGGTGCGGATGAGCGACTGGTCGGTGTCGCCGAGCTTGCGGCGCAGGTAGGAGACGCAGGTCCCCACGATCCCGGACTCGCCCTGGAAGCCGCAGCTCCACACGGCGTCGAGGGTCTGGCCCTTGGACGCCACCGGTCCGGGTTCTCCAGCAGGAAGCGGAGCAGCGCGCGAACTCGGTCACCGAGACCTGGACCGGCCCGCCGCGCCGCCACACCTCGTGGGTGTCCGCGTCCGGCTGGACCCAGCCCGCGCGCAGCCCGCGCCCGGCGGGCTCCCGGCGGGCTCCCGGCGGGCGGCGGGTGATCGCCCGTCAGATGGGCGTCCGGGGGTGCGGGGGATGCCTTGACAGGGGTGGGGGGCACCTCCACACTGATGTTGCGTCAACCGCAATCAGTTCCGCCATACGCACCGAGGTGTCATGATGATTCCCGTGTGCCGGCTCGCGGATCTCCCGCGTGGCGAGGCTTTCCGGCTCGAAACCGACCCGCCCGTCGCGGTGTTCCACACCGATGAGGGCGAGCTCTACGCCGTCGACGACACCTGCACCCACCAGGACGCGTCGCTCGCGGACGGCTGGCTGGAGGGGTGCGAGGTCGAGTGCCCGCTGCACGCCTCGAAGTTCGACCTGCGGACGGGCGCGGTGGACGCGCCCCCGGCCAGGCGACCCGTGCGGACGCACGAGGTCGTGGTCGAGGACGGCGTGATCCACGTACGCCTGTCGGTCCCCGGCCCCGGCTCCCCGCCGTGCGCGGCCACCCGGCTCGCCGGGGGAGCCGGGTGAGAGCGGTCCTCGTGGTCGGCGCCTCGCTGGCGGGGCTGTCGGCGGCGCGGGCGCTGCGCGCCCAGGGGTACGACGGTCGGCTGGTGGTCGTGGGGGATGAACCGCACCGGCCCTACGACCGGCCACCGCTGTCCAAGGAGTTCCTCGCCGGACGGGCCGACGAGGCGGCCCTGGGCCTGGAGGCGGACGGCGAGGACCTGGGGGCCGAATGGCTGCTGGGCGCCCGGGCCGTGGCGCTCGACCCGGGCGCACGGGGCGTCAGGCTCGCGGACGGCCGCGCCGTCACCGCCGACGGCGTCGTCATCGCCACCGGGGCCGCGGCCCGTACGCTGCCCGGCGCTGCGGCACGGTCCGGTGTGCACACCCTGCGCACCCTGGACGACGCCCGCGCGCTGCGCGCCGATCTGGCGCGCGGTGGGCGGCTCGTCGTCATCGGCGGCGGCTTCGTCGGGGCCGAGGTCGCCTCGACCGCCTACGCCCTCGGCCTGGACGTCACCGTCGTCGAGGCGGCGCCCACCCCGCTGTCGGGGCCGCTCGGCGAGACCATGGGCGGTGTCGTTTCGGGCCTCCACGGCGACCACGGCGTACGGCTGTTGTGCGGCACGGGGGTGCGGGGGACCGAGGCGGACGGCGCCGGGCGGGTGGCGGCCGTGCTCCTGGCCGACGGCCGCAGGCTGCCCGCGGACACGGTGGTCGTCGGCATCGGGGCGCGCCCCTGCGTGGACTGGCTCGCCGGGTCCGGGATCGGGCTCGGCGACGGTGTCCGCTGCGGGACGGACGGGCGGACGAGCCTGCCGGATGTCGTCGCCGTCGGCGACTGCGCCGCCTGGTACGACCCGGCCGCCGGCACGCACCACCGCGTGGAGCACTGGACGGGCGCCCTGGAGCGTCCGGCCGTCGCCGTCGCCGCGCTGCTGACCGGCGGTGCGGGTGCGCCACGGGCCCCGCGGCCGCCGTACTTCTGGTCCGACCAGTACGGCGTGCGCATCCAGTTCGTGGGCCGTGCCGAGGGGGCCGACACCGTCGCCGTCGAGGAGGGCGCCCCGGAGGAGCGCGACGTCCTCGCGGTCTACCGCAGGGGCGGGGTGCCGGTCGCCGTACTGGGGATGAACCGGCCCCGCTCGTTCACCCGTTGGCGCAAGCGGCTGGCCGCCGCGGCGTCTTGACAGCGCCGGTCCGGCGCCACATCCTGCAGTTGCGCAGTGCACACTCCGTTGCTCATTACACAACATTCGCAAGGAGTGCCCGTGACCCCGACCGGTCTGCCGGACAGCCTGATCGCCACCCTCCCCGGCTCCTACTACACGGACCCCGGGATCTTCGTCCAGGAGCAGGAGCGCATCTTCGAGGCGATGTGGTTCTGTGTGGCGCGCTCCTGCGAACTCGGCAGGCCGGGCGCCTTCAAGGCGGTGGACGTCGGCCGCGAGAGCGTCCTGGTGACCCGGTCCCGGGACCACGCGGTGCGCGCCTTCTACAACGTGTGCCGGCACCGGGGCGCCCGGCTGCTCACCGAGAAGGCCGGCGAGGTCAGGCGGGCTTTCCAATGCCCGTACCACGCCTGGACGTACGACCTGGACGGCAGGCTCGTGGCGGCGCCCAACCTCACCAAGATGCCGGACGTTGGCCGCACCGAGTACGGGCTCGTCCCCGTCCACGTCCGCGAATGGCTGGGCTACGTCTGGGTCTGCCTGGCCGAGGACCCGCCCTCCTTCGAGGAGCAGGTGGTCGGCGAGGTCGTCACCCGCCTGGGGGACGCGGAGTCCCTGGACCGCTACGGCATCCAGGACCTGAGGGTCGGCCGGCGGATCGTCTACGACGTCAGGGCCAACTGGAAGCTCATCGTCGAGAACTTCATGGAGTGCTACCACTGCGCCACGATCCACCCCGAACTGACGGAGGTGCTGCCGGAGTTCGCCGACGGCTACGCCGCGCAGTACTACGTCGGCCACGGCGCCGAGTTCGCCGCGGACGTGCAGGGCTTCACGGTGGACGGCTCGCCGGGACTGGATCGCATACCCGGGGTCTCCGCGGCCCAGGACCGGCGCTACTACGCGATCACCATCAAGCCCCAGGTCTTCGTCAACCTGGTGCCCGACCACGTGATCTTCCACCGCATGTACCCGGTCGCCGCCGACCGCACGGTCGTCGAGTGCGACTGGCTCTACCTGGAGGACGTCGTCACCGCGGGCAAGGACGTCAGCCGCTCGGTGGAGCTCTTCGACCGGGTCAACCGCCAGGACTTCGAGGCCTGCGAGCGCTGCCAGCCCGCGATGGGCTCCCGGCTCTACGCCAAGGGCGGGGTCCTGGTCCCCAGCGAGCACCACATCGCCGGCTTCCACGACTGGGTGCACGAGCGCCTCGGCACGCCTCAGCCCAGGTAACCCATGCGATGGCTGATCTCGGCGGCCCCGGCGACCAGCAGCGGCGCGAGCTCGTGCATGCGCTCCGGCGTGAAGCGGTACGAGGGGCCGGAGGCGCTGACGGCGGCGATGACCTCGCCGTCGTGGGAGCGGACCGGGGCGGCCATCGCGTGCAGTCCGATCTCCAGTTCCTCCAGCGTCCAGGCGTACCCGCGCTCCCTCGCCTCGGCGAGGTTCTTCTCCAGCCTCGTCCGCGAGGTGAGGGTGTGCGGGGTCAGCTTCTCCAGGCCCGCCTCGGTGAGGAGTTCCGCGCGCCGCGCCGCGGGAAGGTGGGCGAGCAGGATCTTGCCGCTGGAGGTCGCGTGCAACGGCGTGAGCCGGCCCACCCAGTCGTGCGCGGTGACCGCCGCCGGTCCGCGCACCTGATACAGGTTGATGGCGAAGTGCTTCTCCATCACGGCGATGTTGACGGTCTCGCCGATCTCCTCGGCGAGCCGCTCGCACACCGGCCGGCCCTGCTGCGTGATGTCGATGCGGCCGGTCACCGCGCCGGCCAGCCGTACGATGCCGAAGCCCAGCCGGTACTTGCCGCGCTCGCCCGCCTGCTCCACCAGTCCGCGCGCCTCCAGCGCGCCGAGCAGCCGGAACGCCGTGGACTTGTGGACCTCGATCTCGGCGGCCACCTCGCTCACGCCCGCCTCGCCGCGCCGCGCCAGGATCTCCAGCACGCTGATGGCCCGGTCGACGGACTGGACTCCGCCCGGCTGCGCACCGCTTGTTTCGGTATCCGCGCTGAGGTTGCTCACAGCGAAACTATACGCGCGGTAAACAACGGCGTGAGGGTCCCGCGGACGGAGCCCGGGGAGAAACAAGACCGAAACCCCGGTGGCAAGTTGCGCGGTTCGCAACCTGGTGCGCATAGCGGCACCGTACTAGCATGCTGCGCCAGTCCACCCGTCGACCGCGCCAACGACACCAGCGAGACAGGTGAGACCGGCGAGACACGCGAGACCAGTGAGACGAGGCTGACATGGCTCCCGTTCAGTACGACTTCGTCATCGTCGGTGGGGGATCCGCCGGCTGCGCCCTCGCGAACCGGCTCTCCGCCGATCCCGGCAACCGCGTCCTGGTGCTGGAGGCCGGCCGTCCGGACTATCCGTGGGACGTGTTCATCCACATGCCGGCGGCGCTCACCTTCCCCATCGGCAGCCGCTTCTACGACTGGGGCTACGAGTCGGAGCCCGAGCCCCACATGGGCGGACGGCGGATCTACCACGCCCGGGGCAAGGTGCTCGGCGGCTCCAGCAGCATCAACGGCATGATCTTCCAGCGCGGCAACCCCATGGACTACGAGCGCTGGGCCCAGGTCCCCGGCATGGAGCAGTGGGACTACGCCCACTGCCTGCCGTACTTCCAGCGCATGGAGAACTGCCTCGCCGCCGATGCCGACGACGAGTTCCGTGGCCACGACGGTCCGCTCGTCCTGGAGCGCGGTCCCGCCTCCAGCCCGCTCTTCCCCGCCTTCCTCAAGGCGGTCCGGGAGGCGGGCCACCCGCTCACCGACGACGTCAACGGCTACCGCCAGGAGGGCTTCGCGCCCTTCGACCGCAACGTCCACCGCGGCCGCCGGCTCTCCGCCGCCCGGGCCTACCTGGACCCCGTGCGCCGGCGTCCCAACCTCACGGTGCGGACCCGGACCCTGGTCACCCGGGTCCTGTTCGAGGGCAAGCGGGCCGTCGGCGTGGAGTACGAACGCCGCGGGGGCGCCCGCGGGCAGGTGCGCGCCCGCGAGGTGGTCCTCTGCGGCGGCGCGATCAACTCGCCCCAGTTGCTGCAGCTGTCGGGCGTCGGCAACGCGGCGGAACTGGCCGCGCTCGGCATCGACGTCGTCCACGACCTGCCCGGCGTCGGCGAGAACCTTCAGGACCACCTGGAGGTCTACGTCCAGTACGCCTGCACGCAGCCGGTCTCCATGCAGCCGTACCTGGCCAAGTGGCGCTACCCGTTCATCGGCCTGCAGTGGCTCTTCCGCAAGGGTCCCGCCGCCACCAACCACTTCGAGGCCGGCGGCTTCGTGCGCGGCAACGAGGACGTGGACTACCCCAACCTGATGTTCCACTTCCTGCCCATTGCGGTGCGCTACGACGGCTCCGCCCCGGCCGGCGGCCACGGCTACCAGGTGCACGTGGGGCCGATGTACTCCGACGCGCGCGGCTCGGTGAAGATCAGGAGCGCCGACCCGCGCGAGAAGCCCGCGCTGCGCTTCAACTACCTCTCCACCGAACAGGACCGCCGCGAGTGGGTCGAGGCGGTACGTGTCGCCCGCGACATCCTCGGCCGGCCCGCGCTCGCCCCCTTCAACGGCGGCGAGATCTCGCCCGGCCCTGGCGTCGAGACCGACCAGGAGATCCTGGCGTGGGTGGCCAAGGAGGGCGAGACCGCCCTCCACCCGTCCTGCACCTGCAGGATGGGCACCGACGAGATGGCCGTGGTAGACCCCGCCGGCCTGCGGGTGCACGGTGTGGACGGGCTCCGCGTGGTCGACGCGTCCGTGATGCCCTACGTGACCAACGGGAACATCTACGCGCCCGTGATGATGATCGCCGAGAAGGCGGCCGATCTGATCCTCGGCCGGGAGCCGCTGCCGCCCTCGAAGGCGCAGTACTACCGGCACCGCGACGCCGCCGCCAACTGACCTCGCCCGGTGCGGCGTTCACCGGATCCAGAGATGCCGTACGCGCCGTGCGACCCCTTGACGGCCGGTGGGCGTTCGGACAGGGTGTTCCATCACAAGCAATTCGATGCGCTATGTGCAACGAAGCGAGGACTCCGCGCGTGGCAGACCTGTATCTGGACGGAGAGTGGCGCGAAGCGGCGGCCGGAGGCCGCCGGGAGATCCGCTGCCCCGCCGACGGAGCCCTGGTCGCGACGGTCTCCGAGGCGACCCGCGCCGACGCGGAGGCCGCGGTCGCCGCGGCCCGCGCCGCCTTCGACCACGGCCCCTGGCCGCGCACCCCGGAACGCGAGCGCGGCGCCCTCCTGCTCCGCACCGCCGCCATCATCGAACGGGACGCCAAGGACTTCGCCCGCGCCGAATCCCTCGACACCGGCAAGCGGCTCGCGGAGAGCGAGTACGACATCGCCGACGTCGTCGCCTGCCTGCGCCACTACGGCGGGATCGCGGGCACCGGTGCCGGACGCGTCGTCGACACCGGCCGCGACGACGCCGTCAGCCGCGTCGAGTACGAGCCGGTCGGCGTCTGCGCCCTGATCACCCCCTGGAACTACCCGCTGCTACAGGCGTCCTGGAAGGTCGCGCCCGCGCTCGTCGCGGGCAACACGGTCGTCCTCAAGCCCAGCGAGCTGACCCCCTCCACCTCCGTGCTGCTGATGCGGGCCCTGGAGGAGGCCGGACTCCCGGCCGGGGCCGCCAACCTCGTCCTCGGCGCGGGGCCGGAGGCCGGCGCCCCGCTCACCGAGCACCCCGGCGTCGACATGGTCTCCTTCACCGGCGGCCTGGAGACCGGCAGACGCGTGATGGCCGCGGCCGCCGCCACGGTCAAGAGGGTCGCCCTCGAACTCGGCGGCAAGAACCCCAACGTGGTCTTCGCCGACGCCGACTTCGAGACGGCCGTGGACTTCGCGCTCACGGCCGTCTTCCTGCACTCCGGGCAGGTCTGCTCCGCCGGGGCCCGGCTGATCGTGCAGGACACGGTGCACGACGCCTTCGTCGGCGAGGTCGTACGGCGCGCCTCGGCGATCCGCCTCGGCGGCCCCTTCGACCCCGCGGCCGAGACCGGCCCGCTGATCTCCGCCGCGCACCGCGACAAGGTCGAGGCGTACGTCGCCGCCGGGATCTCCGAGGGCGCCGTGCTGCGCTGCGGCGGCGCCCGCCCCGCGGACCCGGCACTCCAGGACGGCTTCTACTACCCGCCGACCGTCCTCGACGACTGCGACCAGGGGATGAGCGTCGTCCACGAGGAGTCCTTCGGGCCGGTGCTGACCGTCGAGCGCTTCACCGACGAGGACGACGCCGTACGCATCGCCAACGACACCGAGTACGGCCTCGCCGGCGCCGTCTGGACGCGGGACGCCGGGCGCGCGCAGCGGGTCGCCCGCCGGCTGCGCCACGGCACCGTGTGGATCAACGACTACCACCCCTACGTACCGCAGGCGGAATGGGGCGGCTTCGGGCACTCGGGCGTGGGCCGGGAGCTGGGACCGACCGGCCTGGACGAGTACCGCGAGCCCAAGCACATCTGGCAGAACATCCGACCCAGGCCGCAGCACTGGTTCCGCGGCTGAACGCCGAAGAGAGGCCGACCGTGACCCCAGCACCGACCGATGTGCCGCAGCGGCGCGGCGCGTCCCACGACGAGGCTCAGGACCAGGACCGGGACCGGAACGCGGTCATCTCCGTGCGCGGGCTGTGGAAGGTGTTCGGGCCGAAGGCCGACCGGGTACCGGGGTCGCAGGAACTGTGCGGGCTCGGCCGCCGCGAGCTGATGGAGCGCACCGGCTGCACCGCGGCCGTGCGCGACGTGCACTTCGACGTCGCGCCCGGCGAGGTCTTCGTCGTGATGGGCCTGTCCGGCTCCGGCAAGTCGACGCTGGTGCGCTGCCTGACCCGGCTCGTCGAACCCACCGCGGGCGAGGTCGTCCTGGAGGGCGAGGACATCCGCGCCGCCGACGCCAAACGGCTGCGCGAACTGCGCCGCAACAGGTTCTCGATGGTCTTCCAGCACTTCGGCCTGCTGCCGCACCGCCGGGTCGTCGACAACGTCGCGTACGGTCTGGAGATCCGCGGCATGGGCAGGGCCGAGCGCACGAAGCGGGCCCTGGAGGTCGTCGCACTTGTGGGCCTGGCGGGCTACGAGAACTCCTACCCCGACCAGCTCTCCGGCGGCATGCAGCAACGCGTCGGCCTCGCCCGGGCGCTGGCCGGGGACCCCGGCATCCTCTTCTTCGACGAACCGTTCTCCGCGCTCGACCCACTGATCCGGCGCGACATGCAGAACGAGGTCATCCGGCTGCACCGCGAGGTCGGCAAGACGATGGTCTTCATCACCCACGACCTGTCCGAGGCCCTCAAACTCGGCGACCGCATCCTCATCATGCGCGACGGCAGGACCGTGCAGTGCGGCACGGGCGACGAACTGGTCGGCGCCCCGGCCGACGACTACGTGCGCGACTTCGTCAAGGACGTACCGCGGGCCGACGTGCTGACGCTCCGCTGGATCATGCGCGACCCCCGGCCCGACGACGCCCTCGACGGCCCCGAACTCGGCCCGGGCGTCGTCGTCCGCGAGGCGACCCGGGCCGTGCTCGCCGCCGAGAAGCCGGTCAGGGTCGTCGAGGACGGACGGCTGCTCGGCGTCGTCGGCGACGAGGAGATCCTCGCCGTCGTCGCGGGCGGGGAAGGCGGCGCGTGATGGCGGTCGTCGCCTCGGGGGCGCGGGAACGGCTCGCGCCCGTCCGGCTGCGCCGCCGGGTGGTCGTGGCGGGCATCGTCGTGCTGTGGCTGGTGCTCTTCGCACTCCTGCGCGGCCGGCACACGCTCGCCCTCGCGGCCGCCGACCTGACCTCGCTGCACCGCTGGTTCAACGACGTCAACGACACCATCGGGGCGGACCGCAACAGCAATCCGCTCTTCCTCTACTTCTTCAACGAGATCCGGCTGGTCATCGACACCCTGGTGACCTTCGTCCAGACCCTGATCTCGCAGCCGGCCGACGGCCGCCCGGTGCCGCAGACCGGATGGCTCGGCGTCGTCGCCATCGCCGGCTACGTCTCCTGGGCGATGGGCAACTGGCGCGTGGCGCTGCTGGCCGTGGCGGGCTTCACCTTCCTCGGGCTCCAGGGCCTGTGGCAGGAGAGCATGGACACCCTCGCGCTCACCTTGTCCGCGGTGCTGGTGGCGCTGCTGTTCGGCATCCCGCTGGGCGTGTGGGCCGGGTTGTCGTCGCGGGTGAACCGCGTGGTGACACCGGTGCTCGACTTCATGCAGACGATGCCGGCCTTCGTCTACCTGGCCCCGCTCACCCTCTTCTTCCTCATCGGGCCGGCCTCCGCCACCATCGCCACCCTGATCTACGCTGCGCCGCCCGCCGTCCGCATCACCGCGCACGCGATCCGCTCGGTCCCAGCCACCACCGTGGAGGCGGCGGAGTCGCTCGGTTCCACCAGGGCGCAGACCCTCACCAAGGTGCTGCTGCCGATGTCCCGGCGCACCGTGGTGATGGGCGTCAACCAGACGATCATGGCGGCCCTGTCCATGGTGACCATCGCGGCCCTCATCGACGCCCCCGGCCTCGGCAAGACCGTCGTCCAGGCACTGCAGTCGCTCGACGTCGGCACCGCCTTCAACGCCGGCCTCGCCATCGTCGTCATGGCCATCGTCCTGGACCGGGTCACCACCGCGGCCGCCGCCGGGACGGAGCGGGCGCGGCGCCCGGGCGGCCGGCTGCGGCGGTGGCGCGGGCCGCTGACGGCGGCGGGCGCCGTGGCCGCGGCGGTCGCCGCCTGGCTGTCCCACACCTACGTCTGGGCCGCGGAGTTCCCCGGCGAGGGCGCGGCGGGACTCCGGCTGGCGAGCGCCGCCGACACCGTGACCACCTGGGCACAGGACCATCTGTCCGGGGCCACCAACGGCATCCGCGACGCGCTCACCACCGCCCTCCTCAACCCCTTCCAGACACTGCTCACCGACTCCCCGTGGTGGCTCACCGGCCTCGTGCTCGTGGCTTTGGGCGCGGTCCTCGGCGGACTCGGCGCCGGCGCCACCGCCGCGGTGTGCGTGGGGCTGCTGCTGGGCACCGGCCTGTGGCAGGACGCGATGACCACGCTCGCCTCGACCGTCGTGGCGACGCTGCTGGTGATGCTGCTCGGGATCACGGTGGGCGTGTGGATGGGCCGCAGCGCGCTCGCCGACCGGATCGTCCGGCCCGGCCTGGACGCGGCGCAGGTCATGCCGCCCTTCGTCTACCTCGTGCCCTTCCTCGCGCTGTTCGGCGCGAGCCGCTTCACCGCGATCGTGGCGGCCGTCGTGTACGCCGCGCCCGTGACGATGAAGATCGTCGCCGACGGCGTACGGGGCGTGCCGGAGACGACCGTGGAGGCGGCGACGGCCGCCGGGTCCGGCACCTGGCAGCTCGTCACCAAGGTCCAGCTGCCGATGTCGCGCGGCGCCCTGGTTCTCGCGACCAACCAGGGCCTGATCTACGTGCTGTCGATGGTCGTGGTGGGCGGCCTGGTCGGTGCGGGCGCCCTCGGCTACGACGTCGTGGCCGGCTTCTCACAGGGCGAGCTCTACGGCAAGGGGCTGGCGGCGGGGCTCGCCATCGTCTTGCTCGGCGTGATGTCCGACCGGATCACCCAGGCCGCGGCCGGGCGCACCACCAGGGTGCCCGGCGGGCGCTAGGCAGGAGGCGGAAGACACATGACAACACACCCCCCGACGGCGGACGGCCGGTCCGTGCGATGGCGTGCCGGGGCGGCCGGAGCCGCGGTGCTCGGGCTCGTCCTGACCGGATGCGGCGGTGCCAAGGTCGGCGAGTCGGACGCCGGTTCCGGCAGCTCCTCCGGCAAGTGCGGCACCTTCAACCTGGCGGTCAACCCGTGGGTCGGCTACGAGGCGGACGCGGCGGTCGTGGCGTACGTCGCCGAGGAGAAGCTGGGCTGCACGGTCAGGAAGAAGGACCTCAAGGAGGAGATCGCCTGGCAGGGCTTCGGCACCGGCGAGGTCGACGCGATCCTGGAGAACTGGGGCCACGACGACCTGAAGAAGAAGTACATAGAGCAGCAGAAGACCGCCGTCGAGGCCGGCCCGACCGGCAACAAGGGCGTGATCGGCTGGTACGTGCCGCCGTGGCTGGCGGAGAAGTACCCGGACATCACGAACTGGGAGAACCTCGGCAAGTACGCCGACAAGTTCCGCACCTCGGAGTCCGGCGGCAAGGGCCAGCTCCTGGACGGCGACCCGTCGTACGTCACCAACGACGCCGCCCTGGTGAAGAACCTCAAGCTGGACTTCAAGGTCGTGTACGCGGGCAGTGAGACCGCGCTGATCCAGGCCTTCCGGCAGGCCGAGGCCAAGAAGCAGTGGCTGCTCGGCTACTTCTACGAGCCGCAGTGGTTCCTGTCGGAGGTCCCGCTCGCCAAGGTGGAACTGCCGCCGTACGAGGCCGGCTGCGACGCCGACGCGGAGAAGGTCGCCTGCGACTACCCGGTCTACGACCTGGACAAGATCGTCAGCAAGAAGTTCGCGGGCTCCGGCAGCCCGGCCTACGACCTGGTGAGGAACTTCAACTGGACGAACGAGGACCAGAACCTCGTCGCCAAGTACATCGCCGTGGACAAGATGACCCCCGAAGCCGCCGCCGAGAAGTGGGTGAAGGCGAACCCCGGCAAGGTCGACGCCTGGGTCAAGTAGCCCCGCAGCGTTTCGCACCCCACCACCCCATCGCGTCGTTCCCGTGCCCGGCGGGCTGTTCCGACAGCCCGCCGGGCACCGTCGTTCCCGGGCGTCGCCCTGCCGTCGCGCAGGCCCCGAGGGGGCCTGCGGCCGCCCTTCTCCCGCCCCTGGCGGGCCTCTTGACACCCTCTCCGGCGCCCGGCACATTGAGTTGCGCAACCTGAATCATGTTGCGCTGACAGCAACTGGGAGGTGTGGCGATGACGGGACCCCGCGTGGTCATCATCGGAGCGGGCGTCGTGGGGGCGGCGCTGGCCGACGAGCTGTCCTCCGCCGGCTGGACCGACATCACGGTCGTCGACCAGGGCCCGCTCCCCGCCACCGGCGGTTCCTCGTCCCACGCCCCCGGCCTGGTCTTCCAGGCCAACCCCTCCAAGACCATGACCGGACTCGCCCGCTACACCGTCGAGAAGCTCTGCTCCCTCGACGTCGACGGACAGCCCTGCTTCCTCCAGGTCGGCGGCCTGGAGGTGGCCACCACTCCGGAGCGCCTGACCGAACTGCACCGCAGGCTCGGCTGGCTGACGTCGTGGGGCGTCCAAGGCCGGGTCGCCGGGCCCGACGAGTGCGCCGCGCTCCACCCCCTGCTGGACCGTTCACGCGTCCTGGGAGGGCTGTTCGTCCCCACCGACGGCCTCGCCAAGGCCGTCCTCGCCGTCGAGGCGCAGACCCGGCGCGCCGCCGCGCGCGGCGTGCGCTTCCTCGAGCGCCACGAAGTCCTCGCCGTCACGCAGGACGACGGCCGTGTCACCGGGGTGGTCACCGACCGCGGCGGCGAGCTCGCGGCGGACGTGGTCGTCTGCTGCGCCGGGATCTGGGGCCCCAGGGTCGCCCGGATGGCGGGCATGGAGCTGCCGCTCACCCCGCTCGCCCACCAGTTCGCGTGGACCGGCCCCGTCCCCGCCCTGGCGGGCCAGGCCGCCGAGGCCGTCCGCCCGATCCTGCGCCACCAGGACGCCGGCCTCTACTACCGCGACCGCCACGACCGCATCGGCATCGGCTCCTACGGTCACCGCCCCATGCCGGTCCACGCCGACGACATCGCCGCGTTCGGCGCCTCGGACGGGATGCCGTCCGTCGTGGAGTTCACCGAGGACGACTTCGCCGGCGCCTGGACCGAGACGCGCTCCCTGCTGCCCGCCACCCGCGACGCCAAAGTGGAGGAGGGCATCAACGGCCTCTTCTCCTTCACCACCGACGGTATGCCGCTGCTCGGCGAGTCGCCGCAGGTGAAGGGGTTCTGGGTCGCCGAGGCCGTCTGGGTCACCCACTCGGCCGGCGTCGGCCGGGCGATGGCCGAATGGCTGGTGGACGGCCACTGCTCGTCCTTCGACCTCCACGAATGCGACGTCAACCGCTTCGAGCCGCATCAGCTCGCCCCCGACTACGTGCTCGCCCGCGGCTGCCGGAACTTCGCCGAGGTCTACGACATCATCCACCCGCTCCAGCCCACCGGCGCCCCGCGCCCGATCCGCACCAGCCCCTTCCATCCCCGCCAGCAGGAACTCGGGGCGTTCTTCCTGGAGGCGAACGGCTGGGAACGGCCGCAGTGGTACGAGGCCAACGCCGCAGCGGTGGCGGGCCGTTCCATCCCCACCCCCGGCGACTGGGCGGCCCGCTACTGGTCGCCGGTCGTCGGCGCGGAGGCCCAGGCCACCCGGGAGACCGTCGCGCTGTACGACATGACCGCGCTCAAGCGCCTGGAGGTCGGCGGGGGCGGCGCCGCCGCCTTCCTGCAGCGGCTCACCACCGGCAACGTCGACAAGTCGGTCGGGTCGGTGACCTACACCCTGCTCCTGGACCACGACGGCGGCATCCGCAGCGACATCACGGTGGCCCGCCTCGCCCATGACCTGTTCCAGGTCGGCGTCAACGGCAACCTCGACCTGGACTGGCTCACCCGGCACCTGCCCGCCGACGGCACCGTCGCGGTCCGCGACATCACCGCGGGCACCTGCTGTGTCGGCCTGTGGGGACCGCTCGCCCGCGAGGTCCTGCAGCCGCTCGCGGACGCAGACTTCTCCGACGCCGGGCTCACGTACTTCCGCGCCAAGCGGGCGCACGTCGGGGCCGTGCCCGTCACGGCGATGCGGTTGTCCTACGTCGGTGAACTGGGCTGGGAGCTCTACACCACGGCGGACCTGGGCCTCAAGCTCTGGGACACCCTGCTGGCCGCCGCCCGGCCGCTGGGCGGCGTTCCCGCCGGGCGCGGGGCCTTCAACAGCCTGCGTCTGGAGAAGGGCTACCGCTCCTTCGGTACCGACATGACCTTCGAGCACGACCCGTACGAGGCCGGCCTCGCCTTCGCCGTCAAGGAGGACAAGAACGACTTCACCGGCAAGGCGGCGCTCGCCCGGCGCCGGGAGGAGGTGCGGCGCAGGCTCACCTGCCTCACCGTGGACGACCCCCGCGCCGTGGTGATGGGCAAGGAGCCGGTGTTCGACGGCGACCGTCCCGTCGGCTACGTCACCAGCGCCGCCTACGGCTACACGATCGGCAAGGGCATCGCCTACGCGTGGCTGCCGGCGGAGCTCGCCGTGCCGGGGTGCGCCCTCGGCATCGGGTACTTCGACCGGCGCGTGGAGGCGCGGGTCGCCGCGGAGCCGTTGTTCGACCCGGCCATGTCCCGCCTCCGCGGCTGACACCCCGCGGACGGCACCACCGCGAGACCTCCGACGCCGCCGCTGAGAGGAAGCCCCGCGCATGAACCCGCTCACCGCCCGCCTGTCCGAGCTCGGCCCCGAGGCGCACGCCGCGCTGCGGGCCGGACCGGCCCGCCGGCGCTCCACCCTGGAGATGGCCCTCGACGGCCGGCAGGCCGAGGACCTCCTGCACCCCGTCGGCGCCACCGTCGACCGCAACGCCGTCCGCTTCGGACCGCGGCCGCCCATGGTCACCTCGGGGCTGCGGATCGGCACGCCCGCGCCGGCCACGCGCGGCTTCACCGAGGACGCCTTCGCCGAGGTCGCCGACATCGTCGCGCTCGCCCTGTGCCCCGGCCCCGACCTGCCCGCGCCGCGCGCCCGTACCGAGGCCCTCGCCGCCGCGCACCCGCTCCACCCGCGCCTGCCGCAGGACGGAGACGGCGCCCGATGACCCCCCTCACCCCGGGCGCCGGCCTTCCCGAGCACCCCGACTTCCTGTGGCGCACGCCCGAGCCCAAGCGCTCCTACGACGTGGTCGTCGTCGGCGCGGGCGGGCACGGCCTGGCCACCGCGCACTACCTGGCGCGCAACCACGGCATCACCGACGTGGCCGTGCTGGAGAAGGGCTGGCTCGCGGGCGGCAACATGGCCCGCAACACCACGATCATCCGCTCCAACTACCTGTGGGACGAGAGCGCGGGCATCTACGAGCACGCCCTGAAGCTGTGGGAGGGCCTGGAGGAGGAGCTGGACTACCCGATCCTCTTCTCCCAGCGCGGGGTGCTCAACCTCGCCCACAGCCTCCAGGACGTGCGGGAAGGCGTCCGCAGGGTCGAGGCCAACCGGCTGAACGGGGTCGACGCCCAGTGGCTCGACCCCGCGCAGGTGAAGGAGGTCTGCCCGATCGTCAACACCTCCCCCGACGTCCGCTACCCGGTGCTGGGCGCGACCTACCAGCCGCGCGCGGGCATCGCCAAGCACGACCATGTCGCGTGGGGCCTGGCCCGGTCGGCCGACGCCGCGGGGATCGACCTGATCCAGAACTGCGAGGTGACCGGCATCGACGTCAGCGACGGCCGGGTCACCGGGGTACGGACGAACCTCGGGCCCATCGCGGCGGGGAAGGTGGCGCTCTGCGCGGCAGGACACTCCTCGGTGCTGGCGCGAATGGCCGGTTTCGACCTGCCCCTGCAGAGCCACCCACTGCAGGCGCTGGTGAGCGAGCTGCTGGAGCCAGTGCACCCCACGGTCGTCATGTCCAACGCCGTGCACGTGTACGTCAGCCAGGCCCACAAGGGCGAACTGGTCATGGGCGCGGGTATCGACGCCTACAACTCCTACACCCAGCGCGGCGCGTTCCACGTGATCGAGCGGCAGATGGCCGCCGTGCTGGAGCTCTTCCCGGTCTTCGCCCGTGCCCACCTGCTGCGCACCTGGGGCGGCATCGTCGACGTCAGCCCGGACGCGTCACCGATCGTCGGTCTCACCCCCGTGCGCGGTCTCTACCTCAACTGCGGCTGGGGCACCGGCGGTTTCAAGGCCACCCCCGGTGTGGGCTCGGTCTACGCGCACACCATCGCCCACGACACCCCGCACGCCCTGGCCGCGCCCTTCTCGCTCGAACGATTCACCACCGGCGCGCTCGTCGACGAGCACGGCGCGGCCGCGGTCGCCCACTGAGGAGCCCGATCGATGCTGCTCATCCCCTGCCCGTGGTGCGGGCCCCGAGACGAGGCCGAGTTCCACTACGGCGGTCAGGCGCACCTCGCCTACCCGCCGGACCCGGCGGCCCTGACGGACGAGGAGTGGGCCCGCCACCTCTTCTTCCGCGACAACCCCAAGGGCCCCTTTGCCGAGCGCTGGATGCACGCCGCGGGATGCCGCCGCTGGTTCGACGCGGTGCGCGACACGGCGACGAACCGCTTCGCCGGCGGCGCCTCCCCGGCCCCGGCCCCGGCCGCCGTACCGGAACGCCCGCCCGGCCCCTCCGTGCCGCGCGCGCAGGCGGTCCCGGTCCCGTCCCTACGGCCCGCCCGCGACCCCGCGCAGCCCTTCCGGCTCGCCGAGGGCGGGCGGATCGACCGCGCAACGCCCCTGACGTTCACCTTCGACGGCGTCACGTACACCGGCTACCGCGGGGACACCCTTGCCTCCGCGCTGCTCGCGGGCGGGGTCATCGCCACCGGCACCGGCATCAGACTGGGGCGTCCGCGCGGCATCTTCTCCGCCGGGGTGGAGGAGCCCAACGCCGTGGTGCAGATCGAGGCCCCCTTCCCCGAACCGATGCTGCCCGCGACGACCGTCGAGCTGTACGACGGCCTCGTCGCCACGAGCCTGCCCGGTCAGGGCAGGCTCGCCACCGGTCCCGACCCGGCCCGCTACGACGCCGTCCACGCCCACTGCGACCTGCTCGTGGTCGGCGCGGGCCCCACCGGGCTCGCGGCCGCGGCCACGGCGGCCGGCAGCGGGGCGCGGGTGATCGTCGCCGACGACCAGCCGGAACCGGGCGGCAGCCTGCTGGGCAGCGGACAGCACCTGGAGTGGGTCGCGGAGACCGAGGCCCTCCTCGCCGCCGAACCCGGGATCCGCGTCCTGCGCCGGACGACTGTCTTCGGCCACTACGACGACAACCACGTCCTCGCCCTGGAGCGCCGCACCAACCACCTCGGCGCCGCCGCCCCCGCCCACGTCTCCCGCGAACGCGTCCACCGGGTGCGCGCCCGGCGGGTCGTGCTGGCCACCGGCGCGCACGAGCGCTCCCTGGCGTTCCCCGACAACGACCGCCCCGGCGTCATGCTGGCCGGCGCGGCCCGCGCCTACGTCCGCCGGTACGGGGTCGTCCCCGGCCGCCGGGCGGTCGTGTTCACCACCAACGACAGCACCGGTGCCGTCGCCCGCGACCTGGCCGCCGCCGGCGTGGAGATCGCGGCGGTCGCCGACGCGCGCGACGGCGTGTACGTCACCGGCACGGAGGGGACCGGCCGGCTGACGGCCGTGCTCCTCGGCGACCGGCGGATCGCGGCCGACCTGCTGCTGGTCTCGGGCGGCTGGAACCCCGTCGGCCACCTCTTCGGCCAGGCCGGCGGGGCCGTGCGGTACGACGAGGCCCGCGGCACCTTCGTCCCGGTTCCCGGATCGACGCACCAGGCTGTGGAGTTCGCCGCCACACCCGCCGAGGGCGTCGCGGCCGCCGCCCGGGCGCTCGCGGCCGAGGGCTTCACGCCGGGCCGGCCCGGCGTCCCGCCGGCGCAGCCGGACCCCCGCCGCCTGCCGCTCACCCTCTTCGACGTGCCCGTACCGGCCCCCGGTCCGCGCTTCGTCGACCTGCAGCGCGACGTCACCGTGGCCGACCTGCGGCGCGCCACCGGGGCCGGGATGCGCTCGGTGGAGCACACCAAGCGATACACCACCGCGGGCACCGCGAACGACCAGGGGAAGACCTCCGGCGTCCTGGCCTCGGGCGTCGTCGCCGGCCTGCTCGGCGTGGAGGTGTCCGCCCTCGGCACGACGACGTACCGCCCCCCGTACGCGCCGGTGTCCTTCGCCGCGCTCGCGGGCCGCGACCGGGGCGCGCTCCACGACCCGGTCCGCGTGACGGCGCTGCACGGCCGCCACCTCGCCGGCGGCGCGGTCCTCGAGGACGTCGGGCAGTGGAAGCGCCCCCGGTACTACCCGCGCCCCGGCGAGGACATGGCGGCCGCCGTCCTGCGCGAGTGCCGGGCCGCACGCGAGGACGTGGCCTTCATGGACGCCTCGACCCTCGGCAAGATCGACGTCCAGGGCCCGGACGCCGCGGAGTTCCTGGACCGGATGTACACCAACCTGATGTCCACCCTCCGTCCGGGCATGATCCGCTACGGCGTCATGTGCCGCCAGGACGGCATGGTCTTCGACGACGGCACCGTCATCCGGCTCGCGGAGGACCGCTTCCTGGTGACCACCACCACGGGCAATGCCGCGGCGGTCCTGGACTGGATGGAGGAGTGGCTGCAGACCGAGTGGCCGGAACTGCGTGTCCACTGCACCTCGGTGACCGAGCAGTGGGCCACCGTCGCCCTCGTGGGCCCGCGCTCCCGCGAGGTGCTGGGCGCACTCGCCCCCCAACTGGCTGTAAGCAAGGCCGAGTTCCCCTTCATGGCCTGGCGCGACGCCGTGGTGGCGGGGCTGTCGGCCCGGGTGTGCCGGATCAGCTTCTCCGGGGAGCTCGCGTACGAGATCAACGTGTCGCCCTGGCGGGCGACGGTCCTCTGGGAGGCGGTGCGGGCCACCGGAGCCACCCCGTACGGCACCGAGACCATGCACGTGCTGCGCGCCGAGAAGGGCTATCCGATCGTCGGCCAGGACACCGACGGCACGGTCACCCCGCAGGACCTAGGCATGGGCTGGGTCGTGTCGAAGAAGAAGCGCGACTTCATCGGCAAGCGGTCGCACGCCCGCACCGACACCGCCCGCCCCGACCGCAAGCAGCTCGTCGGCCTGCTGCCGGAGGACCCGGGCCTGCTGCTCCCGGAGGGCACCCACCTCGTCGCGGAACCGGTGCCGCCCGCGCCGCCCGTCCCGGCCCTCGGCCACGTCAGCTCCAGCTACCGCAGCGCCGCCCTCGGCCGCACGTTCGCGCTCGCCCTGGTCAAGGGCGGCCGGGAACGGGTCGGGGAGCGGCTGTACGCACCCGTCGACGGCCGTCCGGTGCCCGTGACCGTCGCCTCCCCCGTCCTCTACGACCCCGAGGGGGCCCGCCGCGATGGCTGACACCGTCACCCACCTCAGTCCGCTGTCGGCCGCGGCCGGCCGGCTCGCCGCCGTGAGCCGCGCGTCGGGAGGCGCCCTGCACCTGGCCGAACTGCCTTTCCTGACGCAGATCGACCTGCGCCTGGACCCCGGGGGCCCGGCCGCCGAGCCCACCGGGCTCGCCCTGGGCGCGCCGCTGCCCCTGGAGCCGTGCACCGCCGTTCGCACCGGGGACCTGGCGGTCCTGTGGCTCGGTCCCGACCAGTGGCTCGTCGTCGGTTCGCCCGGTACCCAGGAGGACCTGGAGGCCCGGCTGCGCAAGGCCGCGGGCGAGGCGCACGTCTCCGTCACCGACGTCTCCGCCCAGCGCACCACCCTGCTGGTCTCCGGCCCCCGCGCCCGCGACCTGCTGGCGCACGGCTGCTCGCTCGACCTGGACCCGCGGGTGTTCACCCCCGGCAGTTGCGCGCAGACCACCCTGGCCCGCGCCCAGGTGGTGCTGGTGGCCCGGGAGGAGGCGAGGGCGGGCTTCTGGGTGCTGGTCCGTTCCTCCTTCGCCGGCTACCTCGCCGACTGGCTGCTGGACGCCGCCGCGGAGTACGTGTGACGTGGACCGCACGGCCCCGTCTTAACTTGAATCCCGGATTCGTATTATCTAGCCTCAAGGCATGCGCCTGACGAAGTCCACAGACCTCGCGCTCCGTGCGGTGATGGCCCTCGCCGTCAAGGACGAGCCGTCCACCGCCCGGGACGTGGCCGAGGCGATGCGGGTCCCGTACTCGCACCTGGCCAAGGTCGTGGCCCGGCTGCAGCACCTGGGGGTCGTCGAGACCCGCCGCGGGCGCGGCGGTGGCCTGGAGCTCACCGCCGCCGGACGGACGGCCTCGGTCGGCCGGCTGGTGCGCGAGCTGGAGGGGGTCGGCGATGTCGTGGACTGCGAGGGCGATACGCCCTGCCCGCTGGCCGGTGCCTGCCGGCTCCGCGGCGCGCTGCGCCAGGCGCAGGAGGCCTTCTACGCCTCCCTGGACCCGCTGACCGTCACCGACCTGACCGCCGCACCCACCGGACCCGTTCTGGTGGGGCTGATCGGCTCCGGTCCGCCCGGCCCGCTGGACTGATCCGATCCACCTGACCACCACCCGTCGAGGGCGGGCCTTCGCACGCCCTTTAATGCGATTTTCAGATACCAATTAGGGAGCCGTTCATGCTCAGCGAGAAGTCCGCAGCGACCGTCCGCGCCACCCTGCCCGCCGTCGGCGGCGCGATCTCCGAGATCACCGCGCTCTTCTACGACCGGCTCTTCGCCGCGCACCCCGAGTTGCTGAGGGACCTGTTCAACCGTGGCAACCAGGCGGCCGGCACCCAGCGCGAGGCCCTCGCCGGAGCCTTCGCCCACTTCGCCACCGCCCTGGTCGAGCACCCCGGACAGCGCCCCGACGCGATGCTCGCCCGCATCGCCCACAAGCACGCGTCGCTCGGCATCACCCCCGGCCAGTACCACATCGTGCAGAAGCACCTCTTCGCCGCCATCGCGGAAGTGCTGGGCGACGCGGTCACCGAGGAGGTCGCCGCCGCCTGGGACGAGGTGTACTGGCTGATGGCGAACGCCCTCATCGCCATCGAGCAGCGGCTGTACGCCGAGCGCGGCGTCCTGGCCGGGGACACCTGGCGCCCCTGGGAGGTCGCCGAGAAGGTGCGGGAGACCGAGGACGTCGTCTCCTTCCGGCTCCGTCCCGCGGACGGAGCGCCGCTGCCCGACTTCGGCCCCGGCCAGTACGTCTCGGTCCGCGTCGAACTCCCCGACGGCGCCCGGCAGATCCGGCAGTACAGCCTCTCCGGCGCCCCCGGCGACAGCACCCGGCAGATCACCGTCAAGCGCGAGCGCGGCGTCGCCGCGAGCCCCGACGGCGAGGTCTCCAGCCACCTCCACGACCACGTCGGCGAGGGTGCCCGCGTCGAACTGTCGGCCCCCTACGGCGACATCGTCCTCGCCGACGACGGCGGCCCGCTGCTGCTCGCCTCGGCCGGCATCGGCTGCACCCCGATGCTCGCCATGCTGCACCGGCTCGCCGGCGACGGCTACGAGGCGCCCGTCACCGTGGTCCACGGCGACCGGACCCCGGGGCATCATGCCCACGCCGCCGACCACCGCGCCCTGGCCGAGAAGCTCCCCGGGGGCGCAGCCCACTTCTGGTACGAGGACCCGGGCACCGACGCCGCCCCCGGCGACCGCGCCGGCCGGGTCGACCTGTCCGGCGTCGCGCTGCCGGACGGCCTGCGGGCCTACCTGTGCGGGCCGCTGCCCTTCATGCGCGCCGTGCGGGCCCAGCTCCTCGAGCGGGGTGTGCCCGCCTCGGCGGTGCACTACGAGGTCTTCGGCCCCGACCTGTGGCTGGCCCACGACTGACCGGCCACACTGGTCGGATGGCGGACAAGGCGGTCAAGCGCAGCGCGGGGATCCTGCTCTTCCGCGGCACCTCGGGCGGCGCGCCCGAGGTGCTGCTGGCCCACATGGGCGGCCCCTTCTGGGCGTCCAGGGACGAGGGGGCGTGGACCATCCCCAAGGGCGAGTACGAGCCCGACGAGACCGCCGAGGCGGCCGCCCGGCGCGAGTTCCTGGAGGAGCTGGGCCTGCCGGTGCCCGCGGGCGAGCTGCTGCCGCTCGGCGAGAACCGGCAGCCCAACGGGAAGATCGTCACCGTCTGGGCACTGGAGGGCGACCTCGACACCGGCCTCGTGGTGCCCGGGACCTTCTCCATGGAGTGGCCCCGCGGTTCCGGCCGGGTCCGGGAGTTCCCCGAGGTCGACCGGGCCGCCTGGTTCCCGCTCGGCCCCGCAGCCCACGGGAGGATCCTCTCCGCGCAACGGACCTTCCTCGACCGGCTGGGCCGGCTGCTGGACGGGGGCGGCGCGGGCGGGGCCGCTCAGGAGGCCGGCGAGGCGTAGATCGACTCGATCTGCGCCGCGTACTCGCTGACGATCCTGATCCTGCGGAGCTTGAGCGAGGGCGTGAGCATCCCGTTCTCCACCGAGAACTCGTGCGGCAGGATGCGGAACGCCCGGATCGACTCGGCGCGCGAGACCGCCGCGTTGGCCATCGACACCGCGCGCTGGACCTCGGCGTGCACGTCCGGCTCGGTCATCGCGGTCCGCAGCTGGACGGCCTCCCGGTCCAGGGTGATCAGCGCGGCGACGAAGGGCCTGTTGTCGCCGATCACGATGCACTGCGAGACCAGCGGATGCGCCCGCAGCCGCTCCTCCAGCACCAGCGGCGCCACGCTCTTGCCGCCGCTGGTGATGATGATGTCCTTCTTGCGTCCGGTGATCGTCAGGTACCCGTCCGGGTCGAGCGAGCCCATGTCCCCGGTCGCCATCCAGCCGCCGCGGCGCCACACCTCGTGGTTGGCTACCGGGTCGGCGTGGTAGCCGGCGAAGACCGTCGTCCCCCGGACCAGCACCTCGCCGTCCGGCGCGATCCGTACCGCGCTGCCCGGCAGCGGTCGGCCCACGGTGCCGAACCGCACCTTCCCCAGCGGCTGCGCGGTCACCGCGGCGGTGGTCTCGGTCAGCCCGTACCCGTCGTGGATGGTGAGCCCGGCGCCCGCGAACAGCAGCGACAGCTCCCGGCTGAGCGGGGACCCGCCCGAGACGGTGTAGTGCACGCGGCCGCCCAGCACCTCCCGGATCCGCGCGTACACCAGCCGCTCGAACGCCGAGTGCGCCGCCCGCAGCAGCGGTCCGGGCCCCGGCCCTGATCCCAGCGCGTGCCGCTCCACGGCCTCGGCGTACCGCACCGCCACGTCCGCGGCCCGGTCGAAGACATGGGCCTTGCCGCCGCGGGCGGCGGCGTTGCGCGCGCCCTGGATGATCTTCTCATAGACGTACGGGACGGCGAGCAGGATCGTCGGCCGGAAGGAGCGGAACGCCGGGAGGAGTTCGCCCGGCGCCAGGTCGGGCTGGTGACCCAGCAGCACGCCCCCGCGTACCGCGCAGGTGGTCACCATCAGCCCGTAGATGTGCGCCATGGGCAGGAACGCCAGTACCGAGGGCCGCACCCCCGGAGGGGCGAAGATCGAGCCGTACCCGGCCAGCAGGGTGTCGCACTCGGCGGCGAGGTTGGCGTGGGTGATCAGGCAGCCCCTGGGCGGCCCCGTGGTGCCCGAGGTGTAGGCGATCACCGCCACCGACTGCGGCTCGACCGCCCAGCGGAACTGGTTCAGCAGCACCGGGTGGACCTGCCGGCCCCGCGCGGCCAGCCACGGCACGCACCCCGCGTCGAGCTGCCAGATCCGGCGCAGCGCGGGCAGCGTGTCGCACACGGCGCCCACGGTCATGGCGTGGTCCTCATGCTCGACGACGATCGCGACCGCCCCGGAGTCCGCGAGGATCCAGCGGACCTGCTCCGCCGAGGACGTCGGATAGACGGGGACGATCCGGGCGCCCACCGACCAGAGCGCGTAGGAGAACAGCGTCCACTCGTACCGGGTACGGGCCATCACCGCGACCGGCTCGCCGAAGCGGATCCCCTCCGCCACCAGACCGCGGGCCAGTTCGGCCACCTCGTCGCGGAAGGCCGCGGCCCCGACCTCCTGCCAGACGCCGCCTTCATGCCCCTCGCGCCGGGACAGAACAGCGGCGTGCGGGCGCTTGTCGGCCGCCTCGTACACCGAGTCGGCGAGTCCCCCCGACCGCAGCTGCTCCGCTCGGGGGGGAAGGCTGAACTCGCGCACGGCGCCCCCTTCCCCGAGCAGTGCCGTGCCGCTCCAAGGGGCGGCAGGGACGGAAGATATCCGGCGTTTGGTCCACGTGCCTAGAGCCGGGGCGGAAGCGGCAGAGACTGACGCGAGCGCTGGAATCCCGGGCCGGTGCCAGCGGCGCATCCGGGAGCGGATGCTGCCGCCGACCGAAGCGACGGCGTGGGTGATCCGTCGCCCATGCCTTCTCTGCCCTGCAGCGACGGGCCCGAGCCCAAGACGCGGCGCCGGCCTGAGCCTCTGCCAGGTCGTGTGCGACCTGCAGATCCTCCTGGCTGCCTGGACCGGCGCCTGCCCAACCTGCCACCGCGCCATGCCCACCTCGATATCGACCTGGACAAGCACTGCTAGGGCAGGGCGACCGGGAAGGTGAGGGCGGGTTCCTCCAGCAGCCCCAGCAAGGTGAGCAGTGCGCGCCGGTCGCCCTCGACGCTGATCGTTCCGGCGGCCTCGGCCGAGGCGAAGTCCGTCGCACCCAGGAGCGCCCGGTTGAACTCGGCTCTGGTCAGCCGGAGTACGGCGTCCGGCTGCCCGTCGCCGGGGACGTTGCCGCGCATCGGGGTGAGCACCCCGTTGGCCAGCAGCAGCGTCCAGGTCTCCGCAGTGTCGGTGAACTCCCACCGAAGCAGCAGCCGATGGGCCGCGGCCGCGGGACCGTCGAGGCGCACCGCCCAGGACTGGAAGATCTGCAGCGTGGAGAGAGCCGGGATCATGTCCGCGCCGGAGTTGCCCGCCGTGACGCGCCGGGCCTCGGCGGGCCGGCGGAGTTCGTGGGCGCCGCAGAGGTAGAAGTTGCGCCAGATGCCGCTCTCCGCGCCGTGGGCGAGCCGTTCGAAGGTCGCGGCTTGCAGTTCTCGGGCCTCGGCGTGGTCGGGCTCGGCGAACAGCACGTGGTTGAGCACCTCCGCGACCCAGCGCAGGTCCCCGGCGTCGAAGGACTCGCGGGCCTTCTTCACCACGGCCTCGGCGCCGCCCATGAGATCGACGTAGCGCCGGCCCGCCTCCTCGGGCGGGAGCTGCCACAGATGGGCCGGGTTGCCGTCGTACCAGCCCATGTAGCGCTGGTACACGGCCTTGCTGTTGTGGCTGAGCGTGCCGTAGTAGCCCCGGGCGTGCCAGGCACTGCCCAGGTCTCCCGGGAACTCCCGCAGCTCCTCGGCGATCTCCGTCGCGGTCAGGCCGCGGTTCATCAGCCGTACGGTCTGGTCGTGCAGGTAGGCGTAGGCGTCCCGTTGCTCGGAGAGGAGCGTGGTGAGTTCCGCGCGGCCCCAGGTGGGCCAGTGGTGGGAGCCGATCAGCACTTCGGCGCGGTCGGCGAAGAGCTGGACGGTCTCCGTCAGGTATCCGGCCCAGGCCTGCGCGTCGCGGACCTCGGCGCCGCGCAGGGTCAGCACGTTGTGGAGTGTGTGGTTGGCGTTCTCGGCCACCAGCAGGACGCGGTGGTCGGGCAGCAGGAAGTTCATCTCGCTGGGCGCCTCGGTGCCCGGCGTCAGCTGGAAGACCAGCCGGACGCCGTCGACGACCAGCTCCTCCCCGGTGCGGGCGATCAGCGCGGTGGGGGCGATCAGGCCCATGCGTCCGCTGGAGGTGGCCTGGCCCAGGCCGAAACCGATCATTCCGCCAGGATCGGCCGGCAGCGACCTGCCGTACATGTAGCCGGCACGGACGAGCATGGCGGGGCCGGCGATGACGTTCTCGCCGACCGCGTGCTCCATGAAGCCCTCCGGGGCGATCACCGGGACGCGGCCGGCGGTGACGTCCGCACGGTCCACCACGCCGCCCACGCCGCCGAAGTGGTCGAGGTGGCTGTGGGTGTAGACGACGGCGCTGACCGGCCGCTCACCGCGGTGGCTGCGGTAGAGGGCGAGCCCGGCGGCGGCGCACTCCTCGCTGATCAGCGGGTCGATGACGACCACTCCGGTGTCACCCTCGACCAGGGTCATGTTGGAGATGTCGAAGCCGCGGATCTGGTACACGCCCGGCACGACCTCGAAGAGGCCGTCGAGGGCGTTCAGCCGGGCCTGCCGCCACAGGCTGGGGTGGGCGGTCTCCGGGCAGTTCTGCTCCAGGAACGACCACCGCTCGTTGTCCCAGACGACACTGCCGGTCGCATCACGGATGATGCACGGGTCGAGACGTCCGACCAGGCCCCGGGTGGCGTTCTCCAGGTCGGTGGGGTCGTTCCAGTCGAGTTCGCTCGCGTTCAAGACTCCTGCTTTCGGCTGGTGGGTGATCAATAGGGCTCAGGCGTCCCGCACACGGTGATCGGCCGTGCGCGCCGTGGGACGTCGTGGCATTGTTCGCGGCCGTGCCGCGGTGGGAGCCGAGCGATCCGCAAGGGTGATGGTCGGTGGAGCTGCAGTCGCTCACATGTCGCGGACCTGATCGAAGGTGAGTTCATCGGGGCGACGCTCTCGCGCCTGGCGAGCCACATGCCCAGCGCTTCGATGGTGCCACGGACCACCTGGCCCCGTCCGTGTGGCGGTTCGACGGCACCGGAAACTCCGGTCCGCCGGCTCAGTCGTCGTGCTGGGGGCCGTCGGCGGTCTCCGTGCGGACGGTGGGGATGGGGAGGAGCGGGAGGCGCAGGGCCGCGAAGGCGGTGTCGGGCACGACGGGACGGTTCGGCTTGACCGGAGGGGTGTAGCGGTAGGACTCGCCCTGGGTGGGCCGGGAGTCGGATTCGCCCTTGTTGGGCCACATGGACATGGCGCGCTCGGTCTGGGCGGTGATGGTGAGGGAGGGGTTGACGCCCAGGTTGGCGGAGACGGTGGAGCCGTCGACGACGGTGACCCCCGGGTGCCCGTAGAGGCGGTGGTAAGGGTCGACCACGCCGGTTTCCGGGCTGTCGCCGATGGGGCAGCCGCCGATGAAGTGCGCGGTCAAGGGGATGTCGAGGAGTTCACCGACGGTGTGGCCCGGGAAGCCGTTGATCTCGTCGGCGAGCAGGCCGGCGGCCTGCTCGGCGGCGGGGATCCAGGTCGGGTTGGGGGCTCCGTGCCCCTGACGAGAGGTCAGCACGCCCTTGCCCCTGCGTACGCGCTTGAGGGAGACGGTGAGGGAGTTGTCCAGGGACTGCATGACCAGACCGATGATGGTCCGCTCCGACCAGCGGCGTTTGCTCAGCGAGCGGAGGAAGAGGGCCGGGTGCCGGACAGAGGTGGCGAGGAAGCTCAGCCATCGCGGCCCGCGGCCGCCACCCGGGGCCTGGAGTATGGCCAGCAGGCCCATGGAGTTGGAGCCCCTGCCGTAGCGGACCGGCTCGATGTGGGTGTTCTCGTCCGGGTGGATGGAGGAGGTGATCGCCACGCCCTTGGTGAAGTCGGCGTGGCGTCCGTAGCGGCGGTCCGTGGTCTGTGCGGTGACGATGGCCTCGGAGTTGGTCCGGCTGAGGTGGCCCAGCCGGTCGGAGATGTGCGGAAGGTCGCGGCGTGCCTTGAGGGTGTGCAGCAGGGTCTGGGTGCCGTAGGTGCCTGCGGCCACCACGACACGGCGGGCGGTGAAGCTGCGCTGCCCGCGCCTGCGGGAGTCGGTGCGCCGGGTGTCGATGACGTAGCCGTCGCCCTCCTCCCTGATCCGGGTGACGGTGGTGAGCGGGTGGATCTCGGCGCCGCCGCGCTCGGCGAGGTGCAGGTAGTTCTCGGTGAGCATGTTCTTGGCGCCGTGGCGGCAGCCGGTCATGCACTCGCCGCACTCGGTGCAGGCCCGGCGAGCAGGTCCCGCGCCGCCGAAGTACGGGTCGTCGACCTCCTCACCCGGCTGCGTCCGGCGGCCGCAGCCCGCGTCCTCGCCGTCGCCGAAGAACACGCCGACCGGCGCCATATGGAAGCTGGACCCCACCCCCATCTTCTCGGCAACCGTCTTCAGGTGGACGTCGGAAGGGGTGAGCGTGGGGTTGAGACGCACCCCGAGCATGCGCTGCGCCTGGTCGTAGAAGGGTGCCAGCTCCTTCTGCCAGTCGGTGATGTGGCCCCACTGGGGATCGTCGAAGAACGCCTTCGGGGGCACGTACAGGGTGTTGGCGTAGTTGAGGGAGCCGCCACCGACGCCCGCGCCGGCCAGGACGAGCACATTGCGCAGCAGGTGGATGCGCTGGATGCCGTAGAGGCGCAGAGCCGGAGCCCACAGGTAGTTGCGCAGGTCCCACGAGTTCCTCGGCAGGTCGGCGGCGGTGAAGCGGCGGCCGGCCTCCAGGACGGCGACACGGTAGCCCTTCTCGGTCAGGCGCAGCGCGGCGACCGAACCGCCGAAGCCGGAGCCGACCACGACGACGTCGTAGGCGAGCTCGTGCTCCTCCGGCGGCCGGCCGTGGTCACGGGGGGCGGCGGGAGTTGTCATGGTCAGCCTCCGAGGGGCGGGACAAGGGCGGCCACCGTCCGGGGAGAGGGGGCCCACTTCGGGAGTCCGCCCCACGGGATTCGTCCGCGAGCGGTCGTCACTGCCGACCGCTGTGCGCCTCCCGCGACAGGTGTGGCCATACGTTAAGTCGGAACGGCCGGCCGGAAGGATGTGCGGCTGCCCAGCACCGGCGGTGTCCGTTGTGCCACTGCACCAGCGTGGTTAGCTTGAGGGTATGGAGTCGACCGCCCCGGACATCGCGTCCTTGATCAAGCTGGTCGCCGGACGGCTCCTCGACGAGGTCGACGCCCTCCTCCTGGACATTGACGCGGCCATCTTCGAGGTGGCCCCGGTCCTGGCCGAGGACCCGACGCTGGCCGCGGAGAGCCGGGCCAGCAGCCGGGCGAACGTGCTGCGCTGGCTGACCGCCATGCAGATGCGTCCCGGCGAGCCGGTCTCCCGGGACGCACCTTTGGAGACCCTCGACCTGGCCCGGACGCTGGTGCGCCGTGGCGCCGAGCTCGACGCCCTCGTGCAGTCCTATCGCAGGGGCCAGAACGTGGCATGGCGGCGGTGGATGGACCTCGCAGCCGCGACCGTCCCGTCCCGCGGTGACCTGGTCGAGGTGCTCCAGGTGTCTTCGGCCCTGATGTACGAATACGTCGACCGTGTACTGGACACGGTCATCACGCGGATGCAGCAGGAACGCCAGGACCTGCTCTCCGGGGCACTGGCCCGGAGAGCCGAGACGATCCGGCTTCTCCTTGACGGAGCCCCCGTCAGCGCCGAACGAGCCGGCCGACAGCTCAACTACGACCTCACCGCAAGACACGTCGCCGCGGTGCTGTGGTCCGATCCGCCGGGCGAGGTCCACGGAATGCTCGAGCAAGCTGCCGGAACCCTCTCCACAGCGGCCCGCTCCCGGCCGCCCCTCACCCTTCCTGCCGGCACGCGCACGCTGTGGGCCTGGTTTCCCGTCCGCCACGAACCGGACTGGCAGGAACTCCGCGACGCCATGGCCCACACGGCTCCCAGGGTTCGTGTGGTCCTCGGACCGCTCCGCGACGGCATCACCGGGTTCAGGCGCAGCCACGCCGCGGCGCTCGCCGCCCAGCGGTTGCTCGCCGGCACACCCGACGGAGAGCAGCTCACCGCCTACCACGAGATCGAAGCCGTCGCCCTCGTCAGCCAGAACGAGGAGCGCATGGCCGAGTTCATCACCTCCACCCTGGGGCCTTTGTGCGGTGCCGACCCGGCGCACCTCACCCTGCGGTCGACCCTGCGGGTCTACCTCGACGAAGGCGGAAACGCCCCGCGGACAGCCGAGCGACTGCACACCCATCGCAACACCGTGCTCCACCGGGTCGCTCGCGCCGAGACGCTGCTGGGGTATCGGGTCGCCGAGCGCCGCCTGGCCGTGTCCCTCGCCCTGGAGCTCCTGCACCGCCTCGGCAGCCGGGCGCTGCCGCGGTGAGTACCGTTCCTGATCAGCGACGCCCGCTTCGTCGCCGACCCGGTGGTTCTCGTCGTTCGGGCGGTCGGCTGCCCGCCCCGAGCTGAAGAGACACGAGTGGGCTCAGATGTCGAAGGCGCAGCGGAAGCCCATGTGTCCTGTGGTGCTGTCAGGAGTGTTGGAGGTGCGGGCCGCCACCCGGTAGCGGTTGCAGTACGAGCGGTGGCACAGATAGGAGCCGCCGCGGATGACCTTCGCCGAGCCCGTGCGAGGGGCGGCCGGATCGGTGCGCGGACGGTCCCCGTGGCCGGTGGTCCACCCGTCCGCGCACCACTCCCAGACGTTCCCGGCCACGTTGTACAGGCCGAAGCCGTTCGGCTGGTACGCGTCCACCGGAGCCGTACCCCGGTAGCCGTCCTCGGCGGTGTTCTTCGTGGGGAAGTGGCCCTGCCAGATGTTGCACATGTGCTCCCCGCCGGGAGTCAGCTCGTCCCCCCACGGGTAGCGACGCTGCTCGAGCCCGCCGCGTGCCGCGTACTCCCACTCCGCCTCGGTGGGCAGTCGGCCACCCGCCCAGCGGCAGTAGGCGTCGGCGTCGTTCCAGGAGACATGTACGACGGGATGCCCGCGCCGGCTCGCCACGTCGCTGCCCGGCCCCTCCGGCGCGTGCCAGCAAGCCCCTTCGACACTGCACCACCAGGGGGTGCCCCCCAGCCGGCGCGAGGTCCTGCGCAGGGCGCCAGGCAGAAAGGAGGCGAAGACGTACGACCAGCCGAACCGCTCGGCTTCGGTGACATGACCGGTCTGCTCGACGAACCGGGCGAATTCGGCGTTGGTCACCGTGTGGACGGCCATACGGAACGGGTTGACGCGCACCCTGCGCACCGGGCCCTCGCCGTCTTCCGGGAAACCCTCCGAGCTGTCGCTCCCCATGAGGAACTCGCCTCCTGGCAGCGCCACTGATCCGCTCTCACCACCGGCCCTGCGCGAGCCGGGCACCAGTTCCACGGACTCCGCGGAGCCCGGCACGGATGCGCGTGGCGGCTGGCAGCAGCTGCGGAGCTGCGAGTCGGGGTGGCCCATGCGAATTCCTTTGCTGCTTGCTCGTTCTCCGGACGGACCACGACCGAGACTGTGCCGGCGCGTCCAAACCACGTCAGGCGTGCGCTGCGGCCGCCTCGGATGTCCCGCTCTGCCGCGCCGTGCGCCGTACGCCGGAGGGCGTCATGCCGAACCAGCGCCGGCAGGCACGGGACAGGGCGCTCTGCTCGGCGTAGCCCAGTCGGCGGGCGATCCGGCCCAACGCCATGTCCGTCTCCGCGAGCAGCCGCTCGGCGGTGTCCCTGCGCACCACGTCGACCAGGTCCGTGACGGACAACCCCTCTGCTGAGAGGCGCCGTTGCAGGGCGCGCGAGTGCAGCCCCAGGCGGGCGGCGATGTCCTCGACGGTGGGTACTCCCATGGGCAGCATCTGCTCCGCGAGCTCCGTGACCGGGCGTACGAGGCAGGCGCTGTGCCGCGGGGTGGTCTCGCTGAGATGCTCCACGAGCACGCGGTGGGCGACCGGGTCGTGGGCCAGGGGGCGGTCCAGGTCTGCGGCGCTGATGGTGAAGCCCGGCCGGAGCTGGTCGAAGAGCACGGTGGTGCAGTAGTCGCTCTCATAGTCGGCCTGAGACGTCAGTGGGCGGTGCGGAACGTGGACGTCGACAGGAAGAAAGGGCGAACCGGCCAGCAACCTGAGCACCGTCAGCGCACGTGACAGGACCGCCTCGGCTCCCTGGGGATAGAGCCACCGCCGGCCGAGGGCGCTGCGGAACTCCACGAACGCCAGGCCTTCGGCGGGTCGGGGGACCAGCCAGAGCGAGCAGGCCGTGGAGAAGGTTCCGAGGTAGCGGCTGAAGACCTCGACCGCCTCCGCGAGGGTACGGGCGGTACGCGCGGCGGGTACCACGGGTCCGAGGATGTCCGCACTCTGCCGCCGGCCCAGCCTGCGCCCCAGATCCGGTGTGCCGGTGCTCTCGGCGGCGGCCTCCAGCAACTCCATGACACGCCGAAAAGGCAGGTACTCCTCGTACCGGCCCGCCATCGCGGGTTCGATCCCGGCGGAGTGGAGCAGGTCGTCCGGCGCGCCGCCCAACTCCGTGACCAGCTCACGGAATCCGCTCAGCGCGGACCCGCGGACCAGCCCGTGTCCTGTGGCGGCGTGCGGGCGGTCCGGCCGGCGGGTCCGGCTCTCGCGATGCCCGCCGGTGGAGCGACCCTGCCTGAGGTCCTGCGCGACCGCTGCTTCTCGGCTCATCGGCGACCGTACCTCCTCATCGGGCCCACCGGCACCGGCCCCCGGCCCGTATCGGCTGCTGGGGTGCCGGGCGCCGCCGCCGTGGCCGCTGTGGACAGCCCGGGGAGGCGGCCCCGACCGGCCCGGAACGTCGTCGCCGGTGCATTTCGGAAAAGCTTAGACAGCCGACCGGGGAGCGACACTGTGCGCGCGCACAACACCGGAGCGGCGGACCGTGCCGCCGCACATCGGTTGTGCCGTCCGTCCCTTCCGCCCGATCCACCCCGCACTGGGCAGCACCACCGGTGCACGGTGTCGCGCGAAGCCAAATTGTCGGCATCCGAAGGCAAGACCGATCGCGGGGTTCTTCGCGATGGTGATGGCGGGCGTACCTCGCGGGCACGTGCCGACGCTCCGTCCCCGCTTGTGATTCGTGCCACCCAGCACTCGGAAAGGAACCATCCCGTGGTCAATCCGGCCTACCGCGCCACACTCCCCATCAACGAGCCGAGGCGGCCGATGGCCACGCCGATGGACGTGCGCGATGCCGGGAGGCCCGAGCCCGTCACCAGGTTGCGACCGCCGAAGGGCGCACCCAACGTGCTCCTGATCCTCATCGACGACATGGGTTACGGAGCCTCGTCCTCGTTCGGTGGCCCCTGCCGGATGCCTGTGGCCGACCGGCTCGCCGAGAACGGCCTGCGCCTGGCGCGCTTCCACACCACCGCGATGTGCTCGCCGAGCCGCGCCAGCCTGCTCTCGGGCCGCAACCACCACACGGTGGGAGCCGGCGGCATCACCGAGATCGCCACCAGCCAGCCCGGCTACACCTCCTCGCGCCCGGCGTCCTGCGCGACGCTGCCGGAGATCCTGCGGATGAACGGCTACAACACGTCCTGCTTCGGCAAGTGGCATCAGACGCCGACCTGGGAGACCAGCCGGACCGGCCCGTTCGACCGCTGGCCGACCGGTGAGGGCTTCGAGCGCTTCTACGGATTCATGGGCGCCGAGACCGACCAGTGGCGCCCCACCCTCTTCGAGGGCACCAGCCCCATCCCCACCCCGGACCGGCCCGGCTACCACCTGAGCGAGGACCTGGTCGACCGGCTGATCGCCGACCTCCGCGAGCAGCAGGCGCTCAGTCCGGACCAGCCGTTCTTCAGCTATCTGTCCTTCGGTGCCTGCCACGCGCCACTGCAGGCGCCCCGGGAGTCCATCGACGCCTACCGCGGCGAGTTCGACCACGGCTGGGACGACCAGCGGGAGCGGACCCTTGCCCGGCAGAAGGAGCTGGGGATCGTCCCGCAGCACACCGAGCTCAGCCCGCGCCCGGCGGAGATCGGCGCCTGGGAGGACCAGCCGGAGGACGCCCGCCGGCTGTACGCACGGATGATGGAGAGCTACGCGGGCTTCGCCACCCATACCGACGAGCAGGTCGGGCGGGTCGTGGACGCGCTCGAGAAGATGGGCGTCCTCGACGACACGATCATCCTGTACATCATGGGCGACAACGGCGCCAGCGCCGAGGCCGGCCCGCACGGGTGCATCAACGAGTACGCGTCCTACAACGGGGTCAAGGAGACCGTCCCCGAGATGCTCGCGCGCGTAGACGAGCTGGGCGGCCCCGACACGCTGGCCCAGTACCCGGTGGCCTGGGCCCACGCCATGAACGCCCCGTTCCAGTGGACGAAGCAGATGGCCTCCCACTGGGGCGGTACCCGGGTCGGCACCATCGTGCACTGGCCGGCCGGCATCCGGGCCCGCGGCGAGGTCCGCCACCAGTTCACCCACATGAACGATGTGGCGCCGACCATCCTCGAACTCGCCGGCATCCCCGAGCCCACCTCGGTCAACGGCGTGTCCCAGAAGCCCATGGAAGGCGTCTCCATGGCCTACGCCTTCGACGAGGCGGACGCCCCGGAGCGGCACACCACCCAGTATTTCGAGATCTTCGGCAACCGCGGCATTTACCACAACGGCTGGTCGGCGTGCACCAAGCACGAGGTGCCGTGGGAACTCGCCGGCAGGCCGGGGCCGTTCGCCGAGGACGTGTGGGAGCTGTACGCGCCGGACGACCACGCGCAGTGCCTCGACCTCGCGGCCGAGCAGCCGGAGCGGTTGCGCAAGCTGCAGGACCTGTTCCTGATCGAGGCCGCCAAGTACGACGTCTTCCCGCTGGACGACCGCAAGGTGGTGCGGATGGACAGCGAGTTGGTGGGCCGCCCGCGGCTCGGCAACGGCCGCTCGGTCACCCTCTACCCGGGAATGCGCCATCTCAACGAGAGCGTGCTGCCGGACACCAAGAACCGGTCCTGGACGGTGACCGCGCAGATCGAGGTCGGCGACGAGCCGGCGCGCGGCGCGGTGGTCGCACAAGGCGGCCGGTTCGCCGGCTGGGCCCTGTTCCTGCGCGAGGGCGCCCCGGCGTTCCACTACAGCTGGGTGGACCGCGAGCACTACGACATCAGCGCGCCCGAGCCACTGGGCCCCGGCAGGCACACCCTGCGCTACCGCTTCACGTACGACGGCGGCGGCGTGGGCAAGGGAGGCCTTGGTCAGCTGTTCGTCGACGGCAAGCCGGCCGGGTCGGTGCGGCTGAACCACACCGTTCCGTTCATCTACCACGCCACCGACTGGCTGGATGTCGGCGAGGACAACGGCGTACCCGTGACCGACTACGGCACCCCGGGCGGCCGGTTCAGCGGGCGGATCGAGAACGTCGTCCTGGAGGCCGGCGACGACCTCTGCGAGGACCCGGCGGGTGAGGCACAGGCCATGGTGTCCGTGCAGTAGTCCCGGTGATCGGCGTGCTGCGGGGACGCACACCGCAGCCGTTCATCACCCAGCACCGTGGGGCTGTCCGACGGGGAGTGCCGGGAGCTGCTGCACGAGCCCGGCCCGCAGGCCCGCAAGCCCGCGTTCCCGAGTCCCAGGTCCGCTTCCGCCGGCCGCCCGACCCCACCGTCATCCGGGACGACATCGCCGTCCAGCGCTACGCCATCAGCCGTCACCACCCGCAGCGGCGCGTCGTGGAGCGCATCGCGATCGCCGGCGTCCCGCCCCCCGAGCCCCGTTCGATCCCTGTCCGCAACAGCCGACTTCCCGGAGCCATCGTGACCGACAACGACGTCGTCCCCGTCAGAACCGCCGACCCCTCCCCAGCGGCACCCCACTCCAGGCGACGGGCGTGGATCGTCACCGGGTTGCTCGTGGTCTTCATGATGATCAATTTCGCCGACAAGTCGGTCATGGGACTCGCGGCCGACTCGATCCGCCGTGACCTCTACCTGTCGGCGACGTCCTTCGGACTGGCCAACGGCGCGTTCTTCCTGCTGTTCTCCGTCTGCGGCGCCGCGATCGGGCTGCTGGCGGACCGGGTACGGCCGCGGTGGCTGCTGCTGGGGATGGCGCTGCTGTGGTCGGTCGCCCAGCTGCCCATGGCACTGGGCGGCGGAGTGGCCGTGCTGGTCGCCTCCCGGATCCTCCTCGGGGCCGCGGAGGGGCCGGCTTTCCCCGTCGCCCAGCACAGCGCCCTGTCCTGGTTCCCCGACCGCAAGCGCAACCTGCCCGGCTCCCTGATCACCGTCGGCACCACCCTGGGCGTCGTGGTGGCGGCCCCCGGGCTGACCTGGGTGATCCACCAGCACGGCTGGCGCTCCGCCTTCGGCGTGGTCGCGGCAGTGGGCGTGGTCTGGGCCGCGATCTGGGTCGTCCTCGGACGGGACGGCGGCCACGCGGCGGACACCCCCGCGCATGCCGGTACGGAGGACGGCGGCCCGAGCCCCGCCCCCGATGCCCCCTACCTGCGCATCCTCCGCACCGGTAGCTGGATCGGCAGCACGGTCGCCTTCTTCAGCACCTACTGGCTGACCGCGCTGGCGCTGGTGTGGGTGCCCTCCTACCTGCGCGACGGGCTGGGCTATTCGGACACCACCGCGGCGAACCTGGTCGCCGGGCTCTGGGCCGTCAACGGCGTCGCCATGCTGGGCCAGGCCGGACTGACCGGATGGCTGCTGCGCCGCGGCGTGAGCAGCCGCTGGGCCCGCGCCCGCGTCGGCGGCATCACGCTGATCGCCTGTGCCCTGTGCTGTCTCGGCCTGTCCCAACTGGCGGGCGGCGCATTCGCCGTCGTGCTCCTGCTCGCCGGGTTCGGACTGCCCGGACTCATGGTGAGTGTGGCGGTGACCTCGGTGGCCGAACTCGTCCCCGGCCGGCGCCGCGGGGGCGCCCTGGGCCTGATGACCGCCGTGGTCACGACGGCCGGCCTGGTGGCCCCCGTCCTGACCGGGCACCTCGTCGACACCCAGGGCCCGGCCGGCTACCGGCACGCCGTCCTGCTCGTGGGCGCGCTCCTGCTGCTCGGCGGCACCGCTGCCGTCACCCTGATCGACCCGGCCCGCGACGCACGCCGCCTGGCCGCATGACGCACTCCGTTCCCTCTGTTCGCCACCCAAGGAGTGACGTGAACAGCACCCCCCTCGACGCCGCCGCCTTCGACCGCGCCCTGCACGAACTGCGGGAGAACGCCGCCTCATGGGCCGCGGCACCGCTCGCCGAACGGATCGGCCTGCTGGAGCGGCTGATGCCGCGGATCCGCGCCGCCGCGGCCGGGCTGGCCGCGGCCGGCGCCGCCGCCAAGGGGTACAGCCCTGACTCTCCCTGGGCCGCCGAGGACTGGGCGGGCGGCCCATGGGCGCTGGCTCAGAACGTCAGCGCACGCCTCCACGTACTGCGGCGGATCGCCGCCGGCCAGGACCCGCTACCCGCGCGGGCCGTCCACGAACACGGCGGCCGTACCCGGGTGGACGTCTTCCCCGCCACCGGTTGGGACCGGCTGCTGCTCAGTGGCTACTCGGCCCAGGTCCGGATGGGGGCGGGCACCACCGCCGAGCAGGTGCGCCACCGGGCGGCCGCACTGCACCGCGGCCGCCCGGAGCCGGCCGGGGTGGCGCTGGTGCTCGGCGCGGGCAACGTCGCCGCCATGACCGCCGTGGACATCCTGCACAAGCTGTACGCCGAGGGCCAGGTCGTCGTCGCCAAGATGAACCCGGTCAACGCCTATCTGAGGCCCCACTTCGAGCGCATCTTCGCCGAGTTCGCCGAGCGCGGCTGGCTGCGGTTCGTCGACGGCGGCCCTGCCGAGGGCGCGTACCTCACCACCCACGACGGCGTGGACTCCATCCACGTCACCGGCAGCGAGCGCACCCACGACGCCATCTTGTGGGGCACCGACGACCAGTCCGAGCAGCGCCGCCGCGACGACCGGCCGTTGGTCGACAAGCCGTTCACCAGCGAGCTGGGCGGAGTCAGCCCGTGCATCGTGGTGCCGGGGCAGTGGAGCGCGGCGGACTTCCGCTTCCAGGCCGAGCACATCGTCACCAGCAAGATGAACAACTCCGGCCACAACTGCATCGCCAGCCAGGTGCTGGTGCTGCCCCGCGCCTGGGACGGCACCGAGCGGCTGCTCGACGAGATCCGCGAGGTGCTGCGCACCCTGCCGGCCCGCAGCGACTACTACCCGGGCGCCGACCGGCGGCTGGCCGCGGTCCGCGCGGCACATCCGGACGCCGAGAGCTACGGCGACGGCGGTCGGCTGCTGGTGCCGGACATCGCCGACCACGATGACGTGCTGCTCAGCGGTGAGGTGTTCGCCAGCGCCCTCGGCGTGGTGCGCCTGTCCGGCGAGACGCCGGCCGAGTTCCTGGGCAACGCCGTCGACTTCGCCAACGGCACCCTGCCGGGCACCCTCGGCGCGACCCTGATCGTCCACCCGGCCACCGAGCGGGCCCACCGGGCCGCGGTGGAGGCGGCCATCGCCGAGCTGCGCTACGGCACCCTGGGCGTCAACTGCTGGTCCGCCGTAGGCTTCCTGCTCGGCTACACGCCCTGGGGCGCCTACCCGGGCAACACCCGGCAGGCGGTCGGCAGCGGCATCGGCTTCGTCAACAACGCCTTCATGCTCGAGGACGTCGAGAAGACCGTGGTGCGCGCGCCCTTCGCGCCCGCCCCGCGTGGCCTGTTCACCGGCTCGCCGTCGCTCTCGCCCCGCCCCCCGTACTTCGTCACCAACCGCACCGGGCGCACCACCCTGCAACGCGTCACCGGCTTCACCACCGCACCCGGCGTCAGCCAACTGCCCGCCGTGTTCGCCTCCGCACTCCGCGGCTGACCAGAAACCGATCCTCTCATGAACCTCAACGACTTCCTCGTCCGCGCCGCCGCCGAGCACGGCCACCGCCGTGCCGTCGAACTCGGCGACCAGGGACTGAGCTTCGCCGAGCTGGCCACCCTTGCCGGTCGTACCACCGCACTCCTCGCCGCTCATGGGGTCGGCCCCGGTGACCGGGTCGGCCTGATGCTGCCCAACCTGCCCGAGTTCCCCGCCCTCTACTACGGCGTACTGGGCGCCGGTGCCGTCGTGGTGCCGATGAACCCCCTGCTCAAGCCGCGTGAGATCGCCCACCAGGTGAGCGACTCCGGCATGGCGCTGCTCCTGGCCTGGGAAGGCGTCGCCGACCAGGCCCGGGCCGGCGCCGACGACACCGGTACCCCGGTGGTGCCGATCGTGCCCGGTGGGCTGGAGACGCTGCTGGCCGGGCACCCGGACCCGGCAGCGGCCGTCCCGCGGAAGGACGACGACCTCGCCGTCATCCTCTACACATCCGGCACCACGGGCACGCCCAAGGGCGCCATGCTCACCCACGCCGGGCTGGCCCGCAACGCCGAGATCGGCGGGCGCGCCCTGCTCCGGCTCACCCCCGACGACGTGGTGATGGGCTGCCTGCCTCTCTTCCACGCCTTCGGACAGTCCTGCGCCATGAACGCCGCCGTGGCGGTGGGTGCCCGACTCACCCTGCTCGCCCGCTTCGACCCGGGTGAGGCACTGCGCACCATCGACGAGCGCGGCGTCACCGTCTTCGAGGGCGTGCCCACCATGTACGCCGCCATACTGGCCGAACACGAGCGCAGTACGGAGCAGCGCGACACGAGCTCGCTGCGCATGTGCGTCTCCGGCGCCGCCTCCCTCCCGGTCGAGGTGCTGCACGCCTTCGAGGCCGCCTTCGGATGTCCGATCCTGGAGGGCTTCGGCATGTCCGAGACCTCCCCGATCGCCTCCTTCAACCACCCCGGCCGGCCCCGCAAGCCCGGCTCCGTCGGCACACCCGTCGAGGGCGTCGAGATGCGTCTTTTCGACCCGCAGGACGGTGTCGGCGAGCTCTGCGTCCGGGGCCACAATGTGATGGCCGGCTACTGGAACCGTCCCGAGGCGACCGCCGAGACCATCGTCGACGGCTGGCTGCGCACCGGCGACCTGGCCCGCGTCGACGAGGACGGCTACTACTACATCGTCGACCGCAAGAAGGACCTCATCATCCGCGGCGGCTACAACGTCTACCCGCGCGAGATCGAGGAGGTGCTGTACGAGCACCCCGCGGTGGCCGAGGCCGCGGTGATCGGCGTCGCGCGGCCTTCCCTCGGCGAGGAGGTGGCCGCGGCGGTCGCCCTGCGCCCGGGCGCCGTGGCGGACGCGGACGAGTTGCGGGAGTTCGTCCGCGAACGGGTGGCGGCCTACAAGTACCCGCGCGAGGTCTGGTTCGTCGACGCTCTGCCCAAGGGGCCCACCGGCAAGATCCTCAAGCGGCAGATCGCCGCCCCCGAGAGCCGCTGACCCGGCCTCGTTGTCGGCGGTCATTCGCAGTCCAGGACGGTGATTTCCTGCCCGTGGCAGGCCCACGGGCAGGGAGCGGTCGCGTCCGGCACGATGGACGGTGATCTCGGTGGGAGTTGCCTGGAGGCCGAGGCTTGCAGGACCGTGTGGTGCCAGCCGATCCATGGCGGTACGCGACCCGACTCCCGGTCGACCGTCCTCGTTCCCGACTGCCACCCGGACCGCCGGAGTGACGGCGCTCACGGACGCCATTGGTGAGTGCTGCGTAGGCTTGTGCCGTTGTCGCGGTGGGTCAGGCGGAGCGGGCGAAGCCCTCCTGCCGTTGCCTGGCGAAGCATCAGGAAGGTCGGCAAATGGGCAGCGTGGATCCTGGAGAACCTGGGGAATGCTGCCCGGGCATGCGACTCGTTGTAGGGTAAGGAAACCGCCCTTGACCTGCAAAAACGTAGGCAGGGAGCCTATATCCAGGAGTGCCTCGATGATGCGTACAATGTTCAAGTCCAAGATCCACCGTGCGACCGTGACCGAGGCCGACCTCCACTACGTCGGTTCCGTCACCGTGGACGCCGACCTGATGGACGCCGCCGACCTGCTGCCCGGCGAGCTGGTCCACATCGTGGACATCACCAACGGTGCCCGCCTGGAGACCTACGTCATCGAGGGCCGCCGCGGTTCCGGGGTGATCGGCATCAACGGTGCCGCCGCCCATCTGGTGCACCCCGGGGACCTGGTCATCCTCATCAGCTACGCGCAGGTCGACGACGCCGAGGCCCGTGCGCTGCGGCCGCGGGTGGTGCACGTCGACGCGGACAACCGGATCGTCGCCCTGGGCGACGACGCCTCCGAGCCGGTCCCCGGGAGCTCCACCCAGGCGAGCCCGAACGCGGTGCCGGTCGGCTGAACGTCCATACGAGCGGCTGTGCTATTGTCCGGATCCAACTTCGAGGTATCCGTCCAGGTGAGGTCCGGTGGTCACGGACCTCACCGGGAGCGCGGCGTGCTGCCGTCGTCCTCCCACAGCACTCCTCGGGCCTGACGCATCAGCAGTTCACCGGGCTCCGGCGGATCGCTGGGCTGCCACGGACCTCCGTGACGGGCCCGGACACTGTCGCTCTCGGGGGTGGGCGATGAGAGCACACTTTTGTTCGGCCCGAAAGGAACTGAGTCCCATGCACGCTGGCGGCACTGCCAGACTGCGCACCGTGACCCTGGCAGTCCTCACGCTCTCCCTGACGGCCGCGGCCACCGGCTGCGGCAACGATTCGGGTGGGCAGGGTGGCGAAGTCACAGTGGGCATCGCCCTCCCCACCCGGGCGCAGACCCGGTGGATCGCCGACGGCGACAACATGGAAAAGCTGTTCAAGGAGCAGGGGTACAAGACCGACAAACAGTACGCCGAGGACAGCGTCGACAAGCAGGTCCAGCAGGTCGAGGACATGATCGACCGCGGCGACAAGCTCCTGATCATTGGCGCGGTCGACGGGTTCGAGCTGGGTGACGCCCTCCAGAAGGCGAACCGGGCGGGTGTCAAGGTCATCGCCTACGACCGGCTGCTGCTGGGCTCCAGCAACGTCGACTACTACGCGAGCTTCAACAACTACAAGGTCGGGGAGCTCCAGGCCGAGTACATCATCAAGGAGCTCGGGCTGAAGAAGGGCGGCCAGGCCGGCCCCTTCAACCTCGAGGTGTTCGCCGGCGACGCCAACGACAACAACGTCCTGGGCTTCTTCAACGGCGCGATGGACACGCTGGCCCCTTACCTCAGGGACGGCCAGCTGGTCGTCAAGAGCGGTCAGACCCGGCTGAGCCAGGTCACCACCTACAAGTGGGAAGCGGACATCGCCACCGAGACGATGTCGACCCGGCTCAAGGACCACTACAAGGGCGGCTCCACCGTGGACGCCGTCCTGTCCCCCAACGACGGCATCGCGCGCGGTGTCATCAAGGCGCTGAAGAAGGCCGGCTACGGCACCAGCGCCAAGCCGATGCCGATCGTCACGGGTCAGGACGCCGAGACCGAATCGGTGAAGGAGATCATCGCCGGCGATCAGTCGATGACGGTCTACAAGGACACCCGCAAGCTCGCCGCCGTCGCGGTCAAGATGGCCCAGGACATCCTCAGCGGCAAGCGGCCCGAGATCAACGACAACCAGACCAACGACAACGGCAACAAGATCGTGCCGGCGTACCTCCTCGACCCGGTCGGCGTCGACAAGTCCAACTACAAGAAGTTGCTTGTCGACAGCGGTTACATCAAGGCCTCCGACCTCAACTGAGGCTGGAGGGCCGCACATACGCGGGGCCGGGAGGAACACAGCGTTCCTCCCGGCCCTCGTCGTGTCCGGCGGCAGCCCCGCGTCAGATCAGCACGTTCAGCAGACCGTAGTCGTACAGGCCGCCGTAGCCGCGGCCGAACTTGTCGCCGAACCCGTAGCCGAGGTCGTCGTAGCGGGCATCCTTTCCGTGGCCGCCGTGGCTCTTGCCGAGACCGAGGGTGCGGACGCCCTTGCCGAACCCGATGCCATAGCCATAGCTCACGCTGTAGTGGTAGCTGAAGTTGAACCGGAAGTGCTCGTTGCACTGCTTCTTGTGCTTCTTGTGCTTCTTGTGGTGGCCCTTGTCGTGGCCCTTGCTCCCCTTGCCGCCCTTGTTGTTGCCCTTATTGCCCTTGCCCTTGCTGCCCTTTCCCTTGCTGTCGCCCTTCCCGTGGTCCTCGTCCTTGTCCTTGTACGTCGCCTTGTCGCCGTTGTCGTTGTTGCCGCCCCCGCCCTTGCCGCCCTTGCCGCCGCCGCCACCCCGGGAGCCGTAGTCGCCCCAGTCGTCTTCGTCGTCGCCGCCACGGCCGTTGCCGCCCTTTCCGCCGCCGCCGTACCCGCCATCGCCCCCGCCGCCGCCGTACCCGCCGTCGTCGTCCCCGTTGCCCCCGCCACCGCCGCGGCCGTTCCCCCCGCCGCCGTACCCGCCATCGCCCCCGCCACCGCCGCGGCCGTTGCCGCCCTTTCCGCCGCCGTACCCGCCGTCGTCGTCCCCGTTGCCCCCGCCACCGCCGCGGCCGTTCCCGCCGCCGCGGCCGTTGTCCCCGTTGTCGCCGTAGCCGTTGTCCCCGTTGTCCCCGCCGCCGTAGCCGTTGTCCCCGCCGCCGTAGCCGTTGTCCCCGCCGCCGTAGCCGTTGTCGTCGTCGCCGTAGTCGTCACTGCCCTTGCTGTGGGAGCCGTTCCTGCTGTCGTCACTGCCCGGCGCGGCGACGGCGCTGCCGGTCGAGGCAGCCAATAGACTGGTTGCAAGAAGTCCGGTCGCGACGCCGAGAGCGCTGCGGCGCATCAGACTGGTTCGCATGAGGGTCCTTCCTTCGGACGCGTGGCGGGCGGCGGACGCCGCCCCGCGATCCAGTCGTACGTCGCGCGGCAAACGGCCGCCCGTCGAGCGGAGCGTCCGGGCGACAACGTGGCCAAGGAAGTGACGCAGTGCCACGAGCTACGGAACGTCAGTCCCCGCTGAGCAACAGCGCGTCGAGACCGCGCACCAGACCCCGGTGTGCCGCGGCCGCGCGAGCGGCGAGCAGGGTCCCCGCGACGTAGGGGGCGGGGGAGGCGCCCGCCTCGTGCCGGATCACCAGACGCTCGTCCGGCAGCCCGAACTGCGCCTCGACGGCAAGGGTGTAGCCCGGCAGCCGCAGCGAGTGGACCTGCGTGCCCGCGATCGACGCGCCGCGGGCCTCGGGGTGCCCGGCCGTGTGCTGTGGGTCCACGGCGTACTCGGGCCGCCGTACGGCGGCCAGTTGTTCGGCGAGTTCACGCGCGGTGCCGCTGGGGGCGTCGGGCTTGGTCGCGGAGGCGTAGTCGATGATCTCCCAGTGCGGCAGGTGACGGGCCGCCAGCCGGGCCGCCGCCTGCGCCAGCGCGGCGGTCAGCGAGAAGTTCCCCGAGGCCACGACACCGACCCCGTGCTCCTCGGCCAGCGCGGCGATCTCCTCGTAGTCGGTGCCGGACAGGCCCGACGAGCCGACCACGACGTTGACCCCCCGGACCACGGCGCTGCGCACGTGACGCCCGACCGCGGTGTGCGAGGTGTAGTCGATCAACACGTCCACGCCGTCCAGCGCGTCGTCGACCGTGCTGAAGACCGGCACCCCGAGTTCCGGACCGCCCCACACCGCCCCGAGGTCCGCGCCGGCGGCCGACCGCGCGACCGCCGTCCGCAGCCGCAGGTCCGCGGACTCCAGGACGGCACGCGCGACCGCTTCCCCGGTCCAGCCGGTCGCCCCGGCGACGCACACGTTCAGCAGGTCCATCCCTCCAGCATGACGCATGATCAGTGACCGTCCCGCCCGGAACCGGTCCCCCCGGGTGACCTGCGGCGCAGCCGGGCGGCGGCGGAGCGGGCCTGACGGCGTATCCGGCCGGACAGCGTCGGCGGGCGCGGCGCGGCGGCGACGAGCTGTTCCGAAAGCCACAGCGAGCGCTTCTCGAGGTCCAGCTCGTCCAGCAGTCGGTCGATGTTGGCCAGCAGCGCCCCGTACAGGTCCCAGCTCTCCCAGCGCCGTTCCGCCTCCGCCCGCAGCAGCGCCGCGATCCGGTCCCGCTCCTCCCGGCCGCGCCGCAGCGCGTCCTCCAGCCGGGCCTCCGCCTGGTCCGCGCCCTCCGTGACCTGGGCCGCGATCAGCCGGCCGAAACTGTCGACGGCGTCGGCCATGTCGGCGAACAACTCGTCGACGCCGACGGCCAGCCCGCCGGTGAACAGCGGCTCCCGGACACCGCGCTCGCGGTCCAGCTCCGTCAGCGAGCGGCACAGCGTCCGCAGCAGCACGGTCGACACCTCCAAGGTGTCCAGCCCGCTGCGCAGCAGGAGCCGGGCCATCGCGCCCTCCGCCGGTTTCACCCGCGGGTTGAGCCGGGTCCCCTCCTCCGCCCTGCGCAGCGAGGCGTCGAACCGCGCGATCTCGTTGTCCAGCCGGCGTGCGTCCATCAGCCAGGAGCGGGCCTGCCCGGCGGTGGCGCCGCCACGCACCTCCCGGCCCATACGGAGCATCAGCGCCCGCATGTGCTCGGCCAGCTCGCGCACCGCGTCTCCGGCCGGCTCCACGAAGGCGGGGGGCGGCACGACGACGTTCAGCAGCACCCCGACGACCGCTCCGACCAGGGTCTCCAGGATGCGGTCCACCGCCTCACCGGAGGGGGCGGGGACGGCCAGGATGAGCATGGCGCTGATCGCGACCTCGGCCACGAACTCGTCCACGCGGATGCAGTGACCGACCACCAGCGACGCCAAAATGATCAGCCCGAGGCTCCACCAGGTCAGCCCGATGAGCTCCGCGAAACCCACCGCGATGAGGACGCCCGCCACCACGCTGACCACCCGTCGGATGCCCGTGGTCACCGTCGTGTAGAGCGTCACCTGCACCACGAGCAGGGCCGTCAGCGGCGCTGTCAGGGGCGCGGGGTTGGGCAGCAGCCAGACGGCCACGGCGTACGACAGCACCGCGGCCACGGTGGAGCGCACCGTCTGCACGACGATCGGGTCGCTGTTGCGCCGCAGGAGGTCGGCGAGCGGGGCGGGGAGGACGCCGGGCACCCTGCCAGTCTCCCCGGGGGCGGGACGTCGGCACCGGGGCAGCGGGGACGGTTGCGCCGACCGCGTGAATACCCGGCGCCGACACGCCTCTGAGACGCCGTCGGCGGCCCCGGCGGGGGCTTCATGGCCTGGGGCCGGAGTGTGTCCGAGCAGGGGAGCGAGGTGCCTATGGCGTGCGCGGTGCGGCGCTCCCGGGCCCTTGCCGCGGTCCTCGTCCTCGCGGCCGCCGCGGTCGCGTGCGCCGGCGGTGCGTCGCGGACCTCCGGACGGGCGACACTCGACTGGTACAACTTCCCCGACGACTCCGGCGCGCTGCAGCAGGCGGCCGACCGCTGCAGCCGTGCCTCCGGCGGACGCTACGTCATCCGCTACAACAAACTCCCCCGGACGGCCGACGGCCAACGGCAGCAGCTCGTACGCCGGCTGGCCGCGCACGACCCCGCGCTCGACATCCTCGGCCTGGACGTCACCTGGGCCCCGGAATTCGCCGAGGCCGGCTGGATCCGCCCGTGGACGGGCACCCGGCGTGCCGAGGCCGTCCGGGACACCCTCTCCGCCCCGCTGCGCACGGCCATGTGGAAGGGCCGCCTCTACGCCGTCCCGTACAACACCAACGTCCAGTTGCTGTGGTACCGCGCGGACCTCGTGCCGGAGCCACCCACGACGTGGGCCGGGATGCTCGACGCGGCACGCGCCCTGGCGAAGGCCGGCAAGCCCCACCGGATCGAGGTCCAGGGCGCCCAGTACGAGGGGCTCACCGTCTGGTTCAACACGCTCGTCGCCAGCGCCGGCGGATCGATCCTCGACGCCGGAGCGACCGCGCCCTCGCTCGGCCCGCCCGCGGTCCGGGCCGCGGGCGTCATGCGGGACCTGGCCGTCTCACCGGCAGCCGACCCGTCGCTGCCCAACCAGATGGAGGACCAGAACCGGCTGGCCATGGAGTCCGGCAGCGCCGCCTTCGAGCTGAACTACCCCTTCGTGTATCCGGCGATGAAGGCCGACAACCCACAGCTGTTCCGGCACTTCCGGTGGGCCCGCTACCCGCGGGTCGACGCCGGCCGCCCCGCGCGGGTCACCATCGGCGGGATCGACCTCGCCGTCGGCTCCTACAGCCGGCGGCCCGAGCTGGCCTTCGAGGCGGCGCTGTGCCTGCGCGACCGGGACAACCAGCGGACCGCCGCGCTGCGGGGCGGCCTGCCGCCGACCCTGCGCCCCCTGTACGCCGATCCCGAGATCGAGCGCAGCTATCCCTTCGCCCAGGACATCCTCGCCGAGCTGGAGAACGCCGCCCTGCGCCCGCAGACCCCGGCGTACCAGAACGTGTCCATCGCGGTGTCCCACACCCTGTCACCGCCCGCCGCGATCCGGCCGGCCGAGTCCATCCGGGACCTGCGGGAGCAGATCGAGGACGCCCTGCAGTCCAAGGGGCTGGTCCCGTGACGCGGCGCTCGGAGGGTGCCCGGCAGGAGCGGCGGCTCGGCCTGCTGCTCTGCGCCCCCGCCGTGCTCGTCATGCTCACCGTGACCGCCTACCCCGTCCTCTATGCCGTCTACCTGTCCCTGCACCGCTACGACCTGCGCTTCCCGCAGCTCGCCCGCTTCGTGGGCCTGGACAACTACGCCGCGGTCCTGAGCTCCGGTTTCTGGTGGGAGGCCTTCTGGGTGACCTGCCTGATCACCGTCGTCTCCGTCGCGGTGGAACTGGCCCTCGGCATGGGCCTGGCCGTCGTCATGCACCGGGCGATCCTCGGCCGCTCCGCGGTGCGCACCGCGGTCCTGCTGCCGTACGGCATCGTGACCGTCGTCGCCGCCTTCTCCTGGCAGTACGCCTGGACCCCCGGAATCGGCTACCTCGTCGACGCGGCGGGGGAGGCCCCGCTGACCGACCAGTGGAAGGCCATCGGGCTGATCATCCTGGCCGAGGTCTGGAAGACCACGCCCTTCATGGCGCTGCTGCTGCTCGCCGGGCTGGCGCTGGTGCCCGAGGAGACCCTGCGCGCGGCCATGGTCGACGGCGCCGGCCGGTGGCAGCGCTTCCGGCTGGTCACGCTGCCGCTGATGAAACCCGCCATCCTGGTGGCGCTGCTGTTCCGCACCCTCGACGCGTTCCGGATCTTCGACAACATCTACGTGCTCACCCAGGGCTCCAACGGCACCGGTTCCGTGTCGATCCTCGGCTACGACAATCTCTTCACGGCCCTGAACCTCGGCATCGGCTCGGCGATCTCCGTGCTGATCTTCCTCTGCGTGGCGGTCATCGCCTTCGCCTTCATCCGGCTGTTCGGCACGGCCGCCCCGGGATCGGAGGACACCGGTCGATGAGCACGAGCCCGGCGCAGCGGCGGCGGATCGCCCGGTGGAGCGTGGTCAACACCGTCGTGGTGCTGTACGCGCTGTTCCCGGTGTGGTGGATCGTCGCCCTGTCCTTCAAGGACCCCGCCACGCTCTCCGACGGCAGCTTCGTCCCCCGCGCCTGGACGCTGGAGAACTACCGGGGCATCTTCGCGACCTCCGAGTTCACCCGCGCGCTGGTCAACTCCATCGGGATCGCCCTGATCTCCACCGTCGTCGCCGTCACGCTGGGCACCATGGCCGCCTACGCCGTGGCCCGGCTGCGCTTCCCCGGCAAGGGCCTGCTGATCGGCACCTCGCTGCTGATCGCGATGTTCCCGCCGATCTCCCTGGTGTCGCCGCTGTTCGACATCGAGCGCTTCCTCGGGCTGTTCGACACCTGGGCCGGGCTGATCATCCCGTACATGACCTTCTCGCTGCCGCTGGCGATCTACACGCTCTCGGCGTTCTTCCGCGAGATCCCCTGGGACCTGGAGAAGGCGGCCAAGGTCGACGGGGCCACCCCCGCCCAGGCCTTCCGGCTGGTCATCGCACCGCTCGCCGCGCCCGGGGTGTTCACCACGGCCATCCTGGTCTTCATCTTCTGCTGGAACGACTTCCTGTTCGCGATCTCGCTGACCTCCACCACCGCCGCGCGCACCGTCCCGGCGGCGATCGCCTTCTTCACCGGCAGCTCCCAGTTCCAGCAGCCCACCGGCTCGATCGCGGCGGCCGCCGTGGTCATCACCGTCCCGATCGTCGTCTTCGTGCTGCTGTTCCAGCGGCGCATCGTGGCCGGGCTGACCTCCGGCGCAGTGAAGGGCTGAAGGACCGCACATGGCCGAGATCACCCTCGAAGGCGTCACCAAGCGCTACCCCGACGGCGCAGTCGCCGTCCGCGACGTCAGCCTCGCCATCGCCGACGGCGAGTTCGTGATCCTGGTGGGGCCGTCCGGCTGCGGCAAGTCCACCACCCTCAACATGATCGCCGGGCTGGAGGACATCACCGAGGGCACCCTCCGCATCGGCGGCCGGGTGGTCAACGACAAGGCCCCCAAGGACCGTGACATCGCCATGGTCTTCCAGAGCTACGCCCTCTACCCCCACATGACCGTCCGCCAGAACATGGGCTTCGCCCTGCGGCTGGCCCACGTGGACAAGGCCGTCATCAAGGAGAAGGTCGAGGAGGCCGCCCGGGTCCTCGACCTCACCGGCCACCTCGACCGCAAACCCGCCAACCTCTCCGGCGGGCAGCGCCAGCGCGTCGCGATGGGCCGCGCCATCGTCCGGGAGCCCAAGGCCTTCCTGATGGACGAGCCGCTGTCCAACCTCGACGCCAAGCTGCGGGTCCAGATGCGCACCCAGATCGCCCGGCTGCAGCGGCGCCTGGGCACCACCACGGTGTACGTCACGCACGACCAGACCGAGGCCATGACCCTCGGCGACCGGGTCGTCGTCATGCGCGGCGGGGTCGTCCAGCAGAGCGGCTCGCCGCAGGAGCTGTACGACCGCCCGCGCAACCTCTTCGTCGCCGGGTTCATCGGCTCGCCTGCGATGAACTTCCTGCCCGCCGTGGTGGAGGAGGACCGACTGCGCACCCCGCTCGGCGAGCTGCCCCTCGACGACCGCCTCCGCGCCGCCCTGGCCCGCCGCGCCGGGCCGCGCGAGGTCGTCGTGGGCCTCCGGCCCGAGCACTTCGAGGACGCCGCGCTCGTCGGCCGGGACCGCGGCGGCGCCACGTTCACCGCCACCGTCGACGTCCGCGAGTCCCTCGGCTCCGACGTCTACGTCCACCTCGCCCAGGAGGGCGGCGCGGCCGCCGCGGAGCAACTGGCCGAGCTCGCCGCCGACTCCGGCCTCGCCGACACCGGCGCCGGCGGGCCCGAGGTCGTCGCCCGGCTCTCCACCAGGACCCGGGCCCGCGAGGGCGAACGCCTGCGGCTGTGGCTGGACACCGCACAGGCCCATGTCTTCGACCCGGCCACCGGCGACAACCTCACGCTTCCCGGACGCCCACGCGACACGACCGCGGGCTGAGCGCATGGCCCCGGCCACCGCCCCATCACCCCTCCCCGGCCCCCTCGCGGACCTGGCCCCGCTCCTCGACGCCGGGGGCTACCTGGCCGTCGGCGTCCTCGTCGTGCTCGACAACTGCGGCATCCCCGTGCCCGGCCAGACCATCCTCGTCGTCGCGGCAGCCTACGCGGGCACGGGGCGGACGGACCTCGCCGGCGTCGTCGCGGTCGCCGTCGCCGCGGCCGTCGCGGGCGACTGCCTCGGCTACCTCATCGGCCGCAGCGGCGGCCGCGCCTTCGTCCACCGCTGGGGTCGCTACGTCCTGCTGACCCCCGAACGCTTCCGGCGGGGCGAGGAGTTCTTCGCCCGGCGCGGCGACCTCGTCGTCCTCCTCGCCCGCTTCGTCGACGTCCTGCGCCAGACCAACGGCATCATCGCCGGCACCGCCGGCATGCCCTGGTGGCGCTTCCTGCTCTGCAACACCCTCGGCGCGATCCTCTGGGTCGGCGTCTGGGCCGCCCTCGGCTACGCCGCCGGAACCCGGATCGGAGCCCTCTACGCCTGGCTCACCCGTTTCCAGCTCTACGCCCTGATCGCCGTGGCCCTCCTCGCCGCCGTCCTGACCGCCCGCCACATCCGCCGCCGTCCGCGCCGCCGCGACGCCGGCTCCTGAGCGCGGCCGGCGCGGCTCGTCGCCGATGGTCCCTCCCCGGCCCGCCGGCTACACCACGCAGAACTCGTTGCCCTCCGGGTCCCGCATCACCACCCCGTAGTGGTCCACGCCCGGTTCGGCGAGCACGCGCAGCCGGGAGGCCCCCGCCGCGACCAGCCGGCCGGCCTCGGCCTCGACCCGTTCCCTGCGGGTCTCCAGGGGGACCTCGGCCCGGTCGCCGCCCACCTTGACGTCGAGGTGGAGCCGGTTCTTGACCACCTTGCCCTCGGGCACCCGCTGGAACCAGATCCGGGGCCCGTCACCGGCCGGGTCCACGATGGAGTCGCAGCAGTCCCCGTCGCCGAGCTCCTCCTCGGGCACACCGATGGAGAGCCAGTACTCCCGCCAGGTGGGGAAGCCGTCCGGCGCGTCCTCGAGCCGGTAACGTAGCGCGTCCGCCCAGAAGCGCGCCTGCACCTCCGGATCCGCGCAGTCGATCGTGAGCTGGAACGCGACCATGGTGTGCCTCCGTCGAAGTGGCCCGCCCGGTGCCTGCACCGGTGGGGCCCATGCTGCCCGACGGGTACGACAGTCGCTCAGCCGCTCTCCTCGATCCTGAAGCCGACCTTCAGCCCGACCTGGTAGTGCCCGACCCGTCCGCCTTCCAGGTGACCGCGGATCTGCGTCACCTCGAACCAGTCGAGGTTGCGCAGGGTCTCCGAGGCGCGGCTGATCCCGTTGCGGATGGCGGCGTCCAGGCCCTCGCTGGAGGAGCCGACGATCTCGGTCACCCGGTAGGTGTGGTCGGTCATGGGGCCTCCCTCATCGGTGGGACGGGCGGTGACGCCGCTCCTCCACGGTGCCTCACCGCCCGTCGGGCCGCGAGGGGAAGGACGCCCCGGGGCGTTAGCCCACGGCGTGTCACGGGAAGGGGCTCCACATGGCCAGGGCCAACGACGAGGTCGAAGCCCTGCTCCGCGAGTACGCCGACCTCATCCAGATCACCGGCGGCGACGCCTACAAGGCGCGCGCCTACGAGAAGGCCGCCCGCGCCATCGGCGGCTACCACGAGGACGTCTCCCGGCTCGACGACAAGGAGCTGCGGAAGATCCCCAACGTGGGGAAGTCCGTGGCCGAGAAGGTCACCGAGTACCTGCGCACCGGCACCGTCCCCGCCGTCGAGGAGCTACGTGCCCGCATCCCCGCGGGCGTGCGGGAGATGACCGCGATCCCGTCGCTCGGCCCCAAACGGGCCATGATGCTCTACGAGGAGCTGCACATCGCCTCGGTGCGGGAACTCGCCGACGCCATCCATGCCGAACGCCTGCGCGACCTGCCCGGCTTCGGTGCCCGCACCGAGGAGAACATCCTGCACGGCATCGGCCTGATGCAGTCCTCGGGCGGCCGGGTCCCGCTGAACGTCGCCACCGAGGTCGCCGAGGAGGTCGTCGCCGAACTCTCCGCGCTCCCCGGCTGCGAACGCTGCACCTACGCCGGCTCGCTGCGTCGCATGCGGGAGACCGTCGGCGACGTCGACGTCCTCGTCGCCGCCGAGCGGTCCGGGCCCTTCATGGAGGCGTTCACCCGGATGCCGACCACCGCCGAGGTCATCGTGCGGGGCGCCAAGAAGACCTCGATCCGTACCACCAAGGGCCTCCAGGTCGACCTGCGGGTGGTGCCGCCCGAATCCTGGGGCGCCGCGCTGCAGTACTTCACCGGCTCCAAGGCCCACAACATCCGCACCCGCGAAATGGCCGTCCACCACGGCCTCAAGCTCTCCGAGTACGGGCTCTTCGACACCGGGACCGGCGAGCGCGTCGTCTCCCGGACCGAGGAGGAGGTCTACGCCCGGCTCGGCCTGCCCTGGATACCGCCCACCCTGCGCGAGGACCGGGGCGAGATCCAGGCGGGGCTGGCCGGGGAGCTCCCCGAGCCGCTGGCCCCGCGCGCCGTCCGCGGCGACCTGCACACCCACACCGACCTCACCGACGGTCTCGCCGGCCTGGAGGAGATGGTGGCCGCGGCGGCCGCGCGCGGCTACGCCTACTACGCGGTCACCGACCACGCGCCCAACCTGTACATGCAGCGCATGACCGACGAGAAGATCCTCGCCCAGCGCGAGGAGGCCCGCCGCCTGGACCGCGCGCACGAGGGCATGCGCGTCCTGCACGGCACCGAGCTCAACATCGACCCCGACGGCGGCGTGGACTGGCCGGACGAGTTCCTGGCCGGCTTCGACCTGTGCGTCGCCTCGATCCACTCGCACTTCAACCAGGACCGCGAGGCCCTCACCCGGCGCCTGGTGCGGGCCGCCGAGAACCCCTACGTCAACATCATCGGCCACCCCACCGCCCGGCTGCTGGGCAGGCGCCCGGGCGTAGACGCCGACTTCGACGAGGTCTTCGCCGCCTGCGCCCGCACCGGCACCGCGCTGGAGGTCAACGCCCAGCCCGACCGGCTGGACCTCGGCGACGAGCTGATCCTGCGGGCCCGCCGGTACGGCGTGAAGTTCGCCGTCGACAGTGACGCGCACTCCACCGTCCACCTGGACTTCATGCGCTACGGCGTCGGAACGGCCCAGCGGGGCTGGCTCACCGAGGAGGACGTCGTCAACGCCTGGCCGCTCACCCGGCTGCGGCGCTTCCTGCGCAAGGGCAGCCGTACGCATCCGTGACCGTGCCCGGGGTAGGCGCGGCAGTGAGGGCCCGTACCACGCCCGACATCGAGGAGGACACGATGCTGCTGCTGGGATTCGTGCTCATGGGCGCCACCGCCGCTTTCACCGGACTCCTGATCGCCGAGAACCTCGGCGGAGGTCCCGACTACACCGTGACGCTGTTCGGCTCGGACGTCGCCACCGTCGACACCCTCGGCGCGTTCCTCGCCGGTCTCGCGCTCGCCCTGGTGTTCTGTCTGGCCTCGGTCATCGCCCTGGCCGGCGCGGGACGCGAGCGCAGCCGCCGTGCGGAGCTGCGCCGGCTGCGCCGCCGGGCCGCCACCACCGGTACCACCGCGACCACTGGCACCACCGGTACCACGACCGCCGCGGGTACCGCCAGGACCGACGACGAGACGGACACCGCCCAGAAGACCCCCACGGCCTCGGGCCGCCGCCGTGGCATGCACCTGTTCGGCCACTGACCCACCGGGCCGGAGTACGTGGCACCCGCCCACCAGTACGTACGACGTTCGTGCGACGGACCCGCCGAAGATGCCTCGGGGACCTGCTGCCGCCATTCTGGGAACGGGGCAGGACAAGGAGGCCGGTACGTGTCCACCACGAAGATCTGCTGTGTGGCGGGCGCCCCGTGCTGGGTCAGCCTGATGGCACGCGACCTGGACGTGGCGAAGGCGTTCTACGGACCACTGCTCGGCTGGGAGTTCGAACCCGGGCCCTCGCGCTGGGGCGCGTACGAACGCGCGCTGGTGAACGGCACGGAGGTCGCCGGCATCGGGGCCATCGCCAGGGACTGGGAGACCTCGGTGTCCTGGACCACGTACTTCGGGGTCGAGAGCGCCGACGCCACCGCCTCGGACATCCGCGACCGCGGCGGCACGGTGGCCGTCGGCCCGCTCGACTTCGACGCGGGGCGCCTCGCCCTGGTCGCCGATCCGATGGGCGCCTCCTTCGGCCTCTGGGAGGGCGAGCAGGGCCCCGCCCGCAAACTGCGGCTGCACGGCGCCCCCTCCTGGATCGAGTTGCGCACCCGCGACGCCTTCGCCGCGGCGCTGTTCTACGGCGAGGTCTTCCACTGGGACCGGCGCGGCCCCCGCTACGTCGTGGAATGGGAGAACGACCGCGTCGTCCTCTACGTCGACGGGCACAGCGTCGCGGGCATCCGCGGCGGCGGCGTCGAGGCGGCCGCCGACCCCAAGGTCCGCCCGCGGTGGCACGTCTTCTTCACCGTCACCGACGTCGACGAGGCCGTCCGGCGCGCCAAGGACCTCGGCGGCGAGGTCACCGGCGAACCGCTCGACAGTGCCTACGGCAGGGTCGCGGGCATCCGTGACCCGGAAGGCGGACTGCTCTCCCTCGTCGCCGACCACCAGTAGCCCGCGCCCGCCCGCGTCCCATCGGATGAACCTCCCCCCGCCGGCGTCCCGCCGGGTCGCGGACACCCCGGCGGGGCAATGGAGAAGCAGCGGCCATGGACTGGTTCACGGCACCCGATCACTGGCTGAGCCGCGTCGTCGTCCAGCGCGGTCTCGGCGTGCTCTACCTGGTCGCCTTCCTCGCCGCCGCGAACCAGTTCCGCGCCCTCATCGGCGAGCACGGACTGCTGCCCGTCCCGCATTTCCTGCGGCGAGTGCCGTTCCGCCACGCGCCGAGCCTGTTCCACCTCCGCTACTCCGACCGCCTCTTCGCCGCCGTCGCGTGGGGCGGTGTCGCGCTGGCCGCCGCCGTCGTCGCGGGCGCGACCGACCTCGTGCCGCTGTGGGCCGCCATGGTGATCTGGACGGCGCTGTGGCTGCTCTACCTGTCGATCGTCAACGTCGGCCAGACCTGGTACGCGTTCGGCTGGGAGTCCCTGCTGCTGGAAGCCGGCTTCCTGGCGGTGTTCCTCGGCAACGGCGACACCGGGCCGCCGGTGCTGGTCCTGTGGCTGATGCGCTGGCTGCTCTTCCGCGTCGAGTTCGGCGCCGGACTGATCAAGATGCGCGGCGACGCCTGCTGGCGCGACCTGACCTGCCTGTACTACCACCACGAGACGCAGCCCATGCCCGGCCCGCTCAGCTGGTTCTTCCACCACCTGCCGCGCGGAGCCCACCGGGTGGAGACCGCCGCCAACCACTTCGCCCAGCTGGTGGTGCCCGTCGCCCTGTTCACCCCGCAACCGGTGGCGAGCCTCGCCGCCTGCGTCGTCATCGTCACCCAGCTGTGGCTGGTGCTCTCGGGCAACTTCGCCTGGCTGAACTGGCTGACGATCGTCCTCGCCGTCGCCGCGCTCGACGGCTCGTACCTCGCCGCGCCGCCGCCCGCCGCGTCCGCCCCCCCGCCCGCCTGGTACGCGGCCCTGGTGATCGCCGCCACCGTCCTCGTCGCCGTCCTCAGCTACTGGCCGGCCCGCAACCTGGTCTCCCGCGGCCAGATGATGAACGTGTCCTTCAACCGGCTGCACCTGGTCAACTCCTACGGCGCCTTCGGCAGCATCAACCGGATGCGCCTGGAGGTCGTCGTCGAGGGCACCGACGCCGCCGAACCCGGCCCCGAGGCCGTGTGGAAGGAGTACGGCTTCAAGGGCAAGCCCACCGACCGGCACCGGATGCCGCGCCAGTTCGCCCCGTACCACCTGAGGCTGGACTGGCTGATGTGGTTCGCCGGGATCTCCTCGGCCTACGCGTGGGGCTGGTTCATCCCGTTCGTCGTCAAGCTCCTGGAGAACGATCCCCGCACGCTCCGCCTGCTGCGCAGCAACCCCTTCCCGCACGCCCCGCCGACCTACGTCCGTGCCCGCCTCTACCACTACCGCTTCACCGACTGGCGCACCCTGCGCGCCACGGGGGCCTGGTGGGAGCGGAGCCTGGTGCGCGAGTACCTGCCCCCGGTCGACCTCGAGAGCCTGCGCCATGTCCGGTGACGGCCCCGGCCGCACGCCCCGGAGCCGGCTGCGGCTGCGGTTCGCCGCGGAACTGGGGACGTTCCTCTCCGCGCCCCGGCGCGGACGGGAGGTGCGGGTGGCGGCCGACGGGGTGTCCACGCTCGGGCACGTCGTGCAGTCGCTGGGGGTGCCGCTGACCGAGGTCGGCGCGATGGCGGCGGACGGGCGTCCGGCCGGGCCGGCGTACCGGCCGCGGGGCGGGGAACTGGTGGAGGTCGCCGCCGCGACCAGGCCCCAGCCCGCCGCCGCCCGCTACCTGCTCGACGTGCACCTGGGCAAGCTCGCCCGGCGCATGCGGATCCTCGGCCTGGACACCGCGTACGGCAACGACCTCGACGACGCGACACTGGTCGCCAGGGCCAACGCCGAGGGGCGGGTGCTGCTGACCCGCGACCGCGGCCTGCTGGCGCGCCGCGCCCTGCGCCGCGGGGCCTATGTGCGCGGTGACCGCGCCGACGAGCAACTGGCCGACGTCCTGGACCGGTTCGCGCCCCCGCTGGCGCCGTGGACCCGCTGCACCGCCTGCAACGGCGTCCTGGCGCCGGTGGCCAAGGACGAGATCGCCCACCTGCTGCAACCGGGCACCCGCAGGACCCAGGACGCCTTCGCGCGCTGCGCCGACTGCGCCCGGATCTACTGGCCCGGCGCCCACCACGGGCGGCTGGACGCCCTCGTCGCGCAGGCCCTCAGCCGCGCCACGGGGTGGGACGGATCTCGAAGCCGGTGAGCCCCTCCGGCTCCTCCTCGACGACCTCCACACGGTCCACGATGGACAGCCGAGAGCCCTCGTGTGACCACGCCACCATCCGCTCCACCGCCTCCGGTGGGCCCTCGAAGACCGCCTCGACCGTGCCGTCCGGCCGGTTGCGGACCCACCCCGCGGCACCGGTGTCGGCCGCCGTCGTGCGGCAGGTGTCCCGGAAGTACACCCCCTGCACGTCACCCGACACGACCACCCGCCGCCGGATCACGACGGCCGCACCTGGCGGACCGCGTCGCGGAAGGCGTCGGCGTCCAGGACGGCCGCTCCGCCGGGGTCGTTGTTGAAGTACACAAACACGTCGGAGCCCTCCGGCCAGGTGTCCGCGATGCGGTGTGCCCAGGTGGTCAGCGCCCGGGAGCCGTAGCGGGGCCACGGCCGGGCGATGCCCTCATGGAAGCGTACGTAGCCCCAGTCCGCGGTACGCCACAACGGGGTCACCGGGCGTGCCCGCCGGTCGGCCCAGCAGAGCGCGGCGCCGCGGCGCTTCAGCAGGGCGCGGATCTCGGGGGTCCACCAGGAAGCGTGCCGCGGCTCGACGGCCACCCGCACGCCCTGCGGGAAGCAGCGCAGGCACGTCTCCAGGACGCGGGCGTCGGCCCTGAGGTTCGGCGGCAGCTGCAGCAGGACCGGGCCCAGCCGGTCGCCGAGGCCCGCCGCGTGGGACAGCAGCCGCCGCACCGGCTCCTCGGGGTCGCGCAGCCGCTTCATATGGGTCAGGTAGCGGCTGGCCTTGACCGCCATCACGAAGCCCTCGGGCGTGTGCTCGCGCCAGCTCGCGAAGGTCTCCCGGGACGGCAGCCGGTAGAACGCGTTGTTGCACTCGACCGTGCCGAACCGGCGCGCGTACACCTCCAGCCACAGCCGCTGCGGCACCTGGGGCGGGTACAGCACGCCGCGCCAGTCCCGGTACTGCCACCCCGAGGTTCCCACGAGCACGGACATCGCGTGGTCCCTGCCGGTTGCTTGCTGGTCCCTATTCAGGGTAGGACGTAAGGAGTCGCGCATCTCCCCGCTCGCGGGGGTGGAACCATGCACTTCACAGACCGCGCGGATGCCGGACGGCAGCTCGCCGAGCGGCTACGGCATCTGGACCTCGACAACCCCATCGTGCTGGGCCTGCCGCGCGGCGGCGTGGTCGTCGCCTACGAGGTGGCGCAGGCCCTGCACGCCCCCCTGGACGTGATCGTCGTCCGCAAGCTGGGCGTCCCGTACCACCGGGAACTGGGCTTCGGCGCCATCGGTGAGGGCGGCGCCAAGGTGCTCAGTGACGACATCGTCCGCATGAGCCACGTCTCGCGCGCCGACATCGACACCGTCGAGCACCGCGAGGAGGCCGAGCTGGCCCGGCAGGCGCACCGCTTCCGCGAGGGGCGCCCGCGCACGCCACTGGCCGGCCGCACGGTGCTCCTCGTCGACGACGGCGTCGCCACCGGCGCCACCGCCCTCGCCGCCTGCGAGGTGGCCCGCGCCCAGGGCGCCGCCCGGGTCGTGCTCGCCGTGCCCGTGGCCTCGCCGCAGGCGCTGCCCGCCCTGCGGCACGCCGCCGACGACGTGGTGTGCCTGTCGGCGCCGAGCGCCTTCTTCGCGGTGGGGGAGTGGTTTGACGACTTCTCCCAGACCGCCGACGACGAGGTGTCCGGGCTGCTCAAGCAGGCCGCCGCCCGGGGACCGCGGACCACCGAGGTGGATCTGGCCGTGGGCGGCGAGACAGGGGCGCGGCTCGCCGGGACGCTGACCATGCCCGCCGACGCGCGGGCCCTGGTGATCTTCGCCCATGGCAGCGGCAGCAGCCGCCACAGCCCGCGCAACCGGGCCGTGGCCGCCGCCCTCAACCAGGCCGGCCTCGGCACCTTGCTGTTCGACCTCCTCACCACCGCCGAGGAGGCGGACCGGGCCAACGTCTTCGACATCGAACTGCTCGCCGCCCGCCTGGTCGACGTCACCGAATGGGCCCGCGGGGAGAACCTGCCGCTCGCCTACTTCGGGGCCAGTACGGGCGCGGCCGCCGCGCTGTGGGCCGCGGCCGACCCCCGGGCCGCCCCGTACGTCTCCTCGGTGGTGTCCCGGGGCGGCCGTCCCGATCTGGCCATGCCCCGGCTCGGCGAGGTCAGGGCGCCCACCCTGCTCATCGTCGGCGGCCGGGACACCACCGTCCTGGAGCTGAACCAGCGTGCCCAGGAAGCGCTCAGCTGCCCCAGCCTGCTCCACGTGGTGCCCGGCGCCACCCACCTGTTCGAGGAGCCCGGAGCGCTCGACGAGGTGGCGCACCTGGCCCGCGACTGGTTGGCCGGGCACCTCCCTGCGACGGCCGGTCCATGACCGTACCCTGAGGTCAGGGGTGCGGACGGGAGTAGGAGGATGCGCCGATGAGCAGCACGGTGACCATGCTGGACTCACTCCCGCCGGCCCACCGCAGGACCTTCCTGGAACACGCCAGGAAGGTCAGCTTCCCGCAGAGCTGGCGCATCTGCGGCGAGGGCAGATTCGCCGACCGGTTCTGGGTGGTCGAGTCGGGCGCCGTCTCCATCGACATGGACGTGCCGGGCCGCGGTGCGGTCTCCGTCGAGACCCTGGGTCCCGGCGAACTCATCGGCTGGTCCTGGCTGTTCCCTCCCTACCGCTGGCAGGTCGGCGCCCACGCGCTGGGCTCCGTGGGCGCGTACGAGTTCAACGCGGCCGAGATCCGCGACCTGTGCCGGGACGACCCGGTGCTGGGCCAGGCCATCGTGCTGGCCGCGGCCCAGACCATCTCCCAGCGGCTCGCGGCGGCCCGGGCGCGGATGCTCGACATGTACGGGCCGCGCCTGCAGGAGCACTCCTGAGGGCACCGCCGGCCGTCAGGGGCGCGACCTGAGGGCCTCGGCCAGCCATCGGAATTCGGCCACGTGTGGGACGCGGCGGCTCACCGGCGAGCACCGCCGGCAACTGCCGGTAGCGCTCCGCACGGCCGGCGACGAGTCTGGACCTTCCAGCGGCTGGAGGCTCAAGCCCCGGAGCCGGGGCTCACCTCACCCAGGTGTCGTCGGCGCCCCTGGTTCCCACCGGGCGGCGGAACAGCTCGTCGCGTCCCGCGTCGTACAGGACGAACGACCGGTGCGCCGCGGGGGCGGGGCGCACCGCGACCACCTCCGAGGCCCGGAAGCCGGGCCACGGCTGGCCGGTGTGGCCGGCACCGGCGATCGCCTTCGGCGCCGACAGCGGATTGCCGCCCGCGCAGCGCACCCGGGGCACCCCGCGGTCGTCGACGAGCACCGCCGTGCCCGCCTCCAGCACCGCGGCGAAGGAGGTCGCGGAGCCGTCCGCGAAGCCGTGGTCGGTGACCCGGGTGTCGGCGCGCAGCAGCGCGGGGGTGAGCGACTTCAGGTACCGCCCGATCCCGTCGGCGTGGACGCCCGCCACCCGGGCGAAGGCGGCCGCCTTGCCGGGGTCCGCGGTCAGGTGCTCGGCCTGCTCGGTGACCGCGCAGGGCGCCTTGCCCTTGGTGCCGCCGTACAGGGCGCGCGTTCCCCCGGAGACGCTCGGCGCCCCGTAGGTGGCGGAGGGCTTGGGGGTCAGGGTGGGCGCCGGTGCGTCCGGGGGGAGGAACTCCCTGGCCGTGCCCGTGGTGAAGGCGTCGAGGCCCGCCGCCTGCGCCGGCTGGAGGACGATCTGCGGCCGGGTGGGTGACGGGCTCCGCTCCGGCGCGGCCGAGCCCCCGTCCCCGCCCCGTGTGGCCAGGAAGACCGCCAGGACGAGCGCGGCGGCCCCCAGCGCCGCGAGCGCCGACAGCCCGGCACTCGACGTCCACCAGCGTCGGCGCGCGTGCGCGGGCGGGTCCTGGCCGGGGCCGGGCGCGCCGGGGGGCTCCTGGGGCGGGGGCGACGTCACTCCCGCATTCTCCGTCCACGCTCCGACGGGACCGCAAGCCGGGGCAATCCGGACGGGCGGGCTGTCGCCGGGCTGCTTAGCCTGACACCGTGACCCGGCATCCGGCCCCCGCCCCGCACCCCGCCCCGGGGCTCACCCACGGCTGGCTGCACGCCCTGGCGGCGGTGGTGGCCGGGTACGCCGTCATGGTGGTCCTGGCGGCCCTGGGCCTCTGGCTCGCGGGGGCCTCCGAGCTGCCGCAGGGCGCCTTCCTGCCCGTCATCGCGGCCACCGTGGTCATGGCCGTCGGGGGCCGCATCGGCCTGGAGGGCGGCGCGGGAGCCATCGCCCAGTCGGACGCGGCGGTGACCGCCGTCCCGCTGTCCGTCGCCCTCGCCGGCGCGCTCGTCACCGCCTACGTGGTCGTGCGCCCGCTGCGCCGGCACGCGGTGGTCTCCGGGGACCGGCTGCTGTGGCTCTTCGTCCGCACGGGTGTGCTGTGGGCCCTCGTCACGCTGCTGATCGCCCTCGGCGCGCGCCACACCTTCACCGTCTCCACGGGCGAGGACTTCCTGGGCGACCTCGGCGATCTGCTCGGGATCACGCCCACCGTCGGTTTCCGCGCCGACGTCCCGGTCACGGTCGTCGCCGGGCTGCTCTGGCTGGCCATCGTCCTCCTGCTGGCCTTCGCCGTGTCGCGGAGGGCGCCGCTGCCCTCCCGGCTGGTGCCCGTGCACAGCGTCGTCCGGCCGGCCGCCCGCGCCATGGTGGGCGTGCTGCTCGTCTACGTGGCCGTCGGCGCCGTGATCGCGGTGGTCACCGCCTTCACCCGCGCGGAGCCCGCCGACAGCTTCGCCGTCGTCTTCCTCGGCCTGCCCAACGTGGCCTGGCTCGCCCTCGGTATCGGCATGGGCGCCTCCTGGCACGGCAGCGTGCAGGGGGCGCTCGGTGTGCCGATGCCGGAGGCGCTGGCCGCCGTCCTGCGCAGCGGGGACGGTGACGTCACGCTGGACCTCGCGTCGCTGTCCGAGCGCGACGGCAGGGCGTGGTGGCTGGTGGTCGCCGCCGTCGTCGCGATGCTGGGCGCCGGCTGGGCCACCGCCCGGCGCGCGCCGCCCGGCACGGGGCACGTGCGCAACGCCCTCCATCTGGCCGCGGCGTCCGCGGTGGCGATGCTGCTGATCGGCGTGCTCACCCGGATCGACGCGCACTACGGCCTGTCGCTGTTCGGCATCGGCGACCCCTCCGACACCGGTGGCCTCGGCGGCTCGATCGTCCTGCTCCCCAACCTGCTCCCCGCGATCGGCATCGCCGCGCTGTGGGGCGTGGCGGCCGGCCTGCTGGGCAGCATGGCCACCCGCCTCCTGGCACGATCCCGCCCACCCCGCTGACGCCGCCTCGCGGCGGCCGTCCTCAGGGCTCCCCCCCGCCCGCCGCCGCGTGCACGTGCCTGGGGCGTCGGCCCTCCGCCAGGTCGGACCGGTCGCGGTCCAGGTGCCGGCGCACGGGCGCCGGCGGCCGGTCTCGGAGGCATGTCGCCCGCGTTCGGCTTCGCGCGGCGGTGGGCGGCGCGGCCTGCCCGCTCGCGAGTTCTCAGGGCTCGTGCGTCCAGGTGATGGGATGGGTCTGGGTCGGGGACGAGTCGCTGGCGGGCGGCGGCTCCGCCGGGGTCGGGGCGTCGCCGGGCCGTATGGCGGGTGGTTCGGCGGAGGCGTACGTCGCCATGCGGGCGCCGTCGCAGTAGCACCAGCGGTCGTGCTCGGCGTCGAAGAGCCAGACGGCGTCGCCGTCGACGACGGCGCCGATCCGTATCCCGCTGGTCACCCGGTCGAAGGTCTCCAGGTCGATCCTCCCGGCCGCGAGGTCCTGCACCATGGCCCGGTACGAGTCGAGCGCCTCCACGAGCCTGCCCAGCAGCGGGCGGGCGTCGGCGGTGCGCGCCGGGGAGCCGCCCACCGCCGGGGGGCTCTGCGGCACCGTGATCAGCAGGCGCCCGTCCACCCACGCGGACCAGCCGTTGGAGCACACGATCCGCGCCCAGTCGCCCCGGTGCTCGGTGACGCGCACCGGAAGCAGTGGGTCCAGCCCGGCGGACGGGCTGGAGTCGTCCGGCGCCCGCCAGGTGGGCAGCCCCGCGGCGGGTGCGACGTGGGTCGGGACGAACTCCGGCTCGTACATCACGGGCTACCTCCGCATGACGGCCGGTTCCTGGCGCCGCAGCAGCCTGGTGACGACGAGACCGAAGACCGCCGACAGCACCACGAGCATGCCCATGTCCAGGAGCCACATCGAGGGGACGGACCGGAAGAGCGGGTCCGACGTCACGGTGCTCGGCGTGATGGCATGCAGGTCCAGTGTGGCGGCCATCGCACCCAGCGCCCAGCGCGAGGGCACCAGCCAGGCCAGCTGTTCCAGGCCCGGGACCCCGTGCAGGGGGAGCAGCGCACCGCAGAAGACCACCTGCACGATGGCGAGCAGCACCAGCAGCGGCATGGTCACCTCCTCCTTGCGCACCAGGGCGGAGATGAGCAGCCCGAGCATCATCGAGGTGAACGCCAGCAGCGCCACCGCCAGGGTGATCTCCAGCAGCGGCGGCATCAGGACCCCGCTGCCGCCCTGGGGTCTCAGACGCACGCCGACGAGGGCGACCATCGTCAGGGCCACTGCCTGGGCGACGGTGACCAGCCCCAGCACCACGACCTTGGACGCCAGATACGCCGAGCGGGACAGGCCCACCGCCCGCTCCCGCTGGTAGATGACGCGTTCCTTGACCAGCTCGCGGACCGCGTTCGCGGCCCCGGTGAGCACCGAGCCGACGCACAGGATCAGCAGCACGTTGAGCGCGTTGTTCCGGCCCAGCGAACCGCCGGCCAGGGCCCGCGCCATCCCGCCCATCACGAAGGGCAGCGCCACCATGATCGCCAGGAAGGTGCGGTCGGCGGCCAGCGACGCCGTGTAGCGGCGCACCAGCGTCCACAACTGGCCGCCCCAGCTCTGTGGCTTGGGCGGCTCGAGCGGTTCGAGTTCCGCCGGGGTCCCCGGGCCGGCGGGCTCCAGTGCCGCCGCGATGTATTCGTCGTAGAGCGGGGAGGCCTCATACTGGCCGGCCCAGTCGCGGTTCTCCTCGTTCTCGAACGCCTCGAAGGCTTCCGGCCACTGCCGGAAGCCGAAGAAGGGGAGCGTCTTGCTGGGCGGCCCGTAGTAGGCCATGCGACCGCCGGGGGCCATCACCAGCAAGCGGTCGCACACCTCCAGGCTGAGCACGCTGTGCGTCACCACGATGACCGTGCGGCCGTCGTCGGCGAGCTCTCGCAGCATCGTCATCACCGAACGGTCCATCCCCGGGTCCAGGCCCGAGGTCGGCTCGTCCAGGAAGAGCAGCGAGGGCTTGGTCAGCAGTTCCAGGGCAACGCTCACCCGCTTGCGCTGGCCACCGGAGAGCGTGTGGACCGGCTGCTTCACCCGGGCCTCCAGGCCCAGTTCGGCGATCACCTCGTCCACCCGGGCCTGCCGCTCCTCCTTGGCGGTGTCGCCGGGGAAGCGGAGTTCGGCGGCGTACGACAGGGCGCGGCCCACGGGGAGCTGCTGGTGCAGGATGTCGTCCTGCGGGACCAGGCCGATGCGCTGGCGCAGGTCCGCGTACTCGCGGTACAAATCGCGCCCGTCGTAGAGCACCGTGCCCTCGTTCGCGGGACGCAGCCCGGTCAGCGCGTTCAGCAGCGTCGACTTGCCGGAGCCGCTCGGCCCGACCACCGCCAGCAGGCACTTCTCGCCGACGGGGAAGCTGATGTCGTCCAGCAGCACCTTGCCGCCGTCGCCCACCCGCACCGAAAGGTCGCGGACGTTGAGCGAGACCTCGCCGGTGTCGGTGAACTCCTGCAGCTTGTCGCCGACCAGCCGGAACACCGCGTGGCCGACGTCGATGATGTCGCCCTGGTGCACGGGCGCCCGCTCGACGCGCCGGCCGTCCAGGTAGGTGCCGTTGTGGCTGTGCAGGTCGACGATCTCGTAGCCGCCGTCCGGCAGCGACCGCAGTTCGGCGTGGTGCCGCGAGACCAGCAGGTCCGAGACGACCAGATCGTTGTCGGCGGCGCGCCCGATGTGGATCGTGCGGTGCGGCAGCGACCGCACCGACGTCGGCCGGCGGAAGGTGCCGGTCGCCGCGGGGGATGCCATCGGCGGCGCCCGGTAGACGCCGGTGGGGGCCTCGGCGCTGCTCAGCCGGGCGCAGGGTCCCTGCTCGGCGTGCCCGAAGCGGATGACGCTGCCCGGACCCACACCCCACTGCCGGACCTGCCTGCCGCCGACGAAGGTGCCGTTGGTGCTGCCCATGTCGTTCAGCATCCAGCTGTCCCCCGCGGGCCGGATCACCGCGTGGTGCCACGACACCCGGGGGTCGTCGAGGACGACGTCCCCGTCGGGGTCGCGACCGACGTGGTAGTCCCGACCCGGGACCAGGATCAGGGTGTCCCCGTCGGTCTCGAGCACGAGCTTGGGCGCCGTGGGCGCGAAACCTCGCTCGGCCACGCTTCGATCGTAGCCGCGGACCGGCCGCCCCGCCTGTCCCGTCCGTCCCGCGACGGGCCGTCACATGGCCCCGGGGGACGGTGCCGGTGCCCTCACCACTCGGTCGGCGCGTAGTCCTTGAGGAACACCCCGGCCAGGTCCTCGCCCTGCTCGCCGCGGACGATCGGGTCGTAGACGCGGGCCGCGCCGTCGATGAGGTCCAGCGGGGCGTGGAAGCCGGCCTCGGCCATGCGGACCTTGTCGGGGTGCGGGCGCTCGTCGGTGATCCAGCCGGTGTCGACGCTGGTCATCAGGATGCCGTCGGTCTCCAGCATCTCCCGCGCGCTGGTGCGGGTCAGCATGTTGAGCGCGGCCTTCGCCATGTTGGTGTGCGGGTGGCCCGCGCCCTTGTAGCCGCGGCTGAACTTGCCCTCCATCGCGGAGACGTTCACCACGTACTTGCGGCGCGCAGCGGCGGCGGCCATCGCCGGGCGCAGCCTGCTGACCAGGATGAACGGCGCGGTCTCGTTGCACAGCTGCACTTCGAGCATCTCGACCGGGTCGACCTCGCCCACGGCCCGGGTCCAGCTGTTCGCCGCGTCCAGGTCGGGGATCAGCCCGCCGGCGTCGATCGCCGTGCCGGCCTCGATCCGGGCGAGCGAGGCCGAACCGCTCACCAGAGCCAGGTCCGTGACCTCCCGGGCCCGGGCCGACAGCTCCGCACGCGGGGCGGGCAGCGCGGGCTGGGCACCGCTGCCGAAGGCGCCGAAGACCTCGGAGGCCGGCAAAGCCCCGGCCGGGAGCGGCGCGGACTCGGCGGCCACCAGTTCCGCGTACGCGGCGGGGGAGCGGCGCACGGTCTGCGCCGCGTTGTTGATCAGGATGTCGAGGGGGCCCTGCGCGGCCACCGAGTCGGCGAGCGCCACCACCTGGGCCGGGTCGCGGAGGTCGATCCCGACGATCTTGAGACGGCCGATCCACTCGTCGCTGTCCGGCATCGCCTTGAAACGGCGGATGGCGTCCGCGGGGAAGCGCGTGGTGATGGTGGTGTGGGCACCGTCGCGCAGCAGCCGCAGCGCGATGTACATGCCGATCTTGGCCCGGCCGCCGGTGAGCAGGGCGCGCCGGCCGGTCAGGTCGGTGCGCGCGTCCCGCCGGGCGCGGTTGAAGGCCGCGCAGTCCCGGCACAACTGGTGGTAGAAGGCGTCGACCTCGACGTAGCGGCTCTTGCACACGTAGCAGGAGCGCGGCCGCTGCAGGATGCCGGCGATCTCGCCGATCGTCGACGAGGACGGCAGCAGCCCCTGGGTCTCGTCGTCGATGCGTTCCGCGGAGCCGGTGGCCGTGGCCTCGGTGACGGACTTGTCGTGGGCGGTCTTGGCGGACCGGCGCTCCTGGCGGCGGCGCTGCTTCACGGTCCGGTAGATGCCGGCCGTGGCCTTGCGCACGGTGATCGCGTCGGGGTGGTCCAGCGGCAGCTCGTCGAGTTCCCTGAGCACGCTGAGGCACAGTTCGAGGCGTACCGGGTCTATGCCGGGGACGCCGTCCCATGCCGTGGCCGTGCTCTGCTCGTTCTCGGTCGCCGTCATGCCCGCCGTCGTTCCCTGGATCGTGTGTTCCCACTGGTGTCCTGCGGAACTCTACGGAGGCATCGGCGCCCGGCCAAAACGGCGGCTTTCGCCCGTGCGGTGTCCGGCGGCCGCAGGCGGCTCCCCGGGGCGCCACCGGGGCGGTCCGCGGCGTGCCGGTGGGTCACTCCAGGGGAGCGGTGGCCTCGCTCTCGTACTCGTAGTCCCACGGCTCGTCGGCCATGTGCTCGAGGCGCTTGTAGTACGCGGCGCTGTCGGGCCACGCCTGATGCGCCCCGGCGTCCTGCACGCTGATGGCCAGCGGGTCGTACAGGATGCCCTCGGGGGGCTGCCCCCCGGCTCGCAGGGCGATGCCGAGGGTGAGACCGTCCCCGGGGCCGCCGTGGAGTCGGATCCTGGTGGTCATGGAGGTCACCTCCTGTATCCATGATCTCTCGCCGGGGGAGGTTTGGTGAAGAAGGAGGACGGTGACCGACCCCGGGCCGACAGTGCGTGAGAGATCCGTTACGTCACGTTTCTCCGCCCGCCGGCTCCCACGAGGTGCCCGCGTGCGCGAATCCAGTCTGCCCGCGCCGGTCCCCGCCACCCTCGCCGGCGGCCTCGCCGACGTGGTGTTCGAGACCGCGGCGCAGGCCCCGGACGGGGCGCGGCTGGGCCGCCAGGAGGACGGCCGCCGGCGGGACGTGACCGCGGCCGAGTTCCGCGCCGAGGTGACGGCCCTGGCCAGGGGGCCGCTCGCGTACGGGTGCCTTCGGGGACCGGCTGGGGATCATGTCGCGCGCCCGGTACGAGTGGACGCCGTTCGACTTCGCGCTGTGGACGACCGGGGCGCAGCCCGCTCCCGTTTCCCGCTCGTCCGGCCGGCGGGCGGAGCGCCGGTCCGGCCGCCCGTCCCGCCCTGGTGGGGACCGGCCTGGAGCGGTACGGCCGCGCGCGGCGCGGGGACGACGCAGGCGTGACGGGCGGCGGCCGCGAGCGAACGCCGGTCAGGCAGCGCGTTCGCCGCGATGCGCGGGAACGCCGCCACCTCCGCGCTCAGGCCGCGGGCCGCGACCACCCGGCGCACCGAGTCCATCAGGGTGTCCTCGCCGAGGAACGCCGCCTCGGTGCTGGGCGTCCCGTCGGCGTGCCGGTAGCGGATGAGAAGCGGCTGCACGTCGGCGCCCGCGTCCAGCGCGGCCTGGAACAGCGCCCGGCGGTAACGGCCTTCCTCACGGCCGCACCAGGTGCTGCCTTCAGGGAAGGCCACGACCGTCGCGCCCGAGCGCAGCGCCTGCGCGATCTCCGCCACCGTGTCCGGCAGCGAGCGGATCCGCTCCCGGTCGATGAAGATCGTTCGGCCGCGCACGCACAGCCGTCCGATCACCGGCCAGTCGCGGATCTCCCGCTTGGCGACGTTGCGGCCCGGGAAGACCGCGGCGATCAGCGGGACGTCCAGCCACGACACGTGGTTGGAGACCACCAGCAGGCCGCGGCCCGGCTCACGCGGCGCCGGCTCGGGCAGCCGCACCCGGACGCCGAAGGCCGCCACCACCGAGCGGGTCCACCGCCGGATCAGCCGCTCGCGCCCCGCCGTGCCGCACAGCGCGCCGAGCGGCACGGACAGCAGGACGCCGGTGAGCAGCACCACCAGCGCGGCGGCGTACCGCAGCAGCCGCCGGACCCGGCCCACCTCCGGCCCGTCGCCGGTCATGCACGCCCGCGGGGTGCAGGGCGCGACCGGCGACCACCACGCAGCGGCCATCTCAGACCGACCCGAGCGACCCGGGCGAGCCGAGGGCGCCGAAGTGGCGCAGGTAGCGCTCGTCGGTGCGCTCCAGCGAGAGCAGGATGAACAGGTCGGCGACGCCGAAGTCCGGGTCATGGGCGGGCTCGCCGCACACCCAGGCGCCCAGCCGCAGGTAGCCGCGGAGCAGCGGGGGCAGTACGGTGCGGGCCGGGCGGGCTGTGCCCGTCGGGTCCCAGGGGCGGTGCGGGTTGACCCGGTACTCCTCAGGGGCCAGGTTCCTCGCGGAGACCCGGTCCCACACGCCGGCCGCCGTCGCGCCGCCGTCGGCCAGTCCCACCGAGCAGCAGCCGGCGAGCCACTTGTGGCCGGTGGTCGCCATGTAGCGGGTGATGCCGCCCCACATGAGCGCCACGACGGCCCCGTCACGGTGGGCGGCGTGCACGCAGGAGCGGCCCACCTCGACCATGTCGTGCCGGATCGGCGCGAGCCGGCTCAGGTCGAACTCGGACTCGGAGTAAGTGCGGCCCGCGCGGCGGGCGTTGGCGGGGGTGAGTAGCCGGTAGGTGCCGACGACCTCGCCGGTCGCGTCCTCCTTCACCAGCAGGTGGTCGCAGGAGGCGTCGAGGGCGTCGACGTCCAGGCCCGGCTCGGGCGTGTCCAGCACGGCCCCCATCTCCCCGGCGAACACCTGGTGCCGCAGACGCTGCGCGGCCCGCACCTCCGCCTCGTCCTGGGCGAGGCTCACCGAGTAGCGGGGACGGTCGGTAGGGGTGTCGACGACGGGAGCGAGTTCGTACGAAGCGGTCATGGCGCGATTCCCTGGTCAGGGGGAGGGGGACACCCCTATCTGTCCCGTCGCGGCCTTGCCTTGGCGTGTCCTTGGCGGAGCGCGCAGATGTGCGCTCGCTGAAGTGCCGGTGCCGTGGGTCCACCGGCCGCCCGCTTCACCCGGAAAGCGCGCCCAGGTGGCCTTCGAGCAGCAGCAGGAGCTCGCCGAGGATGTCCGCCAGCTCCTCGCGGCGGCCCTCCGGGAGCCCGGACAGCAGCCCCGTCTCGTAGGCCAGCTGCTCGGGCAGTACGCGGTCGACGAGCGCCCTCCCCTCCTCGGTCAGTCGCAGGTGGGAGACCCGGCGGTCGCGGCCGTCCGGGCGGCGGGCGACCAGGCCGCGCTCCTCGAGCAGCTTGATCCGCTTGGTGACCGCGGCACCCGAGGCGAAGGTCTCCCGGGCGAGCCGGCCCGGTGTCAGCTCGCCGCCGACGCGGCGCAGGGCGATGAGGATGTCGTACTCCGGGCGGGTGAGGCCCTCGCGACCCAGGGGCGTCTCGGTGACCTGCTGCAGCAGGGCGGCACAGCGGGTCAGCCTGCCGATGACGGCGACCGGCCCGAAGTCCAGGTCCGGGTAGACGTCCTGCCACTGGCGCAGCACCGTCGCGAGGGCGTCCTCCACGCGCGTCGTCCTTCCTCCGTACGCCGGCGGCTCCGGCGGCGTCCGCATGATCGTACGCGTCGTCACGGCACGGTGACGGACCAGTCGTCCCCGCGCCGACCTGCCGGCAGCAGGCGCCCGCGCTCCTCCGCGGCGGCGATCCGGCGCTGGGGCAGGGCCCGGGTCCGCCACTCGCCGGAGGCGGTGCCGGCGGCCCTCGCGCAGCTCCAGCAGGGCCGTCGTGAGCCGGCCTCGCGGGTGACGAAAGCGGCGAGATCCTCCGCCAGGCGCCGCAGCGCGGCACCCGCCCGGTGCCCCGCCCGGCGGTTCGGCACGGCGAAGGCCGGCAGGTCCGCCGCGGCGCCGACGAGGGTGTCCAGCCGGCGGCCGGCCGGCCACGCGCCCGCGAACGCGGCGGCCGGCCCCCCGTTCCGGGACCGGCCACCGCTTCGCACGGATCAGGCGGGGAAAGCCAGCGACAGCGCGAACCGGCCCTCGGCGTCGGTCCACCAGTGCCGCAGGGTGAGACCGGCGGCGGCCAGCTCGGCCCGCACGCCCTCCTCGCGGAACTTGGCGGAGACCTCGGTGCGCATCTCCTCGCCACGGGCGAAGTCCACGGACAGGTCGAGCGCGGGGACCTTCACGGTCACGTCGGCGCGCGCCCGCAGGCGCATCTCGATCCACTCCTCCTCGCGGTCCCACACGGCCATGTGGTCGAAGTCGTCCGGTTGGAAGTCCGCGCCGAGCTCGCGGTCGATGACCGACAGGACGTTCTTGTTGAAGGCGGCCGTGACGCCCTGCGCGTCGTCGTAGGCCGCCACCAGCGTCGCCTCGTCCTTGACCAGGTCGGTGCCGAGCAGCAGCGCGTCGCCCTGGGAGAGCAGCGCGCGGACCGAGGCGAGGAAGCGCGCCCGCTCCTGCGGCAGCAGATTGCCGATCGTGCCGCCGAGGAAGGCGACCAGCCGTGGGCCGGGCGTCTCGGGCAGGGCCGGCCCGTGCTCGAAGTCGGCGACGAGCGCGTGCACGGTCAGGTCCCGGTGGTCGGCCAGGAGGGCCTCGCCCGCGCCGGTGAGCGCGGACTCGCTGACGTCGACCGGCACGTACGTCAGCGGCGCGCCCAGCGCGCCGATCAGCAGCCGGGTCTTCTCCGAGGAACCGGAGCCCAGCTCGACCAGGGTGCGGGCGCCGGTCGCCTCGGCGATCTCCGGCGCCCTCGCCTGCAGGATCTCCCGCTCGGCGCGGGTCGGGTAGTACTCGGGCAGCCGGGTGATCTCCTCGAACAGCTCGCTGCCGCGGGCGTCGTAGAACCACTTGGGCGGGAGCTGCTTGGGGGCGCGGGTCAGCCCGTGGGCCACGTCGGCGCGCAACGCGGCCGCGGTGGCGTCGGCGGGCAGGGTGCGGGTGAGGGTGAACGGGCTCACAGGTGCGGCTCCTTGAGCGGGATCAGCAGGACCTCGGTGGGATCGCCGTACAGCAGGTGGCGGTCGGGGACCTCGGTCCAGCGCGGACTGTCGTCGTACGGCTCGGAGGCCACGACGAGGGAGCGGCCGGGCACCTCCAGGTACCAGAGCGTGTCGCCCCAGGCGGTGGCGGCGATCGCCCGGCCGTCGGTCAGCAGGAAGTTGAGACGTGAGTCGGGGGTCAGCGCGGCCAGCCGGCCGACGGTGTCGGCGAGTGCCTCGTCCGCCGGGGCGCCGGCCCGCAGCCGGTGCAGGGTCAGCGCCCAGGCAAGGGCCGAGTCGCAGCGCGCCTCCAGGGCCAGCAGCTCCTCCGCGGGCAGCGCGCGGGCCGCCTCGGCGACGGAGTGCGGCCAGCCGCGCAGCGCGCCGTTGTGGCTGAACAGCCAGCGGCCCGCCGTGTACGGGGCGGCGGCGGACTCGTCGGCGACCGAGCCCTCGGTGATGTCGCGGACCGCCCCGAGCAGCGCTCCCGAACGCGTCACCCGGCACACGTCCGCGAAGGACGGGTCGTCCCAGACCGGCCCGGAGCGCCGGTAGCGCGCGGGCAGCGGATCCCCGTCCGCGTACCAGCCGACACCGAAGCCGTCGGCGTTGACCGTGCCGTACTTCTGCCGGCGCGGCGCCCACGACTGGCGGTACAGCGAGTGCGGCGGGTCGATGACGAGTTCGCGGAGCGCGACGGGCGGGCCGACGTACGCCAGGTGCCGGCACATCAGCCGCGCCCCCCTCTCGTCGCGGCGCTCACACCTGCTCCGGGCGGGCGTCGCGGGCGGTGCGGAAGCCGGAGAAGATCTGCCGCCGGATCGGGTAGTCCCAGTTGCGGAACGTGCCCCGGCAGGCCACGGCGTCCACGGCGAAGGAGCCGCCGCGCAGCACCTTGTGGTCGGGGCCGAAGAAGACCTCCGAGTACTCCTTGTACGGGAAGGGGGCGAAGCCCGGGTAGGGCAGGAAGTCGCTCGCCGTCCACTCCCACACGTCGCCGACCAGCTGCCGAACGCCCAGCGGTGACGCACCGGCCGGGTAGCTGCCCACCGGGGCCGGCCGCAGGTGCCGCTGTCCGAGGTTGGCGTGCTGGGGGCCGGGATCCGCGTCGCCCCACGGGTAACGGCGGGAGCGGCCGGTCGCCGGGTCGTGCCGGGCGGCCTTCTCCCACTCCGTCTCGGTGGGCAGCCGGCGCCCGGCCCAGCGGGCGTACGCGTCGGCCTCGTACCAGCACACGTGCAGCACGGGCTCCTCGTGCGGCACCGGCTCGGTCACCCCGAAGCGGCGGCGCAGCCACACACCGCCCTCCCGGCGCCAGAACAGCGGGGCGAACAGACCGTGCTCGCGGATGTGCGCCCAGCCGGCCGCGGTCCACCAGCGCTCGTCCTCGTAGCCGCCGTCCTCGAGGAAGGCGAGGTACGCGCCGTTGCTCACCGGCACGGTGTCGATGAAGAACGGCGCCACCTCGCGTACGTGCGAGGGACGTTCGTTGTCCAGCGCCCACGGCTCGGTCGAGGTGCCCATGGTGAACAGACCGCCGGGGACCAGGACCTCGGCCGGCAGCAGCGCCGCGTCCGCGGGTGCGGGTGGCGGCGGGGGCGCGGTCAGGGCCGCCGGTCCGCGCCGCAGCTGATGGGTGATCAGCATCGTCTCGTCGTGCTGCTGTTCGTGCTGGGCGATCATTCCGAAGGCGAAGGCCGCGTCGGTCAGCGGGGTGCCGTGCAGGGGCGCCCGCTCCAGGATGTCCAGCACCCGGCCGCGCACCTGCGCCGCGTAGGCGTGCGCCTCCGCGGGCGGCAGCAGCGGCAGCGTGGGCCGCTCCGAGCGCGGGTGCTCGAAGGCGTCGTAGATGGGGTCGATGTCGGGCCGCAGTGCCTCACGGCCGCCGACGTTGCGCAGAAGCCACTGCTCCTCCTGGTTGCCGATGTGCGCCAGGTCCCAGACCAGGGGGGACATCAACGGGGAGTGCTGCGCGGTCAGTTCATGATCGTCGACGCAGGTGGTGAGTCCCCGGGTGCGGTCACGGGCGGTGGTCAGGGCGTCCAGCGCACGCCGGCGCAGGACTTCGGGGTCGAGCGCGGGTGCGGTCACGTGCGGCTCTCCTTGCGTCGAAAGGTGTCGAGCAGGTCGTCGGCGGGACATCGACCGCGCTCGACATAGCGCTCGGTGAAGTCGTCCACCGCCCGCAGCACTGCCCGGTCCGCGCCGAGCCGGGGCAGGGCCTCGCGGGCCGCGGCGAAGCAGGTCATGGCGATGGCGTGGAGTTCGGGGTCGGCCAGGCCGTACCGGGCGGCGCGCCGCCACAGCGGGTTGCGGGGGGCCGGGTCCCCGCCCGCCGCGTCGGCGAGCGGCTTCACCGCCCGGTAGGCGACCTCCGAGGCGGCGGCGTCGTCGAAGAGCGCCACGGCGACGGCCAGCGGCACGATCCAGCCGTCCCGCCCAGGCTGCGCGTCGATCATGCGCAGCTCCAGGTATCCGCGCGGTCGCACCGGCGGGAACAGCGTCGACAGGTGGTAGTCCAGGTCCGCGAGGGTCGGGCGCCGGTGCGACCCGTCACGGATCCAGTCGCGGAAGGTGAGCCCGTCGGGCACCGTCCAGGGTGCCTCGTCGCCGCGGATGCACAGCACCGGGGCGTCCAGGGCGTAGGCCGTCCAGGCCGTCCGCGGGTCGGTCCCGGCGGGCGGGGCGAGGGTGCGCCCCGGGTCCAGTGCGCTCCACACCGCCTGCCGCGTGGACCGCCAGCCGGTCGGACGGCCTTCGCTGAGCGGGGAGTTGGCGAACGCGGCCACCAGGACGGCGCCCAGCAGGTGGGCCAGCAGCCAGCGTCTGCCGAGCCCGAAGGGCCCGGGCTCCTCCGTGCCCGAGTCCAGGCAGACCTGGACGGAGGCCGTGGAGCACATCATGGCCCGGCCCGCGGGTCCGGAGCGGTCGAAATACGCCTCCATCGCCGCGTACCGGGGCTCGTCCAGCAGCCGGCGGGGCCGCCGCCAGGGATCGTGGCCGTGGCCCGCCAGGGCCAGGCCCTCCCGGCGGAGCCGGTGGCGTACGGAGTGGAGGTCGGCGGCCGCGGCATTGACGCACGCGGTCAGTGAGGGGGCGGGCAGCGAGCTGAGCTCCAGCTGTCCGCCGGGCTCGGTCGTGAGCCGGGAGCGGAGGTACAGGTCACGCAGTCCGGCGACGGCGGCGCCGAGCCGTGCGGGGCCCACCGGGCGGGCCGGGTCGTGCGGGTCGTGGAGGAACCATTCCAGTTCCACGCCTATGCGGCGGGGCGGGCCGGTCTTGAAACAGATGCCCTGTATATGATCCTCCGCCGCTGTCTCGCTGATCGGTTCGGATGTCTCCATCCGCTGACTGGTGCCGGGCATGGGCGGGACCTCCCGTCGAAGGCGGTTCTCCGTATCCGCCCGGCCGCGGCCGGGCGGTGTCCGTACCACCTAAGCCCTTCGGTGCGGGCCGCTCAAGAGCGCCCCATACGAACGGGCGAGGGACGGCAGGTGACACCCGAGTCGAGGGGGGCCTCTGCCGTCCGGTCCGAATCAAGAGTGGACCGCCACCCGGCGGCGCGCATCTCCAGAGAGCGTCTGCCCAGGTAAGGGGCGGATGCGGAACCTCGCCGACGAGATGTCCGCGGCCGCGCGGCGGACCGGCGACCTGGTACGGGCGGAGCTGGGCCGCACACGCCGGGTCGTCCACGGCCAGGATCCGTTCCCGGGCAGCGAGAGCGCGATGTCCGCGCGGCGACGAAAGGTGCGCGCGACCGGGGACCCGCGGCGAGCATGAGGCGCGCGTGATGTCCCGGGCCGGCTCCGCACCGCGCCGGGACGGGCCGCCCAGGCCCCCGCACACGCCGCGGCGCCGGGGCCGGAGCGGGAACTCCGGGACGTTGCCCAGGAGTACCCGCGTGCGGTTCGGCGCCGGGCGGCAGCGGGCCCAGGAGCGCCGTGCGGGCGGCGGAAGCCGCTGCCACGTCATGGCGGCTGAGCCCGCGCGCCCCGTACGGCGGCCCGGGGCGCCGATCACCTCACTGGCGCTGGACGGACTCCGCGACGGTGCGCGCCATACGGTCGCACCACAGCTGGTGCCTCGTGCGAGGTCAGCCCTTCGGGGCCTCCTGGCCCGCACCCTGCTCGGCGATGGACTTGCGGACCTCGTCCATGTCCAGGTCGCGGGCCTGCTTGATCAGGTCCTCGAACGCGGGCGCGGGCAGCGCGCCGGGCTGGGAGAAGACGGCCACCTTGTCGCGGATGATCATCAACGTCGGGATGGACTGGATCTGGAACGCGGCGGCCAGCTCGGGCTGCGCCTCCGTGTCGATCTTGCCGAACACGAGGTCGGTGTTCTTCTCCGCGGCAGCCTCGTAGACGGGGGCGAACATCCGGCACGGGCCGCACCAGGACGCCCAGAAGTCGATCAGTACGAAATCGTTGTTGCCCACGACCTCGTCGAAGTTGTCCTTGGTGAGCTCAACAGTGCTCATGTTTCCCTTACCTGCTTCCGGGTGCCGTCGGTCGGGACCCACTGACCGTAACCGAAGGCAGCGCTGCGCTATTCCGGACGCCGTCCCCGGCGCGTCCCCCGGCGCGTCCCCCCGGGCCGCCCCGCTGAACGGGATGCCGGGAGCCGTCCGGGGCCGGATGCTGGAAGGAGCGGGGACACGATGCGCCCCCGCCGGGCAGGCGCGGGAGCGAACCACGGGAGCGGCCGATGGTGACGACGATGCACGCCGTACGGGCCCATCGGCGCGGTGGACCCGAACAGCTCCACTACGAGCTCGCGCCCCGCCCCGTGCCGGACCCGGGCGAGGCGCTGGTGGCGGTGCGGGCCGCCTCCGTGACCGCCGGGGAGCTCTACTGGGACGCGACCTGGACCGACAGCTTCGACGGCTCGGGCCGCGACCGCACCCCCACCATCCCCTCGCACGAGGTCTCCGGAGTGGTCGCCGAGGTGGGCCCGGGCGTCATCACCCCGAGGGTCGGGGACGCCGTCTACGCGCTGATCCCCTTCGTCCACGACGGCGCCGCCGCCGAGTTCGTCACCCTCCCCGCGGGCATCCTGGCCCCCAAGCCCCGGCGGATCGACCACGACGCCGCCGCCTCGGTACCGCTCGCCGCGCTCACCGTCTGGCAGGCGCTGGCCCGGCACGCCGGAGTCACCCCGGGTCGGCACGTCCTCGTCCACGGCGCGGCGGGAGGCGTCGGTTCCTTCGCCGTCCAGATCGCCGCCGCGCTCGGCGCGCGGGTCACGGCGACCGCCGCCGCGCGCGACGCGGGCTTCGTCGCCGCACTCGGCGCGGAGCGGGTCGTCGACTACGCCGGCAGCCGCTTCGAGGACGAGGTGACGGACGTGGACGTCGTCTTCGACGCCGTCGGCGGGGACACGCAGGACCGCTCCTGGTCGGTGCTGCGACCCGGCGGACTGCTGGTCAGCATCGTGTCCCCGCCCGACCCGGAGAGCGCCCGCGCACACGGCGCCCGCGGTGTCTTCTTCGTCGTCGAGCCGGACCGGGCGGGCCTGGAGGCGGTCTCCCGGCTCATCGACGGCGGCAAGCTCACCCCGCGGGTCGACCGCGTGGTCCCGCTCGCCGAGACCCGCGCCGCCTATGAGGCACTGGAGCACGAGCACCGCCGGGGCAAGGTCGTCATCCACGTCGCCGACGGGGTCTGACCGCCCGGGCCGGGACGGGGCGGAGCCTACGGGACGACCGTCACCGGCCAGCGGCCCGCCTTGACCAGCCGCACCGCGACCGAGCCCACGATCCGGTGCCCGGCCTTCTCGGAGGCGCCGACGACGACCGCGTCGGCCTTGAGCTCGTTCGAGGCCTGCGACAGCCCGCCGAACGGGTCGCCCGTGAAGGTGTGGAACTCCCAGCGCAGGCTGGACACCGCCTGGAAGCGGGCGGCGGCCTTCTCTATCTCCGCCTTGAGCTGGTCCGCGATCTCGGCGGTCGCCTCCGCGACCGGGGCGCCGAAGGCGGCCCCCGCCGCCAGGACCGGCTGCACGTACACGATCGCCAGCAGCGCATTCTGGCGGCGCGCCAGCCCCGCCGCGTACGCCACGGCGCGCCACGAGGACTCCGAGCCGTCCAGTCCCGCCACGATCACCTTGGGACCGTCCGTGCCCCGCTCGAAAGCCGCCTTGTCGCTCACGTTCCGAGCCTACTTGCGCGACTGCCGCGCGCGCCGCACCGGGCGCGGCGAATCCACGGCGGCGGCGAGATGCCCGTCCACCAGCCGCTGCAGCGCGGAGGCGAAGACCGCCCGTTCGTCCTCGGGAAGGGCTCCCAGCAGGTCGCCGTGGACGCGCGCGGTGATCTCCCTGCCGCGGGCGACGAGCTCCCGGCCCGCCTCGGTCACGGTGATGATGCGGGCCCGGCGGTCCGTGGGGGAGGGGTGCCGCTCGGCGAGGCCGGCCCGCTCCAGCTCGTCCACGGTGACCACCATCGTGGTCTTGTCCTGCTGGGAGATCTCGGCGAGTTGAGCCTGTGTCAGCTGCCCGGGGAGCGCGTGCAGCAGCACGCAGTACCCGCGGGGGGTGAGCCCGACCTCGGCCAGCGCGGCCGCCAGCCGGTTCGTCATGGCGTGGCTGGCGTATTGCAGCAGCCCGGTGAAGTCGGGCGCGGATGCCGTGGGACCCATGGTCCGAGCCTAGCAAAAAGGTCCGTTACCGAATCGTCGGTGGCACGAATGATCCGGCGGATAAATCGTTCGGCCGCGCGGGCCCGCCTGCCTACCATGAGGGGGCATGAACCCCCCGTCTCTTCATCACGACGTCCCCGGCAAGCCCTCCCTCGACGGGCTCGAAGCGAAATGGTCGCGGCGCTGGGACGAGACGGGGGTACACCGCTTCGACCGGTCACGGCCGCGCGAGGAGATCTTCTCCATCGACACCCCGCCGCCCACGGCCAGCGGATCGCTCCACATCGGCCACGTCTTCTCGTACACCCACACCGACACCGTCGCCCGCTACCGGCGCATGCGCGGGCAGACCGTCTTCTACCCCATGGGCTGGGACGACAACGGCCTGCCCACCGAGCGCCGGGTCCAGAACCACTACGGGGTCGCCTGCGACCCCTCGCTCCCGTACGACCCCGGCTTCACCCCGCCCGAGCGCCCGGGCAGGCACCAGGAGCCCGTCTCACGGCGGAATTTCATCGAACTGTGCGAGGCCCTCACCGCCGAGGACGAGAAGACCTTCGAGCACCTGTGGCGCCGCCTGGGCCTGTCGGTCGACTGGACGCTCACCTACCAGACCGTCGACGCCCGTTCGCGCGCCGCCTCCCAGCGCGCCTTCCTGCGCAACCTGGCGCGCGGCGAGGCCTATTCCGCCGAGGCGCCCACCCTGTGGGACACCACCTTCCGCACCGCCGTCGCCCAGGCGGAGCTGGAGGACCGCGAACGGCCCGGCGCCTACCACCGGCTGGCCTTCCACCGCCCCGACGGCGGCCGGGTCGTCGTCGCCACCACCCGGCCCGAACTCCTCCCCGCCTGCGTCGCCCTGGTCGCGCATCCCGACGACGAGCGCTACCGCGGGCTGATCGGCACCAGTGTCACGACCCCCGTCTTCGGTGTCGCGGTCCCCGTCCACGCCCACCGGCTGGCCGACCCGGCCAAGGGCACCGGCATCGCCATGATCTGCACCTTCGGCGACACCACCGACGTCACCTGGTGGCGCGAACTCCGGCTGCCCACCCGTCCGGTCCTCGGCCGCGACGGGCGCTTCCTGCCGGCGCCGCCGCCCGCCCTGGACACGGCGCGGGCCCGCGAGGCGTACGGGGAGCTGGCCGGTGCCACCGCGCACACCGGCCGCGAGCGGCTGGTGAGGATGCTGCGCGAACGCGGCGAACTGGAGGGCGAGCCCGAACCGGTCGTCCACGCCGTCAAGTTCTACGAGAAGGGCGACCGGCCGCTGGAGATCGTCACCACCCGCCAGTGGTACCTGCGCAACGGCGGCCGCGACGAGGCCCTGCGGGACCGGCTGCTGGAGCGCGGCCGCGAACTGCGCTGGCACCCGGAGCACATGCGGGTCCGCTACGAGAGCTGGGTCGGGGGGCTCAACGGCGACTGGCTGATCAGCCGGCAGCGGTGGTTCGGCGTCCCCGTCCCCGTCTGGTACCCGCTGGACGACGCCGGTGAGCCCGTCCACGACAAGCCGCTGGTCCCCGAGGAGTCGGCGCTGCCCGTCGACCCCGGCACCGACGTCCCCGCCGGCTACCGCGAGGAGCAGCGCGGCGCGCCCGGCGGCTTCACCGGCGACCCGGACGTCATGGACACCTGGGCGACCTCGTCGCTCACCCCGCAGATCGCCGCCGGATGGGGCAGCGACGACGAGCTGTTCGCCAAGGTCTTCCCGATGGACCTGCGGCCCCAGGCCCACGAGATCATCCGCACCTGGCTGTTCGGCAGCGTCGTCCGCGCCCATGCCGAGCAGGACGTCCTGCCGTGGCGGCACGCCGCGATCTCCGGCTGGATCCTGGACCCGGACCGCAAGAAGATGTCCAAGTCCCGGGGCAAGGCGGTCACCCCGGGCGACCTGCTGGAGCAGCACGGCTCCGACGCCGTCCGCTACTGGGCGGCCGCCGCCCGGCCCGGCACGGACACCGCCTTCGACACCGGCCAGATGAAGATCGGCCGCCGCCTCGCCATGAAGGTCCTCAACGTCGGCCGCTTCGTGCTCACCTCCGGCGCCGCCGCGGACGCCGACGCCCCGGCGATCACGGCGCCGCTGGACCGCGCGCTCCTGGCGGCTCTCGCGTCCACCGTCGCCGCCGCCACGGACGCCCTGGAGGACTTCGACCACGCGCGCGCCCTGGAACGCGTGGAGACCTTCTTCTGGGACTTCTGCGACGACTACGTCGAGCTGGTCAAGTCCCGCGCGTACGACGGCGAGACCTCCGCCCTCGCCACGCTGGGCACCGCCCTGTCCGTCCTGCTGCGGCTGTTCGCGCCCTTCCTCCCCTTCGTCACCGAGGAGGTCTGGTCCTGGTGGCGGGACGGCTCCGTCCACCGCGCCGAGTGGCCCGAGGCGGACGCGCTGCGGGTCCTCGCCGGCGACGGCGACCCGCGCGTGCTGGCCACCGCCCGCGACGCGATCACCGCCGTCCGCAGGGCCAAGTCCGAGGCGCGGCTGTCGATGCGGGCGGAGAGCGGCCGGCTCGTCGTCACCGGTCCGGCCCCGGAGCTGGCGCTCTTCGCCCTGGCCGAGGACGACGTCCGCGCCGCCGCCCGCGCGGCGGCGGTGGATCGCCGCACGGCACCGGGTGACGGCCTGACGTACGAGGTGCGTCTGCCGCAGGCGCCTTGACCGGTCCCGCGCTGTCGGCCCTGCGAGTGGGCGCGGGCGGAGGGTCAGATGTCCGGCCGTCTCGCGCCCTCCGGGCGCAAAGCGGCGGGCAGCCGGCTGACGGGCACCGCACCAGCCCCGGCCGGACGAGAACGGCTAGGGCACCGGCACCGGTGGGCGGGGCCCCACATAGTGGCCGCTCGGGCGCATACGCAGCGGGGGTTCCCCGTACTCCTCCAGGGCGTGGGCGATCCAGCCCGCGGTCCGGGCGACGGAGAACACCGTCTCGCCGGCCTCGGGGACCATGCCGGCGGAGACGGAGAGCACGGCGAGGGCGAGGTCGACGTTGGGGTGGAGCGGGGTGTGGCGGGCCGTCGTGGCGGCCACCTCGCGCGCGGCGGCCAGGGCCTGCTCCGCGTACGGGACGTCCTCGAGCAGCCGGAAGAGCATGACGGCGCGCGGGTCCTCGCCCCGGTAGAGGCGGTGGCCCAGCCCCGGGACACCGCGGCCGGCGCGCAGATGGTCGGCGACGACGGCGGCCGCGCTGCCGCGGTCGAGCACCTCGGCCAGCATGCGGTGGGCGAGGCCGCTGGCGGCGCCGTGCAGCGGGCCGTCGAGGGCCCCGAGGCCGGCCGAGACGACGGCGTACGGGTGCGCGCGGGCGGAGGCGGCGATGCGCACGGCGAGCGTCGAGGCGGCCAGGTCGTGGTCGATGAGCAGGACGAGTGCCGCGTCCAGCACCCGCAGTGACGCCTCGTCGCAGGGCCGGCCGGACAGCCGCGACCACAGCCGCCAGGCCAGCCGGCCCTCGCCCGGGTGCGGGATCCCGGCCGCGGGCAGAGCGCGGACGAGTGTGGGGATCAGGCCGCGGGCGGCGCCGAGCACGGCCCCGGGGGAGAGGTCGAAGCGCAGCGGGTCAGCCACGGCCGCCGCGACGGCGGTCGCCCGCAAGCGGTCCATCGGGCCGCTGTGCGCGGGCAGCGCCGCGACCGCCCGCCGGGCGGCCTTCAGCGCCTCCGGCGGCGCGGTGAAGCGCACCCCGTGGCGCAGGACGCCGGTCCACAGCCACTCCGTCACCTCCTCGTAGCCGTACCGCCCGGCCAGGGCCGTGGCGTCGACCCCGCGGAAGTAGTAGCGGTCCGCCTCGATGAGGGTGATCGCCGTGCGCACCGCGGCCGTGCCGGCGTCCTCGGCGGGCTGCTGCGCGGCGCGCCGGTTGCGGCGTGCCAGGGCGTCGACCTCGCCGGGGTCGAAGGTGCTGCCCCGGCCGCCGGGGGCGCGCCGGCTGCTCAGCAGGCCGCGGCTCACGTAGGCGTACACCGTCTCCGGCTTGACCCCGAGCCGTTCGGCCGCCGCGCGCGTGCTCAGCCGTTCCTCCGTCGTCATGACTCCATCCCATCACATATTGATCCAATCAATATTGACGAGGATTGAATCAATGGTGGATGGTCTGATCAATGTCGAGTTGTTCGCAGCAGGACCGGAGGACCACCGTGACCGTCACGCCCGTCACCCCCGACGTACCCCGCGGCCTGAAGGGAGTCGTCGTCACCGAGACCGCGCTGGGTGACGTGCGCGGCACCGAGGGCTTCTACCACTACCGCCAGTACTCGGCCGTGGACCTGGCGCGAAGCCGCACCTTCGAGGACGTCTGGCACCTGATGCTGCTCGGCACGCTGCCCGACGCGGCCGGGCGCGAAGCCTTCGCCCGGCGTGTCGCCCCGCTGCGCCGGCTCCCGGGCGCCGTCCGCGACGCGCTGCCGGCCGTCGCCCGGTCCGGCGCGCTCAGCGGCCCCCTCGCGGGGCTGCGCTCCGCACTGTCCCTGCTGGGGGCGGCCGAAGGCTTCCGCCCGCTGTACGACGTCGGCCCCGAGCGGCGGCTGTCCGACGCCCTCGCCGCGACCGCCGCGGTGCCCACGCTGCTCACCGCCCTGTACCGGCTCGGCCAGGGCCTGGAGCCGGTCGAACCACGCGACGACCTGCCGTACGCGGCCAACTACCTGCACATGCTCACCGGCGAGGAGCCCGACCCGGCCCGCGCCAGGGCCGTCGAGCGCTACCTGATCTCCACCGTCGACCACGGCTTCAACGCGTCCACCTTCACCGCCCGCGTCATCGCCTCGACCGGCGCCGACCTCGCCGCCTGCCTCACCGGTGCCGTCGGCGCGCTGTCCGGCCCGCTCCACGGCGGCGCCCCCAGTCGCGCTCTGGACACCCTGGACGCCATCGGCACCCCGGACCGCATCGACCCGTGGATCCGCGAACGCGTCCTGGCCGGCGACCGCATCATGGGGTTCGGTCACCCCGTCTACCGCACCGAGGACCCCCGTTCCCGCATGCTCAAGGGGATCGCCCGCTCCTTCGGCGGGCCGCTCGTCGACCTCGCCGTCCAGGTCGAGGCGCGGGTCGAGGCGATCCTCGCCGAGCTGAAGCCGGGCCGCGAACTCCACACCAACGTCGAGTTCTACGCGGGCGTCGTCATGGAACTGTGCGGCCTGCCGCGCGAGATGTTCACCCCCACCTTCGCCTGCGCCCGCGTCGTGGGCTGGTGCGCCAACGTCCTGGAGCAGGCCGAGGACAGCAAGATCATCCGCCCGGCGGCCCGCTACGTCGGCCCCGTGCCGCCCCAGCCGGTGCCCGCGGCGTGACGCCGCGGACCGCCGCGCGGACCGGTCAGGGCGCCGCGGGGCGTTCCAGCAGGAGGTAGTCGCCGTCCTCGCCCGTGCGGTGGTAGCCGGCGCCCTTGTAGAGGTGGAGGGCGGGATTGTCCCGGTGGACGCCGAGCGCCAGCGTCCCGTGGCCGGCCGCGCGGGCCTGGGTGGCGAACGCGTCGAGGAGCAGGCGGCCGAAGCCGCGGCGCCGCAGGGCGGGCACCACATGGATGCCGACCAGCGTCGCCCTGCCGTCCGCGGGCAGCCACATCATGGAGCCGCCCGGTTCTCCGTCGGCCTCCAGGACCAGGGTCCGGTCCAGGCAGTCCACCCACAGGGCCAGGTTGCGGTCGATCGCCCCGGTCCAGGCCGCCTCGGCGGCCGGTTCGACGGTACGGATGTACTCGCGTTCCCACCGCAGCAGGTACGGCAGGTCGGCGGGTCGCGCGGGGCGGGTGACGGCTGCCGGGCCGGGGCTGCTGGACATGACGAGTACCGTAACGCCGGCGCCGCGCCCGCCGGCGACGGGAAACGCAGGTTGACGGCGTCGCCGCAGACGCCCGCCGGGAGGATGTGGTTGGCCGCGGGCGCGGCGAAGGGTGGCCGGCAGAAGACCAGGCCGTCCCGCGGGCAGTTGCTCCGGCACCGCGCCTTGCCGGGCGGCCGCCGAGCACACTCGGGCGAGCAGCGTCGCCGCCCCGGCCGCCAGCAGCCACCCGGCGTCGGCGGAACCCAGCCGGCCGGTACCGGCGTCCGTCATCGGCCACTGCCGCAGGACGATCAGGGCGACCGCCAACAGCGGTTCCGCACCGAGGATCTGACGCGCTGAAAGGCGCCGCCACATGCCGTTCGTGCCCTTCCGCCGCGGTCGCCCGCGCTGCCGTGCGGCGCTCCCTGGCGCAACCCCTGCCGTACCTACGCGCGACCATGCGTATACGGTGCGGCGACTCGTACCGCTCATCCGGCGGCGCATCCGGCCGTCACGTGGTGGCGGGGTGCGGACGCGCCCCCGGGGCGGGCCGGGACTACAGCTCCAGGAGGCTGCCCCGGCCGTCCACGCGGTCGGCCGACTCGTCGTCGAACCACACCGCTCCAGTGGCGAGGTAGCGGAAGCGGTGCACACCCGCCGGGAGGATCACCGACACCGTGCGGGTGCCGTCCCGGCGGGGGACGAGGGTGTGCCGGCCGGGCTCCCAGCCGTTGAAGTCGCCGACCACGCTGACGGTGCCGGGCGGGTGGCCGGCGGGGAGGGCGAAGGTGATCCGCGTCTTGCGGCCGAACAGTTTGGTGCGCCTGAGCATGGGCTCTCCCTGCGATGCCGGACGAGGGACGGAGGACGACGTGCGGTGCGCGGGTGCCCCACATTCTCCCGGTGCTCCGGGGAAAGTCACATACCGACTGGTCGGTGTTACGGGATATCGTGGCCCGGACGACGTAGGTACGTACGCGGAGGGAGTCGCGGTGCGCGCGATCCAGATCACCGAGTTCGGCGGGCCGGAGGTGCTGCGGCAGGCCGAGCTGCCCGAACCCGTGCCGGGGCCGGGGCAACTGCTGGTCGAGGTCTCCTCGGCGGGGGTCAACTACGCCGACACGCACATGGTGGAGAACTCCTATCTCGCCAAGGCGACCCTGCCCCTCGTGCCCGGCGCCGAGGTGGTCGGCCGCACCGCCGGCGGCCGCCGCGTTGTCGCGCTCACCGACAACGGCGGCTACGCCGAGCGGGCCGTCGTCGAGGAGTACCTGGCCCACGACGTGCCCGAGGGGGTCACCGACGGCCAGGCGCTCGCCCTGGTCGTCCAGGGCCTCACCGCCTGGCACCTGCTGCGCACCTGCGCCCGCATGGCGGAGGGCGAGTCGGTGGTCGTGCACGCCGCCGCGGGCGGCACCGGCTCGCTCGCCGTGCAGCTCGCCAAGGAGTTCGGCGCGGGACGGGTCATCGCCACCGCCTCCTCCAAGGAGAAGCGCGACCTCGCGCTGGAGCTCGGCGCGGACGTCGCGATCGAGGCGGACCCCACGGACGCCGCGGGGCTGAAGGAGCGGCTCGTCGAGGCCAACGGCGGCAGGAAGGTCGACATCGTGCTGGAGATGACCGGCGGCCCGGTCTTCGACGCCTCGCTGGCCGCGCTCGCCCCCTTCGGCCGCCTGGTGACGTACGGACTCGCCTCCCGCGTTCCCCCGGCCCCGGTCCAGGCGGCGCAGCTCATGGGCCGCTCCCGCGCCGTCGTCGGTTTCTGGCTGATGCACTGCCTGGGGCGCCCCGGCATGTACCGGGAGCCGATGGCCGAGCTGCTGGACATGACCGCCGACGGCCGGCTGAGGCCCCAGGAGGGCGTCAGGTACCCGCTGTCCGAGGTCACCCGCGCCCACGAGGACCTGCGTGCCCGCCGTACTTACGGCAAGCTCACGCTCGACCCGGCAGGCTGACCTCTACGGGCCCGGCCGCGTCCGCGCCGCCGCCGTTCGCGTCCGCGCGGAGGCACAATCGACAGCGGAGCACGAAGCCGCGGCCGGCGGCCCGGAGGAACGGGAGGGGCCATGGACAGGACCCGCTTCGCCCCCGACCGGGGGCTGACCACCCGCATGGTGGTCACCATGTTCATGATCGGGCTGCTCTACGTCGTCTTCGTGGGTGTCCTGCTGGCACTGCTGCGTGGGGCCTGGCCGCTGATCCTGATCGTCGCGGGCGGGCTGTTCGTCGCCCAGTTCTGGTTCAGCGACAGGATCGCCGCCTTCAGCATGGGCGCCCGCGAGGTCACGCCCGAGCAGGCCCCCGAACTGCACGGCGTCGTCGACCGGATCTGCGCCCTGGCCGACATGCCCAAACCCCGCGTCGCCATCGCCGACAGCGACGTCCCCAACGCCTTCGCCACCGGGCGCAACGAGAAGGCGGCGCTGGTGTGCGCCACGACCGGTCTGCTGCGCCGGCTGGAGCCCGAGGAGCTGGAGGGCGTCATCGCCCACGAACTCTCCCACGTCGCGCACCGGGACGTGGCGGTCATGACGATCGCCTCCTTCCTGGGCGTTCTCGCCGGCGTGGTCACCCGCATCGGCCTGTGGGGCGGCCTCGGGCGCAACAGCCGCGACCCCGGCACCGCGATCGTGGTCGTCCTCATCCCGCTGGTCAGCGCGCTCGTCTACTGCGTCAGCTTCCTGCTGACCCGGATGCTGTCCCGCTACCGCGAGCTGTCCGCCGACCGCTCCGCCGCACTGCTCACCGGGCGGCCCTCCGTCCTGGCCTCGGCACTGACCAAGGTCTCCGGCCAGATGGCGCGCATCCCCACCGAGGACCTGCGCAAGGCCGAGCCGTTCAACGCCTTCTACTTCGTCCCCGCCTTCGCCGGTGGCCAGAGCCTGGCCCAGTTGCTGTCCACGCACCCCACCCTGGAGCAGCGGCTGCAGCAGCTCGGCCGGATCTCCGTCGACCTGGGGCGGCGCTGATGGGGTTCCTGGACGCGCTGCTCGGCCGCAGCAAGCCCGTCAGACCCGACCTCGACCAGCTGTTCGGGCTCCCCTCGGCGGCCGTGACCCTTGAGGCCGCGGCCGGCTTCCGGCCCACCGGTGTGGGCTCGGTGTGCTTCGCCGCGGTCGAGGGCGGTGCGTTCGCCGAGGTGCAGCAGGACGTGCGGGCGCTCCTGGACATGGACACCGGCCAGGGCGCCGTCCCGGTGGAGCCGGTCCGCGACGCGTACGGGTACACCTGGCTGGTCGTCCGGCGCCCGGCGCAGGACCTGCCGGTTCTGGTGGGGGACCTCCACGCGGTCAACTCGGCACTGGAGGGGCACGGCTACGGCCCCCAGTTGCTCTGCTCCCTGGCCGCCTTCCGCGACGACGCGGGGCGCACCCTGGCGCTGGTCTACCTCTACAAACGCGGCTCGTTCTACCCGTTCGCACCGCTTCCGGGGGAGAAGCGCGACAACCCCCTGGAGCTCCAGGTCAAGGCCCTGCTCGGCGACGACCTCCGCCTCGAGGAGGACCTCGGCCGCTGGTTCCCGCTCTGGGGCGCGCCGGGCCTGGGGGGCTGACGCCCCGGGTGGCCGTCCGTGGCGGGCGGACTCAGCCGCCGGCGAAGACGCCGATGCCGTTGGCGACGAGACGTTCCGTGCCGCCCGACGGATGGTTGCGGACCTTGACGCGGGGCGCGCCGGGATCGCGCGTGACGAGGGTGGAGGAGCCGCCGCCGTCGAGGTTGACGGCGGCTTGGGCGCCGATGCCGGACATCACGGACGCGAGTTCGAGGACCGTGAGGCCGGCGCCGGACTCGGCCCTGCCGTCCAGGGCCAGGAGGTACATCACGTGCCCGTCGTCCCCGAAGCCCGCCGCGGTGCGGGTCGCCGCGACGCCGTCGTCCAGGCCGGCCGGCGGGTAGCCGTCGTGCAGGATCGGGCAGCCCCCGACGGCGAAGCGGTAGCCGCCGCCGTACGCGGAGGCCACCAGCCGCTGCCGCACGTCGACCGCGTCGCCGGGCTCCAGCAGGCGCAGCGCCTCCGCGCCCGCCTCCCGGCCGACGAGGACCACCGTGCCGGGCGGGATCTCGCCCCCTCCCGGGCTCTCGCCGACGTCCACGACCTCGCCCTGGCTGACCGTGACCTCGTAGGTGTCGCCGCTGCACGGCGCCGCGCGCTTGGTGTCGTTGCCGCAGGCGGCGCGGAGCCGGGAGGCGCTGCCCCAGTCCGGGGTGTACACGCCCACGCCGCCGACCGGGAGCGCGTACTGGTTCAGGCCGCCGAGGGGCACCGTGCCCTCGGCGAAGCTGACCGAACCGGCCAGCCCGAGCCGGTCGAGCCGCGCGACCCCGTCGGTGCCGACCGCGAGAACGTCCTCGGTGGACGCGCCCGGCGGCAGCTTGGGCCCGAAGCGCTGGCCCAGCGGCACCGCCGATTTCAAGGCCCGTCCCGCGGCGACCGCCGGGCCGACCGGGGCGCCGGTCGCGGGCACCCCGGGGTGCTGGCTCTCGCTCATGTTGAAGAAGTCGGCGTTGATGCCGGCCACGGCGCCCGCGGCGTCGGCGAGCTTCGAGACCTTGTCGCGTCCGGCGACGACGCCGGGATGCAGCAGGTCCACCGCGACGCCGGGCGTGCGCAGATCCACCGTCAGCAGGTGCCCGCGGACCGTGCCGTGGGCTCCCCGGTAGGTGAAGGTCCGGTAGTTCACACCCGAGGCGAGGACGCTGATCGCGCCGTAACGCAGTCCGTCCCCGGCGACCGCGGCGGCGGCACCGCTCGCGCCGCCGAGCAGGGCGCTCCACGCCAGCACCACCGAGATCGCCAGGCGCACCCGGCGGGGTCGTCGAGTCACGTCGCTCCAGCCCGAAAAAAACCGATTATCTGACGGGAGGTCAATGGTTGCCGGGCCCGGCCGGGTTGTCGCACCACCACGCCGCGCACGGCGGGGAATTCAGCGATACGGTGATGAGCGGGCTGTAAGGGAGCTGCCGGACCGGTGCCGGCCGCCTCAGCCGGGGAAGGCGTAGACCGTGGTCGCGTGCGCCGCGGGCTCGCCGGCGCCTTCGGGGGTGAGCTCGACGTCGATGAACGCCAGCCGTCGCCCGAGCTTGGTGACACGTGCCGTGACCAGCACGTCGGTGCCCATGACCGCCCGTTGGAAGGTCGTGGACTGCTGGATGGTCGTCATCGGCCCGTAGCCGCCGCGGGCGGCGGACACCGCGATCACGGTCGCCGTGTCGGCGGCCGCCATCAATGCCTGGCCCGACAGTGCGCCGCCCTCCCGGGTCAGCCGGTCCGACCAGGGCAGCCGCAGCACGGCGTGCCGCTCCCCGGTCTCCTCGACAAGGAGCCCCAGGTCCTGCACCCAGGGCGCGAAGTTGTCGGCCAGGACCTTGTCCGCCTCGGCGGTGGTGATCGTCACGGCGGACATTCTGACCCACCGTCGGGGGCGTACACCAGGGCGCGACGGACCCCGTCACGCATGTGCGCTTACATGCCGTTGCGAGTATATAGCTTCGGGAGTATGTTGGAAGACGTGTCCATACCCTTCGACGTGCTGGCCGAGCCGACGCGGCGGCGGATCCTCGATCTACTCCTGGAACGCCCCCGTCTCGTCGGCGAGCTCACCGAGCACCTCGGCCTCAGCCAGCCCGGTACGTCCAAACATCTGCGGGTGCTCCGCGAGGCGGGCCTGGTCCGGGTGCGCGCCGAGGCGCAGCGCCGCTGGTACGAGCTGCGCCCCGAGCCCCTGCGGGAGGTCGACGCCTGGCTCGCGCCGTACCGCAGGCTGTGGGGCACCGGCCTGGGCGCGCTGGAGTGGCATCTGGACGCCATGCCCGACGAGATGGAGGAGCCATGACCACGGACACCGGCGAGACGCTGACCACCGCGGACGGCCGGACCGCGCTGCGGATGGAGCGGCGGCTCGCACACCCGCCGGAGAAGGTGTGGCGGGCCCTGACCGAGCCCGGGCACCTGTCGAAGTGGTTCCCTGCCGACGTGGAGGTGGAGCCGCGGGTGGGCGGCAAGGTGCGCTTCCTGTACCGGCGCGGCGAGGGCGAGGCGACGGACGGCGAGGTCACCGAGTGGGACCCGCCGCACGTCGTCGCCTACACCTGGGGCGAGGACCTGCTGCGCTGGGAACTGGTGCCGGAGTCCCTGGGCTCCGTGCTGACCCTGACCCACACCTTCGCCGACCGCCCCGGTGCCGCCAGTTTCGCCGCCGGCTGGGACGCCTGCGTCGCCGGCATCGATCCCGAGCTGGCGGGCGAGCCCGTGCCCGCCCCCGGCGACATGAAGGCGGCCCATGAGCGCTACGTCAAGGAGTTCGGCCTCGACCGGGGCACCGCGGAGGAGCTGCCCGTCGGCTGGAAGGTCCGCTTCGAGCGGCAGCTGACCCAGCCCGTGGCGACCGTGTGGAAGACCCTGCTCGGCGGGGTGGCCGCGCCCGAGGTCGGCGGACCCGTGCCGCGGGGCTTCGTCGTGGGGGACTTCGCCGCCGGGCCGGTGAGCGAAGTGCGCCCGCAGGAGGCACTCGCCTACCCGTGGGACCTGGGCGGCCGCCACGAGGGGACCGTGCGCTGGGAGCTGACCCGGGGCACCGGGCACGGCGCCCGGCTGGTCCTCACCCAGACCGGCGTCCCCGAGGTGCCCGCCGCCCTCGCGCTGGACGTATGGCGGGACCGCGTGGAGAGCCTCGCGGCGAAGCTGGCCGCGATGCCCCGCTGACCGGTGGACGGCACGGCGCCCGGCCTCACAGCCGGCCCCGTGCCTCCTCCAGGAACTCCCGGGTGGGCCCCGCGGGCAGCGCCTGGGCGCTCATCCGGTCCAGGGCCTCGCGGAACTGCGAGACGTCCTCGCGTTCGTCGAGGTAGACGGCGCCGATCAGGCTCTCCGCGTACGCGATGTCCGGCAGCTCCGGCAGCGGGAAGCGGAAGATGTGGAACGGCCCGTACATCGCCGGGTGCGGCCCCGCGGTGAAGGGCATCACCTGCAGCCGTACGTGGGGCATCGCGCACGCCTCGATCAGGTGGTCGATCTGCAGGCGCATCACCTCGGGCCCGCCGATGGGGCGGCGCAGCACCGTCTCGTCCATCACCACCCACAGCAGGGGCGGGTCGTCGCGGGTGAGCAGCGCCTGCCGCTCCATGCGCAGCGCGACGCCGCGCTCGATCTCCTCCTGCGAGGCGTGCGGCCGGCCCGCGCGCAGCACGGCCTCCGCGTACTGCGGGGTCTGCAGCAGGCCCGGGACGTAGTGCGGCTCGTAGGCGCGGATGAGCTCGGCGGCGCCCTCCAGGCTGACGAAGGCGCTGAACCACTCGGGGAGCACGTCACGGAAGCGGTGCCACCAGCCGGGGCGGTTGGCCTCGCGGGCCAGCTCCAGGAAGTTGGCGATCTCGGCGGGCTCGGTGACGCCGTAGGTCAGGAGCAACTTCTCCACGTACGGGATGCGCAGGCCCACCTCGGCCTTCTCGATGCGGCGGACCGTGGCGTGGGTGACGTCCAGGGCGCGGGCCGCCTGCTCGTAGGAGACGCCGGCCCTTTCGCGGAGGTCCTGGAGGCGTCTGCCGAGCACCACCCGCAGCACGGTGGGAGCGCTTGCCGCCCGCGCGTCAGTCACCGTCCATCTCCTCCAGCACCGCTGTTGCCCGCGTAGTTTGTCATGACGTCAGGTCGCGGCAAAGCATGTGGGGGACGCTTTGCGATGTTGGAACGCACCGTGCCGCACCGTGCCACAGCGTTCCGGAGGCCCGCATCGTAGCGGAGTCGCGTCCTCCTGTGGAGTGTTCCCGCGGACGCGCGGGGGTCCCGCGGTGGCCGGGCGGAAGGGAACCGCAGCAGTCTGACGGTACGTCAGCCCCGAGTTGGGTGCGGAGGCGGATCTTCCATAGGATCCGCCAATGATCATAAGCAAACGGCTGGCGGCGGGGCTGTGCGGCCTCGCGGCCGCCCTCGCCACCGCGCTCTTCCCGGCCGCGGCGCCGGCCGCCGCGGACGACGGGCCGCAGACCGCGCACGAGGCCCCGAAGGTCGAGCTCGTGCTCGACGTCAGCGGCTCGATGCGGGCCAACGACATCGACGGCAGGTCCCGCATGTCGGCGGCCAAGCAGGCGTTCAACGAGGTCATCGACGCGGTCCCGGACGAGGTACGGCTCGGTATACGCACCCTCGGCGCCAACTATCCCGGCAAGGACAAGACGGTCGGCTGCAGGGACACCGAGGCCCTCTACCCGGTCGGCACCGTCGACCGCACCGAGGCCAAGACCGCGGTCGCCACCCTCGCCCCCACCGGATGGACGCCGATCGGCCCCGCCCTGCAGGCCGCGGGCAAGGACCTCGCGGGCGGTGAGGGCACCCGCCGCATCGTGCTCATCACCGACGGCGAGGACACCTGCCAGCCGCTCGACCCGTGCGAGGTCGCGCGCGAACTCGCCGCCGAGGGCACCCACCTGGTCGTCGACACCCTCGGCCTGGTGCCCAACACCAAGATCCGTGAGCAGCTGAGCTGCATCGCCGAGGCCACCGGCGGCACTTACACCGCCGTCGACCACGCCGACCAGCTCTCCGACCGCATCAAGCAACTCGTCGACCGCTCCGCCGACAACGTGGTCGTCACCCCCACCGTGACCCAGGGCGCCGACCGTTGCGCCGACGCCCCGCTGCTCGGGGCCGGCGTCTACAGCGACCGCGAGACGTTCGCCGAGCACCGCTGGTACCGGGTGAGCGTCACCGACGGCCAGGAACTGCGCGCCTCCGTCAGCGTCGGCGCCGACCGGGCCGTCAACCGCGACTACGGTGTCCTCGTACGGGCCGTCACCACCGGCGGACGGGAACTCGTCCGCGGTTCCGACGCGGACAGCGGACGCACCGACGTCGTCTCGTCCGGTCTGCGCTACGCCTGGCCGGAGCGCGACGACGACGCCGCAGCGACCGCACGCACCGTGTGCATCGAGGTCAGCAACTCCTTCTCCGCCCCGGAGGCCGTCAAGCGCGCCCCGGGCCTGCCGCTCGAACTCAGCGTCGACCTGGTCTCCTCGCCCGACGAGCCGTCCGACGTCGCCTCCTTCGGTCTCGGCCGCGGCTGGTGGCTGCTGGCCCTGCTGGTCGTGACCGGCCTGCTCGCCGGTGTGCTGTGGGGCTGGATCTCGCGCTGGCGCGTCGCCGTCTGGAGGACCAACTGATGCGTACCATCCGAACGGCACGCCGGGCGGCCGCCGTACTGCTCGCGGGCGCGGCCCTGCTCGCCGCCGGGGCGGGCACCGCGGCCGCCGACGACGCCACGCCCAGCCCGGGCGCGAGTGGCACGGGGGCCACCGAGGAGACCGTCCAGCCCGGTACCGGCTTCCGCACCGCCGGGAACCTCCGGCCGGGGGTGCGGACCGTACCGGCCGGCGCCTCCACCGGTGACTACCTGTACTGGGTGTTTCCCGCCGCAGCGGGCGAGGTGCCCACGGTCTCCGCGACCGTCACCCTGCCGGAGCCCGCGACCCGGCACGGCAACCAGACCTGGCAGCTCGACGTCTACGACGGCCTTCGCCGCCGTCAGGCGTGCGCGGCGGGCAAGCCCACCAGGACGGCGTCGGCGCAGGACACCCAGCTGGAGCTGAGCTGCCGGCTGCGCACCGTCCGCGCGTGGTCCGAGGCGTGGGCCAACGACCCGCTGCCGGGCGCGTACTACATCCGCCTGACCGTGCTGCGGCTCCCGGACCAGGACCTCGGCCTGCCGGTCCAGGCGCAGGTCGGCACCACCTCGGCGGACGCGGGCGGCTCCAAGGCCGTCGACGGCGAACTCGCCGCCCCGCTCACCCCCGTCGCCAAGGCCGGGGCCACCCTGGACCCCAACGCCGTGCCGTCCGCCTCCGCCACGGAGGAGTCCGGCGAGGGGGCCGACGATGAGGCCGGTCCGAGCGCGTCGCCGGTCCCGGCCGGGCTGGCCCAGCCCGAGGACGGCTGGGGCGGCGGCTGGTGGTCCGACCGCTGGATCTGGACCGCGGCCGGGGGCGTGCTCGGCGCGCTCGCGGGCATCGCCGGCTACAGCCTCACCCGCGGACGGGGACGCGGCCGTCCGGTCGCGTAACCGAGGGACCCGGTGACGCGCCGGTAGGGAGCCGTGGCGGCTCCGTACCGGCGCGTCCGCGTTCACCGCTCCGCGGAGGCCGCCCTGCGCGCCGCCGCGCGCAGCAGCGCAGCCGTCCCCGGGTGCGGACCGCGTTCCGCCCATTCCAGCGGAGTGAGTCCCGTGCCGTCGTCCTCGCGCAGACCGGGATCGGCCCCGTGGGCCAGGAGCTGACGCACCGTCTCCTCATGGCCCCAGCAGGCGGCGGCGCACAAGGGTGTGCCCTCGTCGCCGTGGCCGCTCTCGGTGTCCGGCCGCGCCCCCGCCGCCAGGAGCAGCGCGGCCACGGCCGCCGCGCCGTTGACCGACGCCGCGTAGAGCGGGGTCGTGCCGTCCGGGTCGGCGCGTTCGGGGGACGCCCCCCGGCGCAGCAGCTCCCCGGCGGTCCGGAGGGCGCCGCACCGCGCGGCGGTCACCAGGGCCCGGCTCAGCTTCTTGCGGCGTCTGCGGTTCACCGGGACAGGTTACGAGACGGCCGCCCCGCCGGAGCCGATCCCCAGGCGTGCGACGCGGCCCTGCTCACCGGCGGCCCGGGTCCGGGGCGCAGTCGACGGGGTCGTGGGACCCGGAGTCGAACGGCCGCCAGGTCCGGCCGCCGTCCGGTGTCAGGTCGCTGCCGGACGGGCCCGTCGCGATCGCCGCGCGGGAGGAGTACGGCAGCCAGGCCGCGCCCGAGCGGTAGGCGGCCGGGGGGCGTGCGGAGCCGGTCCAGGTCGCGCCGCCGTCGCGGGACACCGCGGCCGCCTCGGGGGAGGCCTGGTCCGGGCGGTGCTCCCCGCCCACGGCGATCCCGTGCCGAGGGTCGCGGAAGGCCGGCGCGAACACCCCCTTCGCGCCGGGTCGCCCGCGGGCAGCGTGGAGCCGTCACGGTCCAGGGCAGCCCCCGGTCGCGGGAGTGCAGGACGCGGGCCTGGGCCGCCCCGCCGGCCGCCGGCCACACGTCACGCGGGCCGCGGCTGACCACCACCGCGCCCAGGTCCACCGCGACCAGCCGCTTGTTGCGCGGGCCCTCGGGCACGTCGCCCCTGCCCCTGACGACGCGTTGCGCCAGGCCCGCGACGACGGCGGCGCCCGCGGGGCGCCCGGGGCCCTTGGGCCGGCGACGCGATGCGCCGCCAGGACCCGGGACCCGCGGCCGCGACGCCGACCGCCGCCGCGCCGGGGCGGGATCGTCAACGGGCCTGCGACAGCGAAGTCCTGGCCTGCTCGACGGCGATGGCGACCCGGGGCGACCCGCAGTCCCGGGCGAGGTCCACGGCGTCCTCGGTCAGGGTGCGGGCGGCGTCGAGGTCACCGGTCCGGGCCCGGGCGAGGGCGGCGCGCGCGGTGTAGAGGGTACGGTCGCGCCGGTAGAGGGGGTCCTGCATCGCCAGTGCCTTCTCCAGCAGCGGGGCCGCCTCCTGCGCGCATCCGAGGTCCAGCAGCGCGATCCCGCTCTGCGCGCACAACTCCGCCCCGTCGAACCAGTAGATCCACGACGGGTCGTCGTCGCCTGGCGCGGTGTCCAGCAGCAGCTCCGCCTCCTCCAGCGACCGCCGGCACGCCGCGTCCTCGCCGAGCCCGGCGTACGCCCGGGCCCGGCGGGTGGCGAGCATCGCCCGGGTGCGCGAGGTCGCCCCTGCCGCGGCGGACTCCGCGGCCCGGGACGCCGCGAGGGCGTCGTCGTGGCGGCCGGCGAACACCGCCTGGAGGCTCAGCCCCGCCCACAGGTTGGCGGCCTGCGCGCGGTCCTCCGCGCCGTGCGCGAGGCGCAGTCCGGTGAGGTAGTGCCGCTGGGCCGCCCCGTGCCGTCCGCAGTCCGTCGCCGCCCAGCCGCCCAACTGGGCCAGCCCGGCGGCGACGCGCAGCAGACGCGCGTCCACCCCACCCCGGTACGGGCCCCGGCGCAGCAGGTCGAGCGCGATCCGCAGGTCGGCCTCGACCCGGTGGCGTACGGCAGCGCCGCCGAGCCGGTCGTCCAGCCGGCGCAGGCCGAGGACGCCGCGCTCCAGCCACGCCACGGTCTCCTCGTCGGCCGCCGAACCCTCCCGGGCGGCGAGCAGATCCGCGTCATCGGGAGGCGGCCCGTTCCCCCCGCGGTCCGTCACGGCCGTCCAGTCGGCGACGGCCGCACCGAAGGCCGGTCCCTCCAGCACGGGATGGCCCCGTGGGTCGCGTCCGCCGCCGTCGAGCAGGGCGTCCAGCGCGTCGAGACCGCCCGCCCGGGTCCACGGCAGCCCGTCGGGGATGCCGTCGAACGAGGGTAACCAGCCGGGCCACGGGCGGGCGTCCACCTCCCGCAGCGCCACGCCCAGGGCCCGGGCCAGGGCCCGCTGGCTGTCCCTCTCCGGCACCACGCCCCAGTGCTCCCAGCGCCACACCTTCTCCCGGCGGGCCGCCATGGGCACACCGAGGGCACGGGCGTTGTCGGCGACGACCCGGGCGAGGTCCTGGTAGCTCCAGCCGTGGCTGCGCCGGACGGACGCCAGGGGATGGGACGGTGCCGGCGCGGTGTCGTCCGCCACGGCGATGCTCCTTCGTCTCATATTCGTACGTTCGAATATCAGGCGCGGCCGGTGTGGCGCAGGCGATCACCGCGATCCGTCCCGATCCGTGTCCCCGCACCGTCCGGTGCCGCCCCCGTGCTCGGACGCGTGTGCGGGACTACATCGAGACAACAGGTCCGGACTTGAAGTGGACCTGCTCATACCGGTTGGCTTTGTGTGATCAAGCGATCACCGGACGCCGAACGGGAAGCCCCGCCCCGGGCCGGACCTCACGTGCGCGCCGTGGAGGCACCCCGAGGATGACCCCTCCACCCCCGTTCGGTTTCTCCCGCTCCAGGGACGACCTGCGGTTCGACCCTGCCCTGGACGACCAGCCACTGGCCGATGCCCGCGCCGCGCTCGCCCAGGGGCGCTGGACCACCGCCCGCAGCCTGCTCGCCGAGACCGGCGACGACTGGGACCGCCGCGGTCACCGCCTGGTCGTCCTCGGGGAGGGCGGCGCCAGTGCGACCTGGGCCCGCGAGTGGCAACTGGCCGAACCCGGCAGCACCGACGCGGCCGCGCTGCTGGCCTGCGCCATGGTGTTCCGCGCCATCGCCGGCAAGGAGAAGCCCGAACGGGCCCGCGAGGCCTGCCTCGCCGCCGCCGCGCTCACCCCGGCCGATCCCACCCCGTGGCTCTGCCTGCTGATCCTGGCCCGCCACACCGGCACCGACGACGAGCAGATGCGCGCCTTCGACCAGGTCCGCGGCCGCCACCGCAGCCACCACCACGGGCACCACCTGATGGCCGCCTGCCTTGCCGAACGTCCCCAAGCCGCCGCCGACGGCGGGCCCTTCCACGAGGTGTACGAATTCGCCGACTGGGCCGCGGGCGAGGCGCCCGCCGGCTCGCCGCTGGCCGTCCTGCCCGTCGTCGCCCACGCCGAGCTGTACCGCGTCCTCGCCACCGCCGGGACCCTGCCGGCCGACCCCGCCGCCTCCGGGCACTGGGACGGATGGCGCGCCCGGCAGGCGCTCAAGCGGGGTTTCGACTGGTGGCTGGAGTTCGACGGCGACGGGCACGACCACCCGCGCCTCCATCTCGACCTCAACTTCCTCGTCCACGCGCAGTTCCTGCAGGGCCGCACCGCCGAGGCCGCGGCCCTGTTCAACCGGATCGGCGGTCACGCCACCCGCGTCCCGTGGGCCTATCCCGACCGTGACCCCAAGAAGGCCTTCCGCGCCGCGCGGGAGGCCGTGCTCGGCCCCGGCTCGGCGTAGGGCCCGCCCCACATGACGTACCAGCAAACCCCAACCCCTCCCAGGAAGGAACCGCCATGCTGACGGGCAACAGCGGGATCAGCACGTTCAAAGGCGAGGAGAGAGCCCTGCGGGCCGACCGCCTCGGCATGTCCGGCCTGCTCCTCTCCGTGGTCGCCGCCAGCGCGCCGCTGATGGTGGTCGCGGGCGTCATGCCCACCACGTACGGCGTGATGGGCATCGTCGGGCAGCCGCTGCTCTTCGTGATCCTCGGCGTGGTGCTCATCCTCTTCAGCGTCGGGTACGCCGAGATGAGCCGCCATGTCCACAACGCGGGCGCCTTCTACGCCTACATCGCCCGCGGGCTCGGCGGCACCGCGGGCACCGCGGCGTCGCTCGTCGCCCTGGTGTCGTACAGCGCCATGCAGTTCGCGGTCTTCGGCCTCTTCGGCTTCGAGATCTCCGGGCTGTTCCAGACCTACCTCGACACCACGATCGCCTGGTGGATCCCGGCCGTCCTGGGCGTTCTCCTGGTCGGCGCGCTCGGCTGGCTCAAGATCGACGTCAACGCCAAGGTGCTCGGCGTCCTGCTGGTGATCGAGATCGCCCTCGTCGTCATCTTCGACGTCGCCGCCGTCGGCAGCCCCGCCAAGGAGGGCCTGTCGCTGCACGCCTTCGACCCGAGCACGCTCAGCGGCGCGGGCCTGGGCACCGCCCTGTGCTTCTGCATCGCCAGTTTCGTCGGCTTCGAGCAGTCGCCGGTGTATGCCGAGGAGACCACCAGGCCGCAGGTCGTGGTCGCCCGCGTCATGTTCCTCGCCGTCACCTTCGTCGCGGTCTTCTTCGCCATCAGCTCCTGGGCGCTGAGCATCGCGGCCGGCCCGTCCCAGATCGTGGCGGAGTCCCAGAAGCAGGGACCGGGGCTGCTCTTCGGCCTCAGCGAGTCGATCATCGGGGGCGCCTTCACCGACGTCCTGCACGTCCTGTACGTGACCGGCATGTTCGCCTGCCTCCTCAGCTTCCACAACGTCGTGGCCCGCTACGCCTTCGCCATGGGCCGTGAGGGCCTGCTGCCCTCCGCCTTCGGCCGCACCAACCCCAACAGCGGCGCCCCCGCCTTCGGCTCGCTGCTGCAGACGCTGGTGTCCCTCGGCTTCGTCGTCGCCTTCGCCGTCACCGACGGCAGCGCGGCGGCCGACCACGACCCGACCGCGCCCGTGCTCAAGCTCTTCACCTGGTTCGGCAACGTCGGCGCCCTGGGCGTCATCGTGCTGCTGGCGACCGCGTCCTTCGCCGTCATCGGCTACTTCGTCCGGCGCGGTGCGCTGCGCACCCAGGCACCGCGGATCGCCGCCTCCGCCCTCGCGGGCATCGCGCTGGCCGGCATCGCCGTCTACGCCGTCAAGGACTTCGACGTCCTGGTCGCCGGCGACGGCTCCGCCGTCTCCTGGATCCTGCCGGCCATCATCGGCGTCACCGTCGTCGGCGGTTTGGTGTACGGCGCGGTCCTGCGGGCCACTCGTCCCGAGATGCACGCCCGGATCGGTCTCGGCAACGAGGCGTTCCGGATCGAGCAGGCGCGCGAGAAGGCGGCCGGCACCGATGCGGAGACCACGGCCTCCTGACCCCGTCCGGCCCGTCGCCCCTCTGGCCGGGGGAGCGGCGGGCCCGTTCCATGTCCGTAGTACCCGCCAGCTCAACGACCAACGTCCACAAGAGGGTTGTCCCGATGTCCTCCTGCTGCCCCAGCGACGCAGACGCCGCGCCCGCCGCACCCCACCCCCTAGACCCGCTGACCGCCGACGAGATATCCGCCGCCCGCCGCATCCTCGCCGAGGAGGGCCGGGTCACCGACGCGACCCGTTTCCCGCTCGTCCTGCTCGACGAGCCCGACCGGCACACCGCCGACGCCCACCGCGACGGGGACCCCGTGGTCCGCCGGCTGCGCGTCACCCTGCTCGACTCGGCCACCGGCGCCGCCGCCGAGGCCCTGGTCGACGTCACCGCGGGCGCCGTCGTCGCGTACCGCGAACTCGACACCGGGCAGGAGGGCCAGCCCCCGGTCACCTTCGAGGAGTACGAGATCGTCGAGCAGGTCGTGAAGGCCGACCCCGGCTGGCGCAAGGCCATGGCCGAACGCGGCGTCACCGACCTGGACCTCGCCGTCGCCGCCCCCCTGGGCGCGGGACCGCTGCGCTTCGAGGACCGCCCCGGCGCCCGCCTCATGCGCTCCCTCACCTGGCTGCGCTGCAACGCCTCCGACAGCCCCTGGGCGCACCCCGTGGCCGGGCTCGTCGCCGACGTCGACGTCATCGAGCGGAAGGTCGTCCGCCTCATCGACACCGGCGCCGTGCCGATCCCGGCCGAATGCGGCCGCTACGAGGCCGAGTTCAACGGCCCGGCCCGCACCGGCCTGCGCCCGCTGGAGATCACCCAGCCGGAGGGGCCGTCCTTCACCCTCAGCGGCCGGCTGATGCGGTGGCAGAAGTGGCGTTTCCGCATCGACTTCAACGGCCGCGAGGGCCTGGTCCTGCACCAGATCGGCTACGAGGACGGCGACCGCGTCCGGCCCGTCCTGCACCGCGCCTCGCTCGCCGAGATGGCCGTCGCCTACGCCGAACCCGGCGACGACCGCAACTGGGTCGCCTTCCTCGACGCGGGCGAGTACTCCCTCGGCCGCAACGCCAACGCGCTGAAGCTGGGCTGCGACTGCCTCGGCGAGATCGCCTACCTCGACGCCGTCCTCTCCGACGACCTCGGCAACCCCGAGACGCTGCCCAACGCCATCTGCGTCCACGAGGAGGACTACGGCCTCCTGTGGAAGCACACCGACATCTTCAACGAGATGGCCGCCGACAGCCGCCGCTCCCGCCGTCTGGTCGTCTCCTACATCGCCACCGTCGGTAACTACGACTACGGCTTCTACTGGTACTTCTACCAGGACGGCACGATCGGCTTCGAGGCCAAGTCCACCGGCATCGTGCAGACCTCCGCCGTCGAGCCCGGCACCGCCGACGCGGTCGGCACGGAGGTCGCGCCCGGCCTGCTCGCCCCGTTCCACCAGCACCTGTTCTGCGTACGGCTGGACGCGGCGGTCGACGGCCACGCCAACACCGTCGAGGAGGTGGACGTCGTCCCGGTCCCGAACGGGCCGGACAACCCCAACGGGAACGTCTTCACCACCCGGGTGACCACCGTCGCCGACAGCGCCGAGGGCGGCCGCCTCGCCGACCCGCTGGCCGGCCGCCGCTGGCGGATCACCAACCCCGGTTCCCTCAACCGCATGGGCAAGCCCGTGGCGTACACCCTCGTGCCCCAGCCCGGCCCGGTCGTCCTGGCCCAGCCGGACTCGGCGGTCGCCCGGCGGATGGCCTACGGCACCAGGCACGTGTGGGTCACCCGCTACCGCCCCGAGCGGCGCTTCCCCGCGGGCGACTACCCCAACCAGAACGCGGGCGGCGCCGGACTGCCCCGCTGGACCGCGGCGGGCGAGTCGCTGGAGGACACCGAGCTGACCGTCTGGCACACCTTCGGTCCCACCCACCTGCCGCGGCTGGAGGAATGGCCGGTCATGCCCGTCGACCACAGCGGGTTCAGCCTCAAGCCGACCGGCTTCTTCGACCGCAACCCCTCCCTCGACCTCCCCAAGGAGGCCCCGCGCGGCGACGGCCACTGCCACCCGGCCTGACGCGCGCCGGCGCCCCGGCGCCCGCGGTCCGCTCGGACCGCGGGCGCCGCCGCGCGGCACTCAGGCCCGGTGCGGAGGGACGTTGTCGTGCACCCGCTTGGGGTCGGTCTCGGCGACCGGCTCCAGGATCTCCTCGATGCGCGCCATCAGCTCCTTCTCCAGGACGACGCCCGCCGCCTTGGCGTTCTCCGCGACCTGCTCGGGACGAGAGGCGCCGACGATGGCCGCCGAGACGTTGGAGTTCTGCAGCACCCAGGCGACCGCCAGCTGGGCCAGGGACAGCCCGGCCTCCGCGGCGAGCGGCTGGAGCCGCTGGACGGCGTCGAGCACGTCGTCGCGCATCCACCGCGAGATCATGCCGGCGCCGCCCTTGTCGTCGGTGGCCCGCGAGCCCGCCGGGGGCTCCTGCCCCGGGCGGTACTTGCCCGTCAGCACACCCTGCGCGATGGGCGAGAAGACCACCTGGCCCATGCCCAGCTCCTCGCAGGCCGGGACGACCTCGCCCTCGATGACCCGCCACAGGGCGTTGTACTGCGGCTGGTTCGACACCAGCGGGACGCGCAGCTCCCGGGCCATGGCGTGGGCACGCCGGATCTGCTCCGCGGGCCACTCGGAGACGCCGATGTACAGGGCCTTGCCCGAGTGGACGACGTCGGCGAACGCCTCCATCGTCTCCTCGAGCGGGGTGTCCACGTCGTACCGGTGCGCCTGGTAGAGGTCGACGTAGTCGGTCTGCAGGCGGCGCAGCGAGCCGACGATCGACTCCATGATGTGCTTGCGCGACAGCCCGCGGTCGTTGCGGCCCGGACCGGTCGGCCAGAAGACCTTGGTGAAGATCTCGAGGCCCTCGCGGCGCTCGCCCTTCAGCGCCTCACCGAGGACGGACTCGGCACGCGTGCCCGCGTAGACGTCGGCGGTGTCGAAGCTGGTGATGCCGGCGTCCAGCGCCGCGCGCACGCAGGCCGTGGCGGCGTCCGCCTCCACCTGCGAGCCGTGGGTGAGCCAGTTGCCGTACGCGATCTCGCTGATGACCAGGCCGCTACGGCCGAGATGGCGGTATTCCATGGGAGCGAAGCCTCCGTTGGCGTGTCCGTGAAAACCGGCCGGCCGGGTCCGGACGCACCGGGGCCGCCGGGGGCGCGGCGCCCGGTCGGGCGCCGGCCGCGGGAAAGGTGGCAGGGGCAAATACATCTGATCATTACATGTTCCGGTAGTGGCGCGCGGGCCGGTCCCCCCGTCCCCCGTCCCCCTGTCCGCGGCTGTCCCCGGCTGTCCCCGACGTGTCCGGACTCAGCGGAAGTCCGGGGTCCACAGGCGCACTGTGGCGAACTCCGCGCCGGGACGGGTGCGCGCGTAAGCGTGGGTCCCGTCGGCGTCGAGGAACTCGATCGTCGGCCCGCCCCAGCCACGGGGCCCGGTCGCCTCCGACCGGGCCCGCACGCGTGTCCCCGTCGGCTGGCTCGTGTACGCGCTCACCCCGCTCGCCCCGTCCACCTGCCGGTACCTGCGGGTGGCGACGTCCAGCCGGTAGACCCCGTACGTGTCGGTGAACCACAGCGCCCCCGGGTCGCCGTACACCGGCTGCAGGTCACGGCCCTCGCCCTCGAAACGCACGGCGCTGTGCTCCGTCAGCGTCGTCGCCGTGCCCCGGCCCGACACCGCGTAGCGCACCAGCCGCCCGGCGCCGATCGCCCACAACGCCCCGTGCTCCGGGTCGTACAGCACACCGCGCGCCTTCGGCAGCGGCACGGTGCGGAACGGCGCGGACTGCTCCGTGTCCGCGTACAGCCGCAGCCGGCCGGGCGCCCCGGAGGCCACCACGATCACCCCGCCCGGGATGCGCTCGATGGCGTACGGGGTGTCGGCCGGGGTCACCGTCTGCCACACGACGGCACCCGTGTCCTCGCGCACCATCGCCGCCCGGCCGCCGGACGCGGCCACGAGCACGACCCGTCCGTACGCCCGCGTCCTGCGCAGCCGCACGTCCGACAGGTGCTGCCAGCTCGTGCCGGACCCGCCCGGCGCGCTCCAGCGCCAGGTCACGGCCGAGGGCCCCGACCAGTCCCGGGCATCGGGGTCGAAGACCAGGACGCCGTTGCAGGACTGGTCGGCGGTGGCGATGGGATGACTCTTCCGCGCGGCGTGCCGCGTCATGTCGTGCCCCCGAATGTCGTTGACGTGCCAACGAATATTCGGAGGATATCGACGCCGGGTGCTGCCACGATGGGCCGCGTGACCGTACCGCGACCGAACGTCCACGCTTCGCCCGTATGGGAGATCGCACCTCTCGCCGTTGACGACCCGGTGTCGAAGGACCTGCTGTGGAGGTACTACGACGACATCGTCAGCCGCCACTACGGCAGGCCGATGACCCCGCGGGAGATCGACGACCTGCTCACCGAGCACACCAGTGACGACCTTTCCGGCGCCTCGGGACGCTTCCTCGTCGGCCGCTACGAGGGCCGTGCGGCCGGCTGCGCGGGCGTCCGCCTCCTCGCCCCCGGTGTCGCCGAGCTGCGCCGCGTCTGGGTCGTCCCCGGCGCCCGCCGCACCGGCGGCGCCGCGCTGCTGGTCACGGCCGCCGAACGGGCGGCCCGCGAACACCTGGGCGCCTCCGTGATCCGCCTCGACACCCGGGCCGACCTGGTCGAGGCACGGGCCCTGTACGCGAAGCTGGGGTACCGGGAGATCGCCGACTACAACGGCGAACGCTACGCCGACCACTGGTTCGAGAAGCGGTTCGGCCAGGACTCCGGCGCGGCATAGGCCCAGGCTCGCGGCCGCGCGGCCGGGCTCCGCCATAATGCACCGGTAGTCCAGCCAGAAAGCAGGTCGCACATCGTGACGACAACGGTCTCGGTCGAGCGCAGGATCGCCGAGGAACTCGGCGTACGGGAAGGTCAGGTCAGATCGGCGGTCGAGCTGCTCGACGGCGGCGCGACCGTGCCGTTCGTGGCGCGGTACCGCAAGGAGGCGACGGACGGCCTCGACGACGCCCAGCTGCGGACGCTGGAGGAGCGCCTGCGCTACCTGCGCGAACTGGACGAGCGGCGTGCCGCGATCCTGGAGTCCATCGACTCCCAGGGCAAGCTCGACGACGCCCTGAAGGCGCAGATCCTCGCCGCGGACTCCAAGGCCCGCCTCGAGGACATCTACCTGCCCTACAAGCCCAAGCGGCGCACCAAGGCGCAGATCGCCCGCGAGGCCGGCCTGGAGCCGCTCGCCGACCGCCTCCTCGGCGACCCGTCCCTGGACCCGCAGGCCGAGGCCGCCGGGTTCGTCGACGCCGACAAGGGCGTCGCCGACGCCGCGGCGGCACTGGAAGGCGCCCGCGCGATCCTCACCGAGCGGTGGTCCGAGGACGCCGACCTCGTCGGCGAACTCCGCACCCGGATGTGGGAGCGGGGGCGGCTGGTCGCCAAGGTGCGCGAGGGCAAGGAGGAGGCGGGCGCGAAGTTCGCGGACTACTTCGACTTCGCCGAGCCGTTCACCAAGCTCCCCTCGCACCGCGTGCTCGCCATGCTGCGCGGCGAGAAGGAGGAGGTCCTCGACCTCACCATGGAGCCCGAGGAGCCGGCCGAGGAGGGCCCCTCGACCTTCGAGCGCAAGATCGCCCACCACTTCGGCATCACCGACCGCGGCCGCCCCGCCGACAAGTGGCTCGGCGACACCGTGCGCTGGGCCTGGCGCACCCGCTTCCTCGTCCGGCTCGGCCTTGACCTGCGCGTCCAGCTGCGCCAGGAAGCCGAGGACGAGGCGGTCCGGGTCTTCGCCGCCAACCTGCGCGACCTGCTGCTCGCCGCCCCTGCCGGCACGCGCGCCACCATGGGCCTGGACCCGGGCTTCCGCACCGGTGTCAAGGTGGCCGTGGTCGACGCGACGGGCAAGGTCGTCGCCACCGACACGATCTACCCGCACGTGCCGCGCAACCAGTGGGACGCCTCCATCGCGACCCTCGCCCGGCTCGCCGCCGCCCACAAGGTCGACCTCGTCGCCATCGGCAACGGAACCGCCTCCCGTGAGACCGACAAGCTCGCCGCCGACCTCATCAAGCGGCACCCGGAACTGCGGTTGACCAAGGCCGTGGTGTCCGAGGCAGGCGCCTCGGTCTACTCCGCGTCCGCCTACGCCTCCGCGGAGCTCCCCGAGCTCGACGTGTCGCTGCGCGGCGCCGTCTCCATCGCCCGCCGCCTCCAGGACCCGCTCGCCGAACTCGTCAAGATCGACCCCAAGTCGATCGGCGTCGGCCAGTACCAGCACGACCTGTCCGAGGTGAAGCTCTCGCGCTCCCTCGACGCGGTCGTCGAGGACTGCGTGAACGGTGTCGGCGTCGACGTCAACACGGCCTCCGTGCCGCTGCTGCGCCGCGTCTCCGGCATCACCGAGGGCCTGGCCGCCAACATCGTCGCCCACCGTGACGCCAACGGCCCGTTCCGGCGGCGCACTGCTCTGAAGGACGTGGCCCGGCTCGGCCCGAAGGCGTACGAGCAGTGCGCCGGCTTCCTGCGGATCCCCGACGGCGACGACCCGCTGGACGCCTCCAGCGTGCACCCCGAGGCCTACCCCGTCGTACGACGCATGAGCACGGCGGCGGGCACCGACATCAAGGCGCTCATCGGCAACGGCACGGTGCTGCGCGGGCTGAGGCCGCAGGAGTTCGTCGACGACACCTTCGGTCTGCCGACGATCACCGACATCCTCTCCGAACTCGAGAAGCCGGGACGCGACCCGCGGCCCGCCTTCAAGACCGCCGCCTTCAAGGAGGGGGTCGAGGAGCTCAAGGACCTCGAGTCCGGCATGGTCCTCGAGGGTGTCGTCACCAATGTCGCGGCCTTCGGCGCCTTCGTGGACATCGGCGTCCACCAGGACGGGCTCGTGCACGTCTCGGCGATGTCCAGGAACTTCGTGAGCGACCCGCGCGAGGTGGTCAAGCCAGGCGACATCGTCCGCGTCAAGGTTCTCGACGTCGACATCCCGCGCAAGCGCATCTCCCTGACCCTCCGCCTGGAGGACGAGGCGGGCGCGCCCAAGGGCAACGCCGGCGGCGGCCGCCAGGAACGCGGTCCGCGTCCCGACCGCCGGGGCGGCAACCCGCCCCGCCAGTCCCGCGGTGACCGCGACCGCCCGGCCCCCGGCGGGGCCATGGCCGACGCCCTGCGCCGCGCCGGTCTGGACAAGGGCCTCGGCGGAGGCAACGGCCGCCGGGGCTGATCTCCCCGCGTGAGGCGCGCTCTCCCCGAGGGTCCGGGGGAGCGCGCTTCGGCGTTCTCTCAGCGGCAGACGGTGCCGACGGGCGGGAGCCGGCCGTTCAGCAGGTACCGGTCGACCGCGGCGTCCACGCAGCGGCTGCCGCGCCGGTAGGCGGTGTGCCCGTCGCCGTCCCAGGTGAGGAGTCGTCCGGAGGAGAGCTGGGCGGCCAGCGCCCGGGCCTGGTCGTAGGGGGTGGCGGGGTCACGGGTGGTGCCGATCACGAGGATGGGCCCGGCGCCGCGCGCGGTGACGCGGTGCGGCACCTGGGTCGGCCGGGCCGGCCAGTGGGTGCACATCGGGAGGAACCCGGCGTAGTACACGCCGAACTGGGGAGCCGCGCGGCGGAACTCCGGCAGCGCCGCACGTGTCTGCTCGGCGGTCGCCCGTGGCCCCAGCGCGGAGCTCAGGCAGTTGATCGCGGTGAGGGACTGCTCACCCGGTGCTCCGTCGCCGTCCGTGCCGAGCAGCCGTCGCCAGGCGGCGGGGTCACCTGCCATCACCTCCCGGAGCAGGGAGCGCAGTCCGCCCCACGCCTGAGCCGCGAGTGCCGAGGTGACCGCGGTGAGCAGATCGTCACCGGTGGGGGAGGTGCCGTGGCCGCCCTCTGCCCGGGAGGCTTCGTCGAATCGCGCGACCAGGTCGTCCAGGACGTGGCCCGCCTTCGGGAGCGAGTGGCCGACCGGGCAACCGGGCCGGGCGACGCAGTCGGCGGCGAAGGCATCCCAGGCCGCCTGGTAGCCGCGTGCCATGCCGAGGGTGGCGTGGTAGGCGCCCATGCCCGGGTCGATGGCGCCGTCGAGGACCATGCGGCCGACACGGGAGGGGAAGAGTTCGGCGTAGGTGGCGCCCAGGTAACTGCCGTAGGAGTAGCCGAGGAAGTTCAGCCGGTCGTCGCCGAGCAGCGCCCGTACGACGTCCATGTCCCGGGCGGCGTCGGTGGTGCCGACGTGGGGCAGGAGCCGGCCCGCGTGCCGTGCGCACGCGTCGGCGATCAGCGCGAAGCCCGGCTCGGGGCCGTGGGTCCCGGGGAGCGGGGTGCCGGTCCCGCAGTCGACCGGGGCGCTGCGCCCCACGCCCCGGGGGTCGACGCCTACCAGGTCGTACGCGGCACGTATCGCGGGGGAGAAGCCGTCGCCGAAGGACATCAGGTCGTCGACCGCCGACACCCCGGGTCCGCCGGGATTGAGCAGCAGCGAGCCGATGCGGTCCGCGGGCGGACCGGTGGCCCTGTGGCGGACGACCGCCAGCCGGAGGTCGCCCGCCCGCGGACGGCCGTAGTCCAGGGGCACCCTCACCGTGGTGCACTGGAACGACGCCGCCTCCCGGCAGGGCCGCCAGTCGAGCTCTTGCCGGGAGTAGCGGGACACGTCCGGTGGTGCAGCCGAGGCCGCCACCGACGCCGCCGCCGAGGCTGCGGAGGCGACCGGAGCGGCCGGGGCGGACGCGGACGGCGACGGGGACCGGTCCGCGGCCGCCGGCCGATGCGGGCGCTGGGACGAACAGGCGGTCAGCACCAGGCAGGCGCTCAGCAGCCCTGCCGCGATGCGCCCGCGCCGGCCGGACCGCGTACCCGTGGCCCGCACGGCGGCCACCGCCCGTCAGACGCAGACCGTGCCGGCGGGTGGGAGCTGACCTCGTGTCAGGTAGTCGTCGACGGCGCTCTCGACGCAGGTGCTGCCCCGGTGGTACGCGGTGTGCCCGTCGCTGTCCCAGGTGAGCAGCCGCCCGGAGGAGAGCTGCCGGGCGAGCGCCTGGGCCCAGGAGTACGGGGTGGCCGGGTCGCGGAGGGTGCCCACGACCAGGATCGGTGCGGCGCCCGCCGCGGTGACGCGGTGCGCGGACTGGTTCGGAGGGACGGGCCACTGGGTGCACATCGGCAGGGTCCCGGCGTAGTACTCGCCGAACTGCGGAGCGGCGCGGCGGAATGCGGGCAGCGCCGCCCGCGCCTGCGCGACGGTCGACCACGTGCCCAGCGTGGCGCTCAGGCACGACGCCGCGTAGTACGACTGGTCGCCCGCCTCGGTCTCCTCGTCGACGCCAAGGAGTGCCTGCACGGCCGTGGTGTCACCGGCCCGCACCCCCGCCAGCGCGGCGCGCAGCGCCTCCCAGGCCGGCAACCTGAGCCCGAGGATGACCGCGCCGAGGAGGGCGTCTCCCGTGACGGTGATGTCCTTGCCCTGCCGCAGGGGGGTGCGGTTCAGCATGGCCACTAGGGCGTTGAGGATGCGGCCGGCCTCCTGGACCGAGTGGCCCACGGGACAGTCGGGCCGGGTGGCGCACTCGGTGGCGAAGGACTTCCAGGCGACCTCGTAGCCCCGGGCCTGGCCGATCGTGAAGTCGTACCCGTCGAGGGCGGGGTCGACGGCGCCGTCGAGGACCATGCGGCCCACGCGGGAGGGGAAGAGCTCGGCGTAGGTGGCGCCGAGGTAGGTGCCGTAGGAGAAGCCCAGGTAGTGGAGCCGCTCGTCGCCCAGTACGGCGCGCACGACATCCATGTCGCGCGCGGCGTCCAGGGTGCCCACGTGCGGCAGCAACCGGCTCGCGTGCCGCCGGCATGCGGCCGCGATCTCCGCGAAGTCCGCGGCCCAGGCGGCGATGTCCGCCCTGCGCGCGCCGGCGTCCGGGGCGGCCGTGGGGGCGTCGGTGGCGCAGTCCACCGGTGTGCTGTTCCCGACACCGCGCGGGTCGACCGCCACCAGGTCGTACGCGGCGCGCACCGCGGGGGAGAAGGAGCCGACGTTGCCGAGGAGGTAGGCGATCGCGGACGAGCCCGGTCCGCCGGGGTTCATCTGCAGCGATCCGACGCGCGCGGCGCCGTTCCCGGTGGCCCTCTGCCGTATCGCCGCCAGCGTGATGTCGCCCCCCGCGGGGCGCTCGTAGTCCAGCGGCACCCTGATGGTGGCGCACTGGAACGACGGCACCGCGGTACAGGCCTTCCAGTCCGGCCGCTGCCCGTAATAGCGCCCCAGCTCCGCCGGTACGGCGGTGGCGGCGCCCTCGGCCAGCGCCCGGGCGGGCGTCCGCCGGAGGTCGCCCGCCGCGCACGCCGTGAGCAGCAGCCCGCAGCTGCCGAGCACGGCGAGGAAGCCGCGGAGCCTGCGTCGGGGTCCGTTCATGGCCACACCTTTCTGTGCGCCGCGCGGAAGGCGGTGCGGGTGGTCGCGTCAGCGGCAGACCGCGCCGGCGGGCGGGAGCAGACCGTGCAGCAGGTAGTCGTCGACGGTCGTGTCGACGCAGCGGCTGCCGCGCTGGTAGGCGGTGTGCCCGTCGCCGTCCCAGGTGAGGAGCCGTCCCGAGGTGAGCTGGGCGGCCAGCGCTTGGGCCTGGTCGTAGGGGGTGGCCGGGTCGCGGGTGGTGCCGATCACGAGGATCGGGCCGGCGCCACGGGCGCTGACGCGGCGCGGGACCTGCGTCGGCCGCGCCGGCCAATGCGCGCACGTCGACAGGTCCTCGTTGTAGAAGGCTCCGAACTGGGCTGAGGCCCGCAGGAATTCGGGCAGCGCCGCCAGCGCCTGGGCGGGGGTCGACCGCGATTCGAGCGCGGAGCTCAGGCAGTTGACCGCCGTCATGGACTCGTCACCGGGCGCGGTGTCGTCCACGGAGCCCACGAGCTCCCGCAGCATGGTGGTGTCACCGGCCCGCACTCCGTCGAGCACCGCGCGCAGCGTCCTCCAGTCGGGCGCGCGCAACGCGGTGACGACCGCCCCGAGCAAGGTCTCGCCGTCGAGGCGGTCGTCCTTGCCCTGCCGCACGGGCGCGCGGTCGAGTGCGGCCACGAGGGCGTCCAGGGTGCGGCCCGCCTCCTTGACGGAACGGCCGACCGGGCAGTGCCCGCGGCGGGCGCAGTCGGCGGCGAAGGACTCCCAGGCGATCTGGTAGCCGCGGGCCTGGTTGAGGTAGGCGTGGTAGCCGTCCATGGCCGGGTCGACGGCGCCGTCCAGGACGACACGGCCGACGCGGGAGGGGAAGAGGTCGGCGTACGTGGCGCCCAGATAGGTGCCGTAGGAGAACCCCAGGAAGTGCAGGCGCTCCTCGCCCAGCGCGGCGCGTACGACGTCCATGTCCCGGGCCGCGTCGAGGGTGCCCACGTGCGGCAGCAGCCGCCCGGCGTGCCGGGCGCAGTCCGCGGCGACCTCCGCGTGGTAGGCGGCCCAGGTGTCGATGAGCCCGGCCTCGTCCGAAGCGGGCGTTCCCCGTGTCCCGGCGCCCGGGGGTCTGGCGGCGCCGCAGTCCACCGGTGTGCTGTGCCCGACACCGCGCGGGTCGACCGCGACCAGGTCGTACGCGGCGCGCAGGGCGGGGGAGTACGTGTCGGCGTAGGAGCGCAGATCGTCGACGGCGGACAGGCCGGGCCCGCCGGGGTTGATCTGGAGGGCGCCGATGCGGGCGGCACCGCGACCGCTCGCCGGCCTGCGGATCGCGGCCAGGGCGATGTCGCCCGCCGCCGGGTGCGCGTAGTCCCGCGGCACCCTGAGATTCGCGCACTGGAACGCCCGGTCGTGGCAGGGCCTCCAGCGCAGCTTCTGCGTGTAGTAGCGCCGCAGGTCCACGCGGATCGCGCCGGCCACCGCGTTCGCGGAGGCCGCCTGGGTGGGGAGGGGCCCGGCGGTCCGGCGCGTGTGCGTCGCGGCCGTGCACGTGGCGAGCAGCAGCCCGAAGGCGACCAGTACGGCGAGCGCGCAGAGCAGTCCGCGCCCGGGTATTCGGCCGGTGGCCGGGACAGCTTTCATCGCCACGCCTTCGTTTCCGCCCGTTGCGAGACGCGGGGCTGGTCGGCATCGGTGAGCGGCCGCGGGGGCGGGACCGAGTGCCGCGCCCCGGCAGGGAGCGGTCACGCCGTCGCCCTCAGCTGCGTAACCAGGTCATCACAGATCGTGCACGGGGGACCGCCGGGCTGGTCCGAACGCGTGAACGCGCCGTCCTGGCCGCCACGACCCCGCACGCGTCCGTCGCGCGGCGCGCCGCCGACGTCCCGCTCTCCCCGCGCCACAACGCGCGGACCGCGCCCGCGGGGCGCTGACCAGGGCCTGCCCGTCCGCCCTCACACCCGGCGAGGGAGGGCGGGTAGTGTCAGCAAGTCAGCGATAGTTGTACGAGGAAGCAACAGCACCCGTGGACAGCACCAAGAAGACCTCCGAGGACGCCCCCGCCGACGAACCCACCGCGGACCGCGTCACGGCGGCCGACCCGGGCACCGACGACCGAGGCGCCCGCCGGGGGCGCTGGCTCATGGACACGCGTCCCCTGCGCCACCCCGCCTACCGCCGCCTGTGGAGTTCCACCACCGTGACCGCGGTGGGCAGCCAACTCACCGCCGTCGCCGTGCCCAAGCAGATCTACGACATCACCGGCTCGTCCGCGTGGGTCGGCTACTCCAGCCTCGCCGGGCTGGTCCCGCTGGTGGTCTTCGCCCTGTGGGGCGGGGCCGTCGCCGACAGCGTGGACCGACGCAAGCTGATGCTGTTCACGAACATCGCCATCGCCGCCACCTCGCTGCTGTTCTGGGTGCAGGCGTTCGCGGGCGCGCACTCCGTCTGGCTGCTCATGGTGCTGCTCGCCGCCCAGCAGGCCGCGGCCGGCATGAATGCCCCCGCGCGCAGTGCCGCCATCGCCCGCCTGGTGCCCGCCGGGGAACTGCCCGCCGCCATCGCGCTCGGCTCGACCGTCATGCAGACCGGCCTGATCGTCGGCCCGCTGCTTGCCGGCGTGCTGATACCCGTCATCGGCCTGGCCGACCTCTACCTCATCGACGCGATCGCCCTCACCGTGACCGTGTGGGCGGTGTGGCGACTGCCCGCGCTGCCGCCCCTGGAGGCGAACGGGGCGCCCGTCGCCCGGCGCGGCGGCTGGCGCGAGGTCGGCGCCGGCTTCCGCTACATCACCGTGCAGCGGATCCTGCTGCTGTCCTTCCTCGCCGACATCGTCGCCATGGTCTTCGGCATGCCGCGTGCCCTGTTCCCGCAGCTCGCCGACACCACGTACGCCTCCTGGAACGAGGGCTTCGCCCTCGGCCTGCTGTACGCGGCCATTCCCATCGGCGCCGTCGCCGGGGGACTGTTCTCGGGCACCTTCTCGCGCGCGAAGCGCCACGGCCTGATGGTCGTCATCGCGGTCTGCGGCTGGGGCGTGGCGATCGCCGGTCTCGGGCTCAGCGGCAGCCTGTGGTGGGCCGCGGGCTTCCTGGCACTGGCCGGATTCGCGGACATGGTCTCGATGGTGTTCCGCAGCGCCATCCTGCAGTCGGTCGCGACCGACGACATGCGCGGGCGTATGCAGGGCGTCTTCACCGTGGTTGTCGCGGGCGGTCCCCGGCTGGCCGACCTCCTGCACGGCACGGCCGGCTCCGCCTTCGGGACGCGCGGCGCGGTCGCCGTGGGCGGTGTGCTGGTCGTGGTCGTGATGCTCGGTCTCGCGGCGGCGTTCCCCGCCTTCACCCGGTACCGGGGAGCCTGAGCGGGGGCGAGTTGCCGAGCGCCACCTCTCCGCTGTGGCGGTTCCCGGCGGCGACCCGGCCGCCGCCCCGTCCTGGTCGGGCACGCGGGGGGCGGGGGCACGTCCGCGAGGTTCCGGGCGGCGTGCCGGGCTCGATCGTACCGGGTGGGGCACGCCGCCCCCCCGAGGCCCCCCGGCGCGCCCCCTCGTCGCCTGCGAGTACCCGCGCCTGCGGCGGATCCCCCACCCGGGTGTCCCGCGCGGGGGGCGGGCCTGCAGGGGGTGCGAGGGCGGGCCGGGGGTGAGGCCTGCGGGGCTGGACGTCCTGGACTGGCGACCGCAGCCCACCCGCACCGCACCGGCCCGGCCCAGCCCCGGTAGCGTCGCGCATTGCGCCCGCCGAGTGAACGTGCGCGTCGATCGGCGTAGTGCGTCAGGTGGGCCGGGCGCGTGCCCGGTTAAGAGTGGGGGGTACGCATCCGGAGGAGCAGCGCATGCCGCATGCCGCAGCGGGACGTCCCCGTCGGGCCCCGGCAGGGGCCGCGGTCGGGCTTTTCGCGGCACTGGTCTGTCTGCTCCACGCGATGTGCGCACCGACGACCGCGGCCCTGCAGTCGCCGGCGTCGGCGGCGGCCGTCGCCGTCGCCACGGACGAACCCGGCACCCAGACACACCACCTCCCGGCGAGCGTCGGGCGGCGTGCCGCCCCGCAGGCGGGCCCCCAGCAGCGTGCCGGAACCGTCCAGGGGCACGCCGCCGACGTCGTCCACGACACCCTCCCCCCGGATCCCGTCGGTGCCGCGCTCCGCGGTCCCGCCCGGCACGTCGCCCCCGCGGGCAGACCCGACCACCTGTACCTCGTCCTGCGCTGCTGACGGCTCCCGGCCGCCGCCGCCCGCGCGGCGGACCGCAGCGATGCCCGTCAGAGGACAGAAACCCGCAGGAGGGACCCCACCATGCCCGTGGACATCTACGCAGCCCTGGGCGCGCTCGTTCGCGCCGAGGCGGCCCGCCACCGCGAGCGGCCGACGGCCCCCGCCGACCCGCCGGAGGCCGCCCCCGAGCGCACGACGGGGCCGGACGCGCCCCCACAGGAACCGAGGGAACTGACCGAACGCCACCACGAGTGAGGCCCGACGGCCGCGCCCTGCCCGTGAGGCCGGGCAGGGCGCGCCGTACCGGGAACCGCGGCCCGCGATGCCGCGTTTACTCCAGTGAGTGCGGCACGCGCCGCAGACGGAGGCGGGAAGATGTCCAATCGCGCGAAGGTCGCCGTCGGCGGCGTGGCCGTCGGCCTGATCCTGTTGTGGGTCCTGCCCGCGTGGCTGGCGCTGCTGGTCATCGTGGGTGTCCCCGTGGCCGCCTACCTGACCCTGGACCCTTCCCAGCGGCGCAGGCTGCGCCGTGCCGGCAGGCGTCAGATCGGCAAGTGACGGCGCGCGGGCTGCGGCCCACCGCCGCTCAGGTGACGGAGCCCGCGGCGGCGCCGGTCCTGAGGTCGGGGCCCCAATGCTCCAGCGCCGCTTGCATGTCGAGAGGGAGCGGGCCGGTGAGTTCCTGCCCCTCGGGCCAGTCCTCTCGGGGGACGCGCCACATGACCTCGAACTCGTTGCCGTCCGGGTCCTTGGCGTACAGCGACTTCGACACGACGTGGTCGCTGGAGCCGACGAGCGCGCCCCGCTCGGTGAGCAGCCGGGCGGTATCGGCCAGTTCACGGAGTGTGCCGACCTCCCAGGCCAGGTGGTAGAGCCCGACGCGGCCCTGCTCGGGGCCGGGCGCGTCCGGGCCGATGGCGAACAGGCCGAGGTCGTGGTCGTTGAGCGTGCCCTGGGCGCTGAGGAAGGCGGCGCGGCCGGGGATCTCCGCGGCGACCTCGAAGCCGAGTACGGCGGTGTAGAACTCGACGGACCGCGCGACGTCGCGGATGTAGAGCACGGCATGGTTCAGACGGCGAACAGACATGACCTCAGAGTACGCCATAAATTGAAAGTTCAATGAATCTTCTCGTTGGAATGATCGCACGACCGACCGACCGACCGAGGGGGAGCAGGCCGCCCATGACCGCGACCGTCACCGCCGTCAGCCGCGACGAGGGACACCACTTCAGCAAGCCCGCCCGCGACAGGATCCGGTTGCTGACCGGGCTCGGCGTGGAGGGCGACGCACACCTCGGGGTGACGGTGCAGCACCGCTCACGGGTGGCCCAGGACCCGACGCAGCCCAACCTGCGCCAGGTCCACCTCATCCACGGCGAGCTCCACGACGAGCTGCGCACGGCCGGCTTCGAGGTCGCCCCGGGCGAGCTCGGCGAGAACGTCACCACGCGCGGCGTCGACCTGCTGGGCCTGCCCGTCGGGACGCGGCTGCGGCTCGGCGCGGACGCCGTCGTCGAGGTGACCGGGCTGCGCAACCCCTGCCTGCAGATCGACGGCTTCCAGCAGGGCCTGCTCAAGCAGGTCGTCGGGCGGGGCGAGGACGGCGCGATCGTCCGCAAGGGCGGGATCATGGGCGTGGTCCTGCGCGGTGGAGAGGTGCGGCCCGGCGACCCGATCGCCGTCGAGCTGCCCGAAGGGCCGCACCGTCCGCTCGAGCGGGTCTGACCTCAGGACAGCGCGCAGGAGTTGACCACGTCCCCGCTCGCCGGCCGGGGCACCGTGCGGTCCGCGGGCGGTGTCCGGCCCCGCTCCACCCACGAGGTCAGCGCGTCGAACGCGGCCCGGTAGCAGGGCAGGATCGGGCGCAGCCGGTCCGGGTACGTGTCATAGAGGCCGTCGACGTGGTTGCCGCCCTCGATCGTGTAGTAGCGGTGCAGCGCGCCCCGGCCCGCGGAGTCGATCATGCGGGTGTAGACGTCCGAATCGGTGGCGATCGGCAGCAGCGTGTCCAGGGTGCCGTGCAGCGTGATCATCGGCTTCCCGATGCGTCCGGTGAGCGACACCCGGCCCACGGCCCGGTGCACGGCGGCCGGACGCGCGGCGTAGTCGTAGTCGGCGTCCGACGCGCAGGGCGCGAGGATCTCCGGCACGGTCGCACCCGCTCTCGCGCCCGGGCAGGCCGCGTCGTAGGAGGGGTCGAACTCGGCCCGGTAGACCTTCTGGGTCAGGCCCCAGTACGCCTGCTGGTGGTAGGCCCACAGGAACTGCGAGCCGGGCGCGAACCCGGCCGCCAGCAGGTCGGCGTCGGTGGCCCGGCCCTGGGCGCGGGCCACCGTGACCGGCAGCGAGGTCAGCAGATTGGGACCGTCCGCGGTCCAGAGCGTGCCCTCCCAGTCCACTCCGCCGTCGTAGAGGGCCGGGTGATGCTCCAGCTGCCAGCGGGTGAGGTAGCCCCCGTTGGAGATGCCGGTCATGTAGGTACGGTGCGGCGTGCGGCCGTAGCGCGAGGCCACCGCCGCCTTCGCGGCCACCGTGAGCTGGGTCGTGCGCCGGTTCCACTCGGCCATGGCGTCACCCGGGCGGCGGCCGTCGGTGTAGAAGTCCGGGCCGCTGTTGCCCTTGTCCGTGGAGGCGAAGGCGTAGCCCCGCGCGATCGCCCAGTCGGAGATCAGCACGTCGAGCGAGTACTGCTTGCGGGTGCCCGGCGCGCCGGTGACGATCAGGCCGCCGTTCCAGCGGTCCGGCAGCCGCAGCACGAACTGGGCGTCGTGCTGCCAGCCGTGCGTGGTGTTGAAACCCGACGTGTCCGGGAAGTAGCCGTCGACCTGCACGCCCGGGACGCCGGACGGGCGGGTGGTGCCGGCCGCCGCCAGCCCCGCCTGGTCGGCGGTGTCGGTGTACGCGGTGCCCGCCAGCGCGGTGGTCGTCATGTCGGGCAGGCAGGCCTTCTGCTGGTGCTCGGCGCCGGGCACGGTGACCCGGTCCAGCCGGGCGCAGTGCCCGGCCGTGCCCGCGGCCGCCTCCGCACCGGCGGGGACCGCTGCGGCGCCGAGCCCGAGCACGGCGGCGGCGAGCAGGGGGACGCCCCTCCAGGGGCGCATGGGGAGCCTCCATTTGCACGTCGGGGATGGCTGCCGCCACATCGTTGCCGCCCGCGCCCGGCGCGACCATGGCGTCGCCCCACGCCCGTACCGGCCGGGTCATGGGGCGGCGTGACATGCGTCACCGTCGGCGACGACGCTGCGCAGTACCCTTGGCCCATGCTCTTGCTCGTGCGCCGCCGGCATGTGGACTTCGTCCGCGTCACGAGCATGTCCTGTCGCCGCAGCGGCTGACCCCCCCGCCTTCTTCCTCCCACTCGGCCCCGCGACGCCGTCCCACCAGGACCCCGTCCGCGGCGTCCGGCCGCCCCCCCGGCGTGTGCCGGGTCCTCACCCTGCGGACAACACACCATGACGCTCCAGCTTCCCGTGATCGACTTCTCCGCCGCGGACCGCGGCCCCGAGGCGCGCGCCCGGCTCCACCGCGAACTGCACTCGGCCGCGCACGAGGTCGGCTTCTTCCAGCTCACCGGTCACGGCGTGACCGCCGAGGAGACCGCCGCCCTGATGCGGGTGATCCGCGCGTTCTTCGCCCTGCCCGAGGCCGACCGGCTCGCCATCGGCAACCTGAACTCCCCGCACTTCCGCGGCTACACCCGCACCGGCGACGAGCGCACCGGCGGCAGCCAGGACTGGCGCGACCAGCTCGACATCGGCGCCGAACGCCCGCAGCACGTCCCGGCCGCCGGAGAGCCCCCGTACTGGTGGCTGGAGGGTCCGAACCAGTGGCCCGCCGCCCTGCCCGAGCTCCGCGAACTCTCGCTGGCCTGGATCGACCGGCTCAGCGGCGTCGCCCACCGGCTGCTGCACGAACTGCTCGCCTCCATCGGCGCCCCCGAGGACTTCTACGACGGGGCCTTCGCCGACGAGCCGCACCTGCACCTGAAGCTCGTCCGCTACCCGGGGACCGCCCCCTCCGGCGACGACCAGGGCGTCGGCGCGCACAAGGACTACGGCTTCCTCACCCTGCTGCTCCAGGACGAGGTCGGCGGCCTGCAGGTGGAGCGCTTCGACGGCCGCTTCCACGACGTGCCGCCGCTGCCCGGTGCCTTCGTCGTCAACCTGGGCGAGCTGCTGGAGGTCGCCACCGACGGCTATCTCAAGGCGACCAACCACCGCGTGGTCAGCCCGGCCGGCGCCCGCGAGCGCTACTCCGTGCCCTTCTTCTACAACCCCCGCCTCGACGCGCGCGTGGCCCCGCTCCCGTTCGAGCACGCCCACCGCGCACCCGGCGCCACCCGGGACCCGGCCAACCCGCTCTTCGCCGAGTACGGCCGCAACGAGCTCAAGGGCTGGTTGCGCGCCCACCCCGAGGTCGCCCGCAAGCACCACCCGGAGCTCGTCGCGGCGGCGGCCACCGGCTGAGACGCGCGGCCCGTGCCACGCGCGGTTACGGTGCCTGCATGGGCACGGCCACGGCCGAGGACGGCACACTGCGGATCGGTGCACCGCCGCGCTGGCTGCGCCTGCTGCCGGTCGTCCTGCTCGCCGCGCTGATCCTGGCCCAGGGCGTCACCCCCGGCAACGTGGAACTCGGCGCCTACTACGCGGCGGTCGCCCCCCTTGCCGCGCTCACCTACGGGGTGGCGGGCACCGCGGTCGTGGCCGCCGCGGTCGTGGCCGTCATGGAGCTCCCCGTGGTGGGCTCGGGGACACTGGTCGGCGCGGAACTCGGCGCTGTCGTGCTCATCGGTGCCCTGAGCGTGGTCATCGCCGCGCTGCAGCAGCGCTTCCGGGGCCGCCTGGTGCTGGCCCGGTCGGTGGCCGAGGCGGCGCAGCTCGCCGTCCTCGCCCCCGTGCCCGGCAGAGTGGGGGAGGTGCGCTGCGCGGGCCTGTACCGGGCCGCGCAGCGCGGCACCCTGGTGGGCGGCGACCTGTACGACGTGCGGCCAGGGCCCCACGGCGTACGGGCGCTGGTCGCCGACGTCCAGGGGCACGGCCTCGCCGCGGTCGGCACGGTCGCGGCGCTGCTCGGCGCCTTCCGTGAGGCCGTCCTCGACCAGCGGGAGCTGTGCGGTGTGGCGGGGCGCCTCGAACGGCGGCTGTGCCTGGACGCCGCCGGGGACGCCGAGCTGTTCGCCACCGCCCTGCTGCTGGAGTTCCCCGACGACGGGTCATGGGTGCGGCTGGTCTGCCAGGGGCACCCGCCCGCCCTGCTGCTGCGCGGCCGCGAGGTGCTGGAGCTGGAGTGCGAACCCGGTCCGCCGCTCGGCGTCGGGCTGTCCGGACAGGCACCGGCCCTGCCGGCGGTGGTGCCCCTGCTGCCGGGGGACGTGATCCTCGCGTACACCGACGGCGTCACCGAGGCGCGCGACGCCTCGGGCACCTTCTACCCGCTCGCCGAACGCCTCGCCGCCCGGCTCGCCGAGGGCGCCGACCCCTCCCCGGAGGCGGTCGTGGACGCGGTCTGGGAGGACCTGCGCCGGTACGCGGGCGCGGTGGGCGACGACGTCGCGCTGCTGGCGCTCGCGCCCCGCTGACCCGGCGGCGGAACGGGTCGGAGCCCTTGCTCCTCGCGGCGCGCAGCGGGGGTCGGAGGAGTCAGCCCTTGGTCTTCGCGGCGCGCAGCGGGGGGCGGCCCTGGAGCCTGGCGGCCTCGGTCCGGATCTCCGGGAGCTTGGCGTACAACTCCTTGCCGGGACAGTCGGTCATGTAGGCGTCGCGGTGGCCCGCGACGACGTGGAAGACCGCCCGCTTGCCCTTCTTGAAGCGGCTCTTGCTGCTGCTGGACACCAGGGTCACCTTGCCCCGGGGATCGATGTCGGACAGCCCGAGCTTCCAGGCGGCGACCCGGGCGATCGCCTCGGTCATCGCCTGCGGCACGCTGCCTTTGGCGTCGTAGGTGCCGATCGCGGCGATGCCCATGGTGTCCTTGTTGAAGCCGATCGAGTGCGCCCCGGTGACGGGGCGGTCGGAGCCGCCGGCGCGCCCCTCGTAGATCGTGCCGCACTTGTCGACGAAGAAGTTGTAGGCGACGTCGTCCCAGTGGCGGCTCTGGATGTGGCCGGAGTAGATGTCGCGGATGATCTCGGGCACGTCCGCGCACGTGTAGTCGTTGTCGCTGTCGGTGTGGTGCAGGAACACCGCCTTGACCGTGGTGCTGTAGTGCGGGGGCTCGGTGCGCAGCGACTCGTCGGCCCCCCAGCTCTCGCGTGAGACGATGGCCGGCTCGTGGGCCGGGTAGAGCGGGACGCGCTGCAGCCTGGCCCGGGCGGCCAGGTCGGGGAAGGGCATGAGCTGGGGGCTCGGCGCGGGGCGGGCGTGGACGGAGGGCGGGTCGGTGTGGATGATCGCGCTGTGCACCCCGAGGGCGGCCACGGCGACGACACCGGCCGTCCCGGCGGCCGTCGCCCAGACGCGGGCGGCACGCCGTGGAGCTCCGGCCACGCGGCGACGCGCGTGCTTGGCCGCACGGTGTGAACCCATGAAATGAACATCAGCTCATATGACCGGATTGCGTGGAGCGGACACGCCGGGCGAGCCGTCGGCCTCACCCGGATGCCTTCTCCGCGTCCCCGCGCCCGCCCGTGTTCCCCGGCCCGAGCCCGTGTTCCCCGGCCCACGCCCGCGGGTACGTCCCGCGGGCGCGGGCGCAGGTACGGCCGTCCGCGCCGACCTTGTCCGGCGCGGCGTTGTCCCCGCCCAGGTCGAGTACGTGCACGCGCAGGTTGCCCTTGCCGGGTGCGTCGACCGACAGGCTCCCGCCGGTCAGGGTTCACACCGCGCCGGTCGCCGCGTCCTTGTACGTGCCGTCGGGGACGCCGGTGAACGTGGCGCCGCCGCTCACCTCAGGGGCGCTCAGTAGTAGTCGCGCATCAACTCGGTGGCCCACGCGGGCTGAAACGCCGTCTCCCTCGGGCCGAACTCGGCCATCCACGGCTTGAGGTCGAGTACCGGCGTCCCGTCCACCGCGTCGAGCCCCACGACGTGGACGTCCAGCCCGTCGACACGCGAGATCCTGCAACGCGACACCCCCAGGCGGTTGGGCCGGTTCTTGCCGCGCTGGGCGAAGATGCCGATCAGCGGCCACTGCTCGTTGCCCCGCGGACGGCGCGCGCCGGTCTCGACCCGCTCCTCGGGAACCCGGTCGAAGTGGAAGACGACCTCGAGGTGGGAGAAGGCGTCCAGGCCGTACAGCGCCTCGGGCCCGAACCGCTCCCCGTCCAGCCGGATCACCGCCTCGACGCCGCCCTAGTCGTCGTCCTCGACCGGTACCCGGCCTCCGGTCACCCATCCCACGGGCCGTACCCCGATCCCCGTCATGCTCGCTCCTCCGATGCTGCCGGTGCATCCCTTGCGGGCTGATCACAATGCGAGATATGGGTATCACTTGGTGGACGCTTGTGGCTAGCGTGGAGGTCATGACGCGGGAATGGGACGCCACCACGTACGACAGCCTGCCGCTGCCCCACGCGCAGTGGGGCCGCAGGACCCTGGACCGCCTCGCGCCGCGCGGCGACGAGCGCGTGCTCGACCTGGGCTGCGGCACCGGACGCGACACGGAGGCGCTGCTCGGCCTGCTCCCGCACGGCCGCGTCGTCGCCCTCGACGGCTCACAGCGCATGCTGGAGCAGCTCCGCCGGCGCCTGGCCGGACGTCTGGAGCGCGTCGAGGTCGTGCACGCCGACATCACCGGCCCGCTCCCCGTGACCGGGACCGTGGACGCCGTCACCAGCGTCGCCACCTTCCACTGGATCCCTGACCACGCCGCGCTCTTCCGCGGTATCGCACGCGTCCTGAGCCCCGGCGGACGCCTGGTCGCCGAATGCGGCGGACTCGGCAACATCGCGGGCGTCTCGGCAGCCGTCGACGACGTCCTCGGCCCGCAGCCCGGCGTGTGGAACTTCGCGGGCGTCGAGGAGACCGAACGGCGCCTGACAGACGCCGGGTTCACTGACGTCCAGGTCACCCTCATGCCCGACCCCGCCCGTCTCGAACCGGGCCCGCAACTGCTGTCCTACCTGGCCGTCGTCGTCCTCGGCGGCCAGTTGGAACGCCTTCCCCGCCGGGAGCACGAGGCCTTCGTCCGGGCGGTCGCCCAACGCCTGCCGGAGCCGGTCGTGGACTACGTACGACTGACGGTCTCGGCGACGCGCGGCCCCGCGGGCACGCCCGGATGACCCGCGTACCGGCGGCGGTCCGTCACAGCCGCCGCGTGATCCGCAGTTCCGTCAGGTACCGCTTGACGATGCGGCTGCCGTAGCGGCCGTCGGCCAGTGCCCGGATGCAGGACAGCAGGGCTTCGCGCCGCGCCGCGGGCAGGGCGCGATGGTTGGAGTAGCTCAGCAGCAGGCCGAGGTACTCGGCGGTGGTGTACGGCACTTCGCGCTCGTAGCGGTGGAAGACGGCCGGCCCGAAGCGCCCGGAGCGGTCGGTCTCCTCGCTGTCGGCGGGGACGAGGGCCGCCGCGCGCGGCCGCAGGCCCGGGGGCGTCGCCGGGTCGAAGCGCTCGTAGCACTCCTGCACGTCCGCGAAGAAGGCCCGGGTGCCGCCGTCCACGTGATGGGTGCCGATGACGGCCAGCACCCCGCCGGCCCGCAGCGCGTCGGCGGACTTCACGACGGCCACGGCGGGGTCGATCCAGTGGAACGCCGTGGCCGAGACGACGGAGTCGAACGGCTCGTCCGGGAGCGGCCAGTCCTCGAAGGCGGAGACGACCACCTCGGCGTCGGGGAACCTGGCCAGCCTGCGCCGGGCGACCGCCGCCATCGACATTCCCAGCTCTACGGCCGTGACGCGCAACCCGCGCTCCGCGAGTGGCACGGTGGCTTGTCCGGTTCCGCAGCCGATCTCCAGCACGCGCGCGCCGGCGCCGAGTCCGGCGACCCCGGCCAGGTCGTCGAAGAGCACGGCGGGATACCCGGGGCGGACCCGGTCGTACAGCTCGGCGTCCTCGTCGAAGACGGCCCTCAGCGAGGTCCGGTCGGTCATCCGGTCGGTCATCCGCCGAGAGTAGTGCCCGGCCCTACTCCGGCGGCAGCGGAACGGCGGGTCCCTGCGGCGACTGGAGGAGCACGTTGTGGATGTAGTCCTCGACCGCCGCGTCCAGGCCCACGTCGCGCTGCGCCCGCTCGGACATGAACCAGCGGTGCTCCAGCAGCTCGTGGTAGATCTGCGCGGTGTCCAGCGAGCCGCGCAGCTCGCGCGGCACGGCGCGGACCGTCGGCCGGAAGACGTCGCGGACCCAGCGGTGGGCGAGCACCTCGGGGCGGGCGCCCAGCGGGTCGCCGGGGGCGTAGTCCTCCTGGGAGGCCATCCACGTCTCGAGGTCGTTGAGGAGGCTGCGGGCCTGGTTCTCCTCGGCGTCCAGGCCGGTGAGGCGGAGCAGTTGGCGCTGGTGGTGCCCGGCGTCCACGACCTTGGGCAGGAAGGTGACGGCGTCTCCGTCGGGCGACCTCTGTATCTGCATCTCCGCGACGTCGAAACCGAGGTCGTTCAGCCGCCGGATACGCCGGTCGATGTAGTGCCGCTTGGCCACCGGGTACACCGACTCGCGGGTGAGCTCGTGCCACAGCTCGCCGTACCGGTCGGCGATGGCCTGGCCGAAGGTGACCGGGTCCACGGACGGGTGCAGCGAGCCGCCCGCCTCCAGGTCCATCAACTCACCCGCGATGTTCACCCGGGCCACCTCGATGTCGTACTCCCGCTGACCGCGCGAGAGGCTGGGCTGGATCTGCCCGGTCTCGGCGTCCACCAGGTAGGCGGCGTAGGCGCCCGCGTCGCGCCGGAAGAGGGTGTTCGACAGCGAGCAGTCGCCCCAGGCGAAGCCCGCCAGGTGCAGCCGGACAAGCAGCACGGCGAGCGCGTCCAGGAGCCGGTTGACCGTGCCCGGGCGCATCGTCGTCTCGAACATGGACCGGTACGGCTGCGAGCCGCCCAGGTGGCGGGTGATCAGCACCGGCTCCAGCGGCTCGCCGCGGCCGTCGGTGCGGCCGGTGACGACGGCGAGGGCGTCGACCGCGGGTATGCCCATGCGGTCCAGGTCGCGCAGCAGCCCGTACTCGCGGACGGCGGCCCACTCGCCGACCTCCTTGACCGCCACGACCTCGTCGCCGGCCAGGGCGAACCGGACGACGTGCCGTGAGATGCCGCGCGGCAGCGCCACCAGGTACTCCTCCGGCCACTCCTCCAGCGGCACGTTCCACGGCAGGTCGAGGAGGGTCGCCGGATGGTCGGGGGAGGTCGCGGTGATCTGCAGGTCCATGGCGCCCAGTCTGCGGCACCAGGGTGATCGCGCGGGACACCGGGGCGGCGCATACGCTGCGGGGCATGAGGGAACGGCTGGTGGTCATCGGTGGGGACGCCGCGGGGATGTCGGCGGCGTCGCAGGCGCGCAGGAGGAAGGGCCCGGACGAACTGGAGGTCGTCGCGTTCGAACGCGGCCGCCGCACCTCCTACTCCGCCTGCGGGATCCCGTACTGGATCGCCGGGGACGCCACCGGCCCCGACAAGCTGATCGCCCGCACGCCCGAGAAGCACCGCGCCCGCGACATCGACGTGCGGCTGGGCACCGAGGTCGTGGAGATCGACCGGGACCGCGGGCGGGTGCGCACCCGCGACGTCTTCGGGGCGGAGGACTGGACGGGGTACGACCAGCTCGTCATCGCCACCGGCGCCGTTCCCAAGCGCCCCCCGATCCCCGGGATCGACGCCGAGGGCGTGCACGGCGTGCAGATCCTCGACGACGGCGAGGACATCCTGGACGCCCTCGACAGCAGGCCCGTGCGGAACGCCGTCGTGGTCGGCGGCGGCTACATCGGCGTGGAGATGGCCGAGGCCATGCTGCGGCACGGGCTCCGGGTCACCCTCGTCGAACGCTCCGAGCAGCCCATGGCGACCCTGGACCCGGACATGGGCCGGCTCGTACGGGAGGCCATGGAGGGCCTCGGTATCACCGTCGTCACCGGAGCCCCGGTGCGCGAGGTGCTCACCGGGGCGGACGGCCGGGTGCGCGCCGTGGCCACCGACCGGGGCGAGTACCCCGCGGACGTCGTCGTGCTCGGTCTCGGCGTCACGCCCAACACCGGCCTCGCCCGTGACGCGGGGCTGCCGGTCGGCGCCCACGGCGGGCTGCTCACCGACCGCGCGATGCGCGTGCGCGGCGAAGAGGTGATCTGGGCGGGCGGGGACTGCGTGGAGGTCCTCAACCTGGTCTCCGGCGGGATGCAGCACATTCCGCTGGGCACCCACGCCAACAAGCAGGGCCGGGTCATCGGGACGAACATCGGCGGCGGCTACGCCACCTTCCCCGGCGTGGTGGGCACGGCCGTCAGCAAGGTCTGCGACCTGGAGATCGCCCGTACGGGACTGAAGGAGTCCCAGGCGCGGGCCGCGGGGCTGCAGTACGTCAGCGCGGTCATCGAGTCCACCAGCAGGGCCGGCTACTACCCCGGCGCCGCCCCGATGACGGTCAAGGCCATCGCCGAGCGGCACACCGGACGGCTGCTCGGGCTGCAGATCGTCGGCCGTGAGGGCGCGGCCAAGCGCGTGGACATCGGAGCGGTGGCGCTCACCGCGAGGATGACCGCCGAGCAGATGACCGGTCTCGACCTGGGCTACGCCCCGCCGTTCTCACCGGTGTGGGACCCGGTTTTGATCGCCGCGCGCAAGGTCGACAGCAAGGTCCGCGCGGACGGCCCTGACGCCTGAGCCGTACGCGGTCCCGCCTCTTGCCTGGGTTCAGGCGGGCCGTACGGCCAGCTTCTCCAGGGCCTCCAGCAGGCCGGGGAGCTCCGGCCCACGGCCGACGGGCAGCACCTGCCCGGGCTCCTCGTCAAGCAGCACAAAGGCGATGTCGTCCGTGCGGGCCACCAGGCTCCAGTTTTCGCCGTCCACGCGCAGGGTGCGAACGCCCTCGCCCGCGGCGGTCGAGCGTATGCGGCCGGGTGGCGGGGGCGTGCGCAGATACCCCTGGGCGGCCTCCAGCGCACGCCGTACCCCGGGATGGATGCCGTGGACGACGGGATCCGAGGCTCCGCTCGCTTCGCCGGACCTGTTCTCCCCGGGCTTTTCCTCCGCGGACCGCACCTCCGCGGACTTCTCCTCCGTGGACTTCTCCTCCGTGGACCGCACATCCGAGGGCGCCTTCCCGGTGGGCTCCTCTTCCGCCCCGCCCGGTTGGCCGGCTTGCGCGGGCGCGTCCGAGCTGCCGGAGCCGCCGGCGTCGCCCGAGGCGTCGGACTCGTTCCCGGCGTCGAGCTGTTCCCGCCAGATCCGCCACCGGAGGGCTATCTCGTCGGCCCCCAGGCGCCGCTGCGCCGGCCCCCACGTCCCGGTGTCCGGCGGCGAGAGCGGCGGGCCGCCGTCGGCCTCCGGCGGATCGTGCGGGGCGGGGACGCCGGGCGCGGCCACCGCGACCGGCAGCGGCCAGCCGGGCAGCGCGGCGACGACGGAGCGCTCGTCGGGGGAGAGGTCGTACTCCAGCCCGCAGTCCCACGCGGCGAGGGCGCACGCCACCAGCGCCGTGTCGCTGATCGCCACCGTCCACCGGGCGCCCGTCCCGTCCTGGCCGAAGACGAGGCCGTAGCCCTCGTCCACCGCTTCCAGCCCGAGTTCGGCGCACGCCGCCGGATAGTCGTCGGCCAGGACGCTCGGGAACTGCGCGGGCGTCAGCATCGCCGCCGTGAGCACGAACAGCGCGTCGTCGTCCGTCGCGGACACGGGCATCCCCTCTCCAGTGAGTTCTCAGTGGTGGGCGCACCCTAACCACCGGGTAACACCCGCGTCGAGACCGGGGCGCGCCCTGTGGAAAACCGCTCGGTCGCGAGATCGCCGGGCTCCTACGCTGACGTCATGGCCAACTCCCGCGCCCACCAGGGCGTCCGCCCGTGAGGAAACGGCGCCGTCGCCTCCGCTTCGACGGGCGCGAGTTCCTCTGGACCGTCCGCATCGGATGGTGGGGGCTTCGCCCGCTTCCTGGAGCGGGTCGGACGGCGGTGGGCCGCGACGATGCGTCTGGCCGACCCGGTCGCCCTGCATCGCAGCGCCTCCTCACTGGTGCAGGGGAGCGATCCGGTGATGCGCGAACTGTTGCTCTCCTCGCCCGTCCCACGCACCTTCCTGCAGGGCGAGTTGAGCGGCGATGTGCCAGGACGGGCGGCGCTGGAGGCGGCCGGGGTCCGCGTCGTGACGGTCCCCCGGGCGGGTCACCGATTTCTTCTAGGACGCCCTGGCCTTCGGGCCGGGGGGAATGGGTTCTTGAGTCGTGGCCGCGAAGCGGCGGAGTTCTGTGCGTGTCCGTTGTGACCTGCGCTCTCCTTCGTTGTCGGTGGGGGCTGTTAGGTTCCCGGGCATGACGACGACCGTGGTGGCCGGGCAGGGGTCGGGGCATGCCCGGTTCACCTATCGGCTGCGTGTGTCGTCGTCGGCGGGTGCCGGTCTGGAGGCGGAGTGGGCGCGGTGCCGGTGGGTGTGGAACGAATGCGTGGCGGTGTCCCGGAAGGTTCATGGCCTGAACAGGACCGCCGGGCAGAAGGCCACGTGCGGCCCCGCGCAGCTCGACAGGATGCTGACCCAGGCGCGGCGGTCGATGGCGTGGCTGCGGGAGGGCAGCTCGGTGCCGCAGCAGCAGGTCATCCGTGACTTCGCGAAATCCCGGGCCAAAGCGTTGCGGGACATCGCGGCGCGGCTGCCGGTGAGGCAGCGGGCCGGGATGCCCCGGATCAAGCGCAAGCGCGAGGCCGCACCGACACTGAACTACACCACCCGCGGCTTTCGGCTCAAGGACGGACGCCTGCACCTGGCCGGCGGCATCGTCGTGACCGTGGTGTGTTCCCGCGACCTGTCCAGCCGGCCCACGTCGGTGCGGGTGTGCCGGGACAGCCTCGGCCACTGGTACGCCTCGTTCGTGGTGGCCACTGCCCCGCAGCCGCTGCCCGCCACCGGCGCCGTGATCGGCGTGGACTGGGGCGTGCTTGAGACCGCGACCACGACCAGCGACGCCCACGACCTGCCGCACCCGCAGCACGGGAAGACCGCGGCGCAGCGTCTGGCGCGGTATCAGCGGATGATGGCCCGGCGTAAGCCCGCCCGTGGGCAGGGCGCGTCCAGGGGCTACCGCACGGCGCGGGCGCAGGCGGCGAAGCTGCACAAGAAGGTGGCGCGGCAGCGGCAGGACACCGCCCGCAAGTGGGCCAT
>NZ_JBYIQW010000100.1:0-9848 GCF_057707815.1 Actinacidiphila sp. bgisy160
AAGAGCCGACCCCCGCAGCTGAGCCGCCCGATCGTCCCCGCGGTGGACGAAGGCGCGCACGGGGAAGCCGCGCTCCCTCAGCGACTCGACGGCCGTGTGCCCGGCCGCCCCCACGCTCCCGGCGGCACCGGTCACGAGGATCACCGGGCCGTCGGGCATCGTCCGGCCCTTCCTTCAGGACGGCGACGTCACGCAGGTCCGCGGTGCGCCGCCCGCCTCCAGGCAGGAGACGACCGGCTTCAGCGCCTCCATCAACTGCTGGTGCGTCATCGCTGGATGTGCCTCCAGCCACTGCGTGGCGAGGGCGGCGAAGGCCTGCACATGGGGATCGGCGGCGATGTCCGGATGGGCCTGCAGGAAGGACCGCAGCGCCTCCTGGACATCCGCGGCGGTCCATCCGGAGTCGCCCGGCAGGCAGCGCGACAGGGAACCGTCCTGCCGGTCCCCGCCGTGGCAGCCGTCGTCGGCGACGGCCGTGGCGGTGCCGCCGAGGGCCAGGGCCCCGGCCGCGAGGGCGGCGATCGTTCCTGCGGCGAGCTTCTTCGCGAGAGCCATGGGATCCACCTCGGGTCGGTGGTCGGAATCGGCCTGCGCCGGCGCTCCCGAGGCACCGGGCACACGACGGTGCCTACGAGGGAGCGCGGATCACCGGCCCCTGGGAAGGGGCGGGATGGCCGGGGTCCTGGCACCCGGATCGCGGTGCCGGACCGTCATCGACATTCCCCAGCACATCACAGTCACCCGGATGGCGCATCCGGAGGAACCCGGGTCCCGGCCGTCCCCGTTCAGCCCGTGACGCCGTCCAGTTGCTCCGGGGCGGGCCGCAGCGCCCACAGGTCGCCACCCGGCGGCGCTGCCAGGTCCGCGAGCGCGGCGCCAGCCCGCCGGTCGCCGTGGCCGGCGGTGGCGGCAGGCACGACATGGGAGGCGTGCACGACGTCGGAGGCGGTGTGGGCGTGGAAGTGCAGCTCGGGGTGGGGCCACGGCTCCGCACCGGTGGCGGCCGGGCCCTGCCCCAGCCACGCGTCGGCCTGGACGACGAGGTCCCGCAGGGCGCGGCGGGCCCGCGGATCGCCGGCGCGGAGCCGGGCCTTCACCCGCACCAGATCCTTCCCGTCGAGGACGACCGTCCGCGGCGTCGCGGTGGACCCGGCGGCCGCGCCGTGGTGCGCGTCCGGCCGGAGCGCTGCCGGGCGGCGGAGGCCAGCGGGACGAGGACTGAGCACCCCATCGAGCAGGGGGACTTACGGCGCATCAGCGATGACGGGCGGCCCCGAGCGAGGGGATGCTGAACGCCGGGTGGCCGCCGTCCTCAGAGCCAAGTGCGTCGGGAGCTTGCGCCGGATCTCGACCGCCACCTGCCACACGAGCAGCGTGCATTCACGCTGTCTCACTTCGTGGGGTGATGCGGACGGCTGCCGAAGCGGCGGGCCAGGCTTGCGCGACAGCATCCAGCCAAAGCGACTGACATGATCGCCCGCACACCAGGGCCACATGGACACGACCTGCATGTGACTCCCCGGCAGCGGACGCTGCCCGGTGAACGTCGTCGCCTACCCGATCGACCCATCGGTCCGCCCCCCTTGATGCGTCGGCGCCAGCGCCGTAGCAGGCATCCTGCAGACCGCGGTCTCACCCACACCGCCGCCTCCGCCTCAACGCGCGCACCACTGAGTAACGGTGTTGACTTCCTCACCCTCCTGAAGGAGGGGGATTCCTACGGCTCGCGCCGTAGGGGTTTCTGCTTCATCGCCGGCTGCCCGCCCGGAGTGCTCCGTTGAGGTCTTACACCAGCTCCACAGACAGACGCCGTCAGCCCGACGGCCAGGATGTTCTTCGCCGCGTTCACGTCCCGGTCATGGGTCGTCCCGCAGCCGCACGTCCAGGTGCGAACCTTCAGCGGCATCGTGTCCCGCAAGGTGCCGCAGGCGGAGCGCTGAAGCCAGGGGTATCCACGAAGGAGAGCCCCGATGAAAAAGAAAACCCGCGTGCCACGCCACAACTCCCGCCACTGAGTGGGCAGCCGGCGGCTGAGGCAGGCGCACTTGCCAACGGCTGATCGCCCGGGCCCGTCACAACCTACGTACACGAACACCAGGAAGGTCGTCGAAGCACGCTCGCTTGTCGTAGGTGACTACTGCGCGTGCGGTGGTCAGGGCGGTTGCCGCGATGATCAGGTCGTGGGCTCCTCTGGGCCGGCCGGCCCTGCGGACGTGGGCGAGCAGTCGCGCATGAGCCCGCGCGATGTCCACGGTGTACTCCTCGACCGGAACCGTTGCGAGGATGGCGTCAACGAATGACTGGCGGGCAAGCCGGTTGGTGTCGTCGGCCAGTTCGACGCCCTGGAGCAACTTCGCGGCCGTGATGGCGGCGATCACCGGGTCGTCATCGTCCGCGAGCACATCGTCAAGGACGACTTTCCGGCGCTCAACCGCGATCAACACGCCGGTGTCCAGGATCAGTCGTTCCACGGATCGTCCAGCGTCAGCAGATCACGGGTGGCCATCACATCGCCCTCGAAGGCGTCGTCGAGGGTGTCGACGTAGGGCAGGAGAGCATCCTTGACCGCACGGCCCGTGGCTTTGGGCGCCGGGCCGAGCACGGCCAGGCGTTTCCCCCCGCGGGTGATCACGATGGTTTCGCCGCGTTCCGCGCTGTCCAGCACGGAGGCGAAGTTCCGTGATGCTTCGGTAGCGGTCATCGTCTTCATGACCTCATACTCTCAGAGAATCTGATACCCGATAAGGCGGAGGCCGAGCCTCTGATGACCTCCCGCTGCTCGACGTTCGACCTCTCTGGCCGAACACGTCCTGAGAGCGGTGCCCGGCAGGCGGACAGTGACAGCACAGGCGGTCAGGCAGCCCTCTTCCTGCGGGTCCGCTCCATTTCCTCACGCCCCCCTGCACGCCCCCTGGATCTTGTTTCGGCTTCGCTGCGTCACCTCCAGCAGCCGAGCTTGTTCCTATATCGCCGCAAGTCAGAGTCCTGCCATGGACGCCCAGATTCCCGCCGCGACACCTCAGCCCGGATCCACCGCGCGACCTCTGATCCTTGGTGTCCGGCGGTTTCAGGGTGGATCTTCGGGATGCGGGCAGCACGGGGTCTCGGCCGGCCGTCCGGTGCGGGGTCTCCGAGGTCTTTTGGGTCGAGGGCGGGCGGGTGGGGCGGGGCTCGTTGGCCAGGTGAGCATGCGCTGTCCTGCGGCGGTCCACAGGTCGGCCTTGGCGAGAGAGGGAAAAACGGTAGGAACGCGTTCCTACCAAGCGCTATCGTGGAGCCATGCCTGCACGGAAGCTGTCGATCTCGGTGCCGCCCGAGGTCGAGGAGACGATCAAGGCGGCGGCGGCGGAAGAGGGCAAGCCGGTCTCCGCGTGGCTGGCCGAGGCCGCCGTCGAGAAGGCCCGCATCGCCGCCCTTCACGCGGCGGGCCGCGCCGCTGCCCGCGAGCTTGTGGCCGAGTACGAGAGCGAGCACGGCAAGCTGCCGGAGGAGTCCCGGCAGCGCGCCCGCGAGTTCCTGCTGGAAGCCGGGCTACTCGATGACGAGCCGTGGCGGGCGGCCGGGTAGTGCGCACGATCGTCTACGACACCGGCGCTCTTCTGGCCGCCGAACGGCGCAACCCGGACTTCCTCGCCCTGCACGACGAGCTGACCGCCGCCCGCATTCGGCCGATTATGCCGGTGGTGGTTCTCGCTCAGGCATGGCGCGGCGGACCGCAGCACCAGATCTCGCGTGTGCTCAAGGGCTGCGACATCCGCCCCGACGATGAGCGCACCGGTCGCGCCGCCGGTGTTGCCTGCGCGGCCTCCGGGACCGCGGACGTCGTCGACGCGATCGTCGTCGCCACCGCCGTCCAGTACCAGGCCGCAGTGGTCACCAGCGATCCTGAGGATCTCAACCACCTTGCCGACTCCATCGGCGTCAAGCTGCGGCTCTTTGCCGTCTGACAGCCCACGCCGGTCACGTGACCACGCGGGTGTCGGCTCGATCTTGGGCCGGTGGCGCGCCGGGTTGGGGTCGGGCGCGGGCCGGGGGCCGTACGCTGGCCCGGCGAACGGGGCAGGCACTTGACCTGCCCGCGGTTGTGCCCCGTGGCCCCCTAGCCGTACCCGACGCAGGCCCCGGCCCGGGTAGGTGGGTCAAGATCGCGTCGGCGCCCGCCCCAGCACACCGCCTACCGGGCCCCGACCGCCCAGGTCCTGCGCGTTGACCGTGGCCCCGGTGACCGTTCTCCCCGCGTCGACCGCGCCGGTCGTGGCACTCCGCTGGCCGGTCTGGCGGAGCCGTACGGCCGAGGCGACACCGGTGTGGCCCTGCGCATGACTCCAGGCGTGCCGGGTGATCGTGCGTCAGCCTGTTTGCTGACGGTCGCTGGTCTTCCCGGGTTGCTGTTTCTGCGCGGCCAGGGGCCGGGCTTGGTAGCGAGGCGACGCCGTAGCGGCGGGCCCGCGGCCCGGCCGGCGGCTGGGCCGACAAAAGGGCCTTCGGCTGACCACAATCGCGCGGGGAATGCCGGAGAACCGCAGGTAGGGGCGGGAACCCGACCGAACGCCGCGTGGCCCCGACCGGGACAAAGGCCCTGGTCGGGGCCACGATGGCCGACGAGCCTGACAAACCGCGCACTTCAGTTGAGCACCGGCTGAGCTACGGCCATGAAGCGAAGGGGCACAGACAACTGCCTGGGCCGACCCCTGCCTTGCGGATAGCCGATCCCGGGCCCAAGGCCGGGGACAGGCGGATGCGGGCCGCATCGCCGCCGTAGGTCTGGCAACTTCGCTGCCGGCCACCCGTCCGTTCCCCAACGAACCGTACTGACGCTTGGGCGAGCATCGGACGGGCAGATGATCTTGACGGCCCCTCCGGGTGACCCGGAGGGGCTTCGTTCGTTATCCCGCTGCAGGTCCTGAGCCTGCGGGCCACGGCCTTTGGTGGGGCGGGTGGGACTCGAACCCACGACCGACGGATATGAGTCCGCCGTACCGTCGCTCCGCCTCATATCAGCCTGTGCCGCCTCGTACGCGGACTGCCAGTCCGTGCAGGTCAGCAACCCTTCCGGCATCTGCCCGCTCGAACCGTCGTGACGGCTAGTACGCCCTGTGTCAGCAAGTTCCGCTGCGTTCGGGCGAGCAAGGGGCGAGCAGAAAGGCCCCGCCACCAGGAGTGACGAGACCCCGTCCGCATGCCCCACCGCCTACTCCGCGACGGGCACAGCGTCACCACGGCGAGCACGCGGCACCAGCGCCGCGGCCTTCTCGGCGATGGCCCTGTCCACCTCGTCCAGGAGCGACGTGTACGTGTCCGAGGCGAGCTGGATCGTAGTGCCGCAGCGTCTCCTTGATCGCGTGGAGATCTCCGCCGCCGGCGTGGATGAGCGTCGCCGCGCAGTGGCGCAGGTCGCGGAGATTGATCGGCGGGAGATCGCCGCGCCGACAGATCCGTCGGAACTCCTCGCTGACCTTCTCCGGGTGCAGCCATGTCCCGTCCCGCTCGACGAACACTTTCCCGGTGTCCGTCCAATCCGCAGCATCCCTGCCCTCGGCGCGCTCGTCGGCCGCGTGCCGATTCCACGCTTTGCGCTCCGCCTGCTGCCGCGCGCGATGCTCGCGCAGCACGCCCACGTTCACGGAGTCCAGTGCGATCGTCGCCGCGCTGCCGTCGGTCTTCGGGGCGTCCTCGAAGACCTCCCAGTTGTCGACGATGATCTCCTTGGCGATCGTGATGGAACCGCGCTCGAGGTCGACGTTCCTCCAGTCCTGGCCGACGCCCTCGCCGCGACGCAGGCCGCGGAACGCGATCAGGTGGAAGAACGCATACAGCCGGCTGTCCTCGGCGGTGTCGAGGAATGCGCCGATCTGTTCCGGCGTCCAGACCATGACGCCGCTTGGCCGCTCGCCTGTCTGGCGCCAGTGCTCCACGTGCTGCTCTGTCCACAGCACTGCCTTTGGCCGCTTTCCGCTGTCGAGTTCCACCCACTGGGCCGGGTTGAACGTGATGAGCTGACGGCGGATCGCGCCGTTGAGTGCGGCGCGCAGTGTCGCGCGGATGCGTTGCTTCGTGGCAGGCCCCGTGATGAGCCTGTACGGCGGCATCGCCGCCAACTTCTCGCGCTCGGCCATCAGGCGCGCGGACTCTGCAGCCGACGGCCTGCCGTTGCGGCCCCACTTGCATCGCGCCTCCTGTTCGCGGCGCGCAGCGTTCTCGGCGGCGGCGACCTCGTTCTGCTCGTCGATCGCGTTGAAGAACGCTTGCACATGGCCGACATTCAGCCTGTCCAGGCGGTAGTGCCCCAGCTTCGGCTTGAGGTGCACGCGGATGTGTGACTCGTAGCCGCTCGTCGTCGTTCGCTTCGTCTTCCTCGACTCCACCCACTGATCGAGCCAGTCGCCGACCGTCATCGCGTTGTCCATCGGCACACCGCCGGCGAGGCGGCGCCGGACCTCTGCGGCCTCCGGCACTGGCTCGCGCTCGCGCATCACCGCTGCGAGGAGACCGCCAATCCGGAGCGCTGCATCTTCGTCGTCCTCGGCCATGTCCAGGACGGCGCGCAGCTTGTCGAACTCAGACTGGGCGTCCTTGACCGAGGCGTAGCCGGTACGACGGAACGACCGCCGGGCCCCGTCCTTATCGGGCGGCAACTCTTGGCGAAGCTGGTAGCTGCCGTGGGCACGCTTCGCCATCTGCGGACACTTCGCGCCAAGCCGTTTGCCGTCCTCGTCGCGGCATTCGCACCGCCTGGTGATGCCGCCAGCACGCCGCGCTCCGGCCATGTGATCTCCTACGTCCGGGGGTCGTGCGCCTACTGGGCCGGTGTGCCGTCGCCGCCTGGCGGCAGGGATCTGTCCAGGCCCGCCAACGGCGGCAGCCGCAGGCCTCGGCGGGTGATCTCGTCGCGCAGCTCGTGCAGCTGCACCGTCAGTTCCCGGGCGACGTCTCGGGCCGCCTCGGCCTCAGGGCCGTCGGGCTCTCCGTGCCACCGATACTCGGAGATGGCCTGCTCCCAGATGCCCTTGTAGAGGGAGCGGATGCGGGACTCCAGATCGCGGTGCCGGCGCAGCAGCTCCAACGCCGACCCAGACACAGCCGTCGTGCCGTTCCACCAGTCCAGAGCCGCCAGGGGCGCGGCACTCTCGCCAGGCAGGTGCTCGACCCGGTCGGCGTAGCCGACGGGGAAGACGAGGGCGGCCGGGGGCACGCCGAGAGCGGCGGCCAGGATTATCACCTCGGCGACTGTGACGTTGCCGCGCCTGCCGTTCTCGATGTTGGAGATCACGGTCCGGGCCATCGGCGCCCCGCGCTTCTCGCACTCGTCGGCGAGCTGCTGCGCGCTCATGCCTTGCTCGGTGCGGTGGCGGCGGACCTCTTGGGCGATCGTTCTGCTGACCTGTGACGGCCAGTCCTGCGAGTGCTCCATGATGACCCAAAGTACGCGCTTAATTGCGCTGCGCCAACCCATGTCATACTGTGCGCACTGAGAACCCAATCCGCCCAATTCGTCACAAGGAGTTGCGCCGAAATGACCCACTCGGTGACCACAGGTGACGTTCTCGCTCTTCCGCCGACGACGGACCTCGAGACCGCCGCCGCCGCCGCCGCGTTCGGCATCGGCCGCACCACGGCGTATGACCTCGCACGCAAGGGCGAGTTCCCCTGCAAGGTCATCCGTGCGGGCCGCCGCATGCGCGTCGTCACCGCCGATCTGGTGCGCGTCCTCGGACTGGACGCGGCAGCCCCGGTCGCGTCCCAGAGTTAAAGCGGCCCGCCCCTGGAACGTCGCGGGCCCGGCAGCCACACGGCCGCCGGGCCCGTTGCATGCTGACGCTCAAGTGTCGAGGGCGGAGCGGGGTGGAGGCGGTAGCCACCCAGCAGTACAAGCCTTTGACCTTGGTGTATCCGTGCTCGGCGCCCTGCTTGCTGGCCCCGTAGACCTGCTTCACCTTCGAATCGACGATAGAGCCCACTACTGCACCGTCCGAGAATCGGGTAACCATCGACATAGAGCTCGACACTTCCCTGAATTCTCCGATCCCGAGAGAAACTAATCCCACAGGTTTCAACCGGTACAAGTTCTCCCATCAGTCGGGCCCAGTGCTTGCCCACAACCTGCGAACACCGAAACGGCCCGCAAGAAGAACCGACGGACCGTCACGAAACATCGAGGCCAGATGCGGCTGGCGCCGCCACTTCGGCACCAGCCGCTACCATCATGAGCTATTCCTCTTCATCAGCAAATACTCGGCACGCCCCTTTACGAATCGAGGTTCGCCGGTTTCCCTATCCACAAGGATGGGAAAATTCCCTCCAAGCCGGATCGGTTTACCGTCTCTCCCCACGTTCCCAGGAGGATAGATGAAAGTAAAGTAGCCGGGCAGTCCGAGCGATTCCGCTTCTCGAACGACACACCCCCACCTTTCCCATTCGGGAATGTTTTGCCTCCCAAAATTCTCGGCAATTACCCGAGCTTCACCTATCGAAATCATTTCTTCCCGCCTCCCGTGTACATGAAGTCCATGTATTCCCATTCAGTGTCGGCATAGCCTCCAGCTTGACCGTCAAGGAATTTTACACGACCGTCATGATTTACGGCATTGAAGAAGTGACCAGCCACAATTTCGCCACTACCTTCAGTGTCGAACGCGTAGACAATTCCGCGCGCCCCGTTGCCTCGCCTCAGAAGCTCCCCTGCGATACCATCCGGACCGGCTGCCGGCTTGAAGGTGGCACCATAAAGAGCCTCGAGTTCTGATGCGTCGGTGATGTCACCAGAATCAGCCACCGCCTCGATGCCTTGCAGCCTCAGGTCTGTAGCTCTCGCACACTTCGCACAATTTGTCATGGACCCTGAGGGGTTTACGCCTTTAAGAGAGCCGCCAGGACGGGCCAACGTTCGGGCACCGCCGGGACCCTTAGCAGCAGTCTTGCTCGCGGCCCTGGCCGCCAAAGTTTCTTCTGTGCGACCCACCGCGCGGGAAAGAAGCGCCGCTTCCTTTGCGGGGCCGCCAGCAGAATAGAGCGCACCGGACTCGTAGCAATCAGCTTCATCGTGGGTAACAACGCAGTTGACGTACTGGGGTACACCGGTGAGACGACCGATAGCGGTTCCGAGCCTTACCGACCTTTCAACTACCTTTTCGGCGAAGTCTCCCGTGCACGACTCGCCCCCAGTGGTGGACGAGCAATCCTCAGCTCTACTGAGATCTACAGCTGGGGGACTCCAGTTGCTTAGGCATCCTCCGCATCCGTCATTGCTAGTAAAGACAACAACGTTACCCAGACCGCCGCGCCTACCGGCTTGACGCCCCTTGTGCTTACCTTCGTCTTCGAGGCGCGCGCTGGACCCGTCGTTCATGTAGGCGCAGGAGCCGCCCCCGCATCCGTAGTCCATGCCGGTGGGGTCGGTGAGGGTGACGGGGTTGTTGGCGCTGTAGGCGTAGCCGTTGAGGCTGAGGGGTCGGGCGATGTCGAGGATGGGGTCTGCGGAGATGAAGCGGCCGGTGTCGGGATCGTATTCGCGGGCGCCGAGGTGGGTGAGGCCGGTGGTGGTGTCGTCGGTGCCGCCGAGGTAGCCGCGGTGGGAGCGCCAGTTGCTGTCTTCGGTACGGGGAACGCCGAAGGGGTCGGTCTTTTGGCGTTTGATGGCCTGCCCGGTGGCGAGTGCGATGGTGGCGGTGGCGGTGCCGTGGTGGTCGGTGACCATCGCGGTCAGCGCGGGGTCGCCGGTGCCGCGGGTGATGGCGCGCATCACGGTGGGTGCGCCGGCCTGGCTGTAGTAGCGCTGGCAGGAGGCGACGGCACCGGTGGTGTCGGTGGTCAGTTCGGTGTCGGGCAGGTAGAGGGTGTGGGTGCTGGCG
>NZ_JBYIQW010000101.1:0-8582 GCF_057707815.1 Actinacidiphila sp. bgisy160
AACCCTGGTCGACCTCACCGTGGCAGAGATCCGGCGACTCCTGGCGGGCGGCCGTTCCCACAGCCCGCGTCCGCCACGGTGCTCGCCCCGCGCTCACGCCTTGAACTGGTCCACCTGGCGCCGACAACGCCAGGCCGTCGCCCGCCGCTGTCATTACCAACGCCGGCTGCAGACGATCGAGGGGCGGTCCCAGGAAGACCGCCCCTGACCGGCACCAGCCCACTACGCTCACCGCGCAGCCTTCTGATCAGGCAAAACGTCGAAGTCCTGCTGGAGTATTAGGGACTGTTCTGAGTTCCGATCAATGGCTTGGTTGGAGGCTGCGGAGCCAGATGATGGCGCCGCGTAAGTGGAGTCCGGCCAGGTAGCTGGCGGGTGTCTTGTCGTAGCGGGTGGCCAGGCCACGCCAGTCCTTGATCTTGTTGATGCAGCGCTCGACGGTGTTGCGCTCCTTGTAGAGCTCGGCGTCGTGGGTGACCGGGCGGCCTCCGCGTGAGCCCTTCTTGCGGCGGTTGGCCGCCTGGTCCGCCTTCTGCGGGATGACCGCCTTGATGCGTCGTCTGCGCAGGTAGGCGCGGTTGGCCCGGGAGGAATAGGCCTTGTCCGCGGCGAGAGCCCCGGGCCTGGTGCGAGGTCGGCCGATCCGGCCACGGACCTTGATCCGCTCAATGACCTCCGTGAACTGCGGACTGTCAGCCGCCTGCCCGGGAGTCAGGACGAACGCCAGCGGCCGGCAGCGCCGGTCCGCGGCCAGATGAACCTTGCTGGTCAGCCCGCCACGCGAGCGCCCGAGCCCGGCCGCCTTCAGCCGCGCCCTGCGGCGACGGCGACGCTCCGCATGCGCCAGCGCGTCCGCAGCGCCGTTCACCGCCCGCTCGGGCGACTCCTTTTGCCCCTTTCGCGGAGCCCCTTTTCCTCGGCGACGGCCTTCTCCAACGCGTGCAGCAGATCCGGGTCCACGGCCATACCCGCCGCGTCGTGGTGAGCACGCACGACCGTGGAGTCCACACTGACCAGGCCCAGATCGACCTGCCCACGCACGGCCGCCTCCGCGATCATCCCCTCCATCAAGGCCTCGAAGACCCCGGCACCGGCCCAGGACTCAAAGCGGCCGTACACCGTCGACCAGGAGCCGTACTTCTCGGGCAGGTCACGCCACGGACTGCCGGTACGAAAACGCCACACCACCCCGTCGAACTGCCTCCGCAGCCGCTGGGGATCGTACGGCCCGCGTTCCCCCACCGGCAGGAACGGCTCGACCAACTCCCACTCGCCATCGGTCAGATCACCACGCGTCACACCGGTCTTCTACCAGGTAACGACCCACCGCCAGAGGCGAATGGCACATCCAATGATCAGATCCTGGAACAGTCCCTAGTGTCCTTTTCCGGATCCTTTCGGGCGTTGTTCCTGAGGTTGGCGAAAGGCAGAGATCCTCCGTGGAGTTCTTTGAATTCGTCGATCAGGTCCTGCTCGGCCTCACCCGCGTCGTCCTCGGTCATCGACCGCCAGGCGACGAGCAGTGCGTCCGAGTCGACCAGCTGCCAGATGTAGCGACCGCCCCAATGGCCGGCCAGCAGACCGGTGCCGTGGCGGCGGTAATCGGCAAGCCGCTGATTCAGTCCGTCGTGGCCCGCGGCCTTGCCGATGTACACGACCGTTGCCCCGTCCACCCAGGCATCGCCGAGTTTGTCGGCCGTCACGGACGGGTCGCGGCCTTTGAGGTGTCCGGCAGGGCTGGTGGGGAGGAATGATGGGGGCGAGGTGTCGGTGCGGATCACCACGTAGATTCCGTGCCCGGTAGGGACGTTGCTGTCGGGCAGTTCACGGAACGGCACGAAGCCGCGGAAGCCGCGTTCGGTCAGGGTCTTCTGCGTCAGCTCTGGTGTCGGGCTCATGCCAGTCATCGTGCCAGGCGCATCTGACAGTCCTCGGTCGGAGAGTGCGGAGATCACAGTCACGGAGGAGGTAGTCCTCCGCATCGGCACCGCCGCCCGTTGGGTGGAGATGGACAGGTGACCCTGGTCGCCGTCGTTGCCGGACCGCGGCATCATCTCGGTCAGGCCCGGTCCTCGTCCGGAGAACCGGTCACGGCACAACACCTCGTCGAAGGCTGGGCACCAGTGCCCGGGCACGCCGGCGGCGTCCTCGACGGCCTCGCGCGGTTTGCGGACAGGATCAAGCTGCGCGTCCGCCATGACGGCCTGGTGGACAGGGCTCATAGATGAATTGCGGGACCCTTGGCCGTGGGTAGCCGCGCTGGTCCCTACCTCATGTGTCTGGGGAGGAGCTGCCCACGAACTGGCAGTTGCGAGTGAGCGAGGCTTGTATCTATTCGCCCTTCTAACTTGATCTACGGCAATCGCAATGTGATGGGTCCAGCTGGGCGAGGCCACGGTCGAGCTGCGGGTGTGGAAGAAAAGCGCTGCGCCTGAATGACCGCAGCGACCCGGCCATCTCACCCGGCCACCGCGATTGCCGGTACGCCAACGGACATGCTCGTGTCCGCTTCGCACCGGGCGACTGTGTGCATCGGCGTCATAATGTCTCTCGCCGAGTCAGCTTGACTCTGCGGGCCGAGGGAGGGGGACGGGGATGCCGCTGGAGTTTGGGTTATGGCGGGTGGACGACAAGCCGGTGAGAGTCGCCACGCGGCCGATGCCTTTGGAGTCGCGGCTGGAGGCGCTCATCGAGGCCGATCCTGGAATCCTGGGGCATCCGTTGCTGTTGATCGGCCGGCAGGTGTCCACCAGTCATGGAAAGGTGGTCGACCTGCTCGGCATGGAAGCCGACGGGGGCCTGCATGTACTTGAGCTCAAGCGGGATCGCACGCCCCGCGAGGTAGTGGCACAGGTCCTCGACTACGGATCCTGGGTCCAGGCGCTGACCAACGAGCAGATACGCGACATCTACGCCTCCTACGCCCGCAGCAGAGGACTAGCCGAGGAACTGGACGAGGCATTCGCGCTGCGGTTCGGCGGCAGTCCACCGGAGGTCCTCAACTCCACACACGCCCTGACCATCGTCGCGAGCGAGATCGACGCGGCGACCGAGCGGATCGTCACCTACCTGGCGTCCGGGTTCCAGGTGCCGGTCAACGTGCTCTTCTTCCGTTACTTCGAGGACGAGGGGCGCGCCTACCTGGCCCGCACCTGGTTGATCGACGAGGCCGAGGCCGCGGTGCCGTCGGCCGGAGCGAAGGGACGCGGGAAACAGGAGCCGTGGAACGGGATCGACTGGTATGTATCCTTCGGCGATGAATCCGGTGGCCGGAGTTGGGACGACGCTCTTCGCTACGGATTCGTATCGGCCGGCGGCGGGGAGTGGTTCTCCCGCACGATCCGGTCCTTGCCGCTGGGAGCGCGGGTGTTCACCCACATCCCCAAGGTGGGGTACGTGGGCGTCGGCACGGTGTTCGGCGAGCCGCAACCGTTCGAGGACGCCGTTCTCACCGTTGACGGTCACAGCCGACCGATGGCTGACCTGCCCCTGAAAGGCACCTACCGACCTACCGCAGTCGGCGCAGAGGTGGACGGCCAGGATCGCCGTGAGTGGATCGTCCCGGTCACGTGGGAACAAGCTGGGCCCCGCGAGCGAGCGTTGTGGCGCCCGGGCTTCTTTGCCAACCAAAACTCCGCCTGCAAGCTCCGTGCCCGTTTCACCATCGACGAGGTCTCCCGTCACTTCGGTATCGATCAAGGCTCGGCTGACGCCTGACACGACCGCAGCGTCCCTGCACCGCCTCCGCTGTCGGCTGCTCGGGATCAGGCGCTTGGCGACAGCAGCCCTGCGGGTACCGATAAATCATCCGCCCAGGTACGGCTCTGATCACCGATCTCCAGATGTGCCCAACGCCTTCACCTGCACAGGTAACCGGCGGAACCATGATCTGTCGTGCTACTGCCCTTGGCCTACCCTGCCGCGACCGACGCCTTCGCGTTCCTGCGCCTGCTGACGATGAGCGATCAGGACAAGGACATCGAGATCCTCGCGCTGCGGTACCAGCTGCTGATCCTGCAGCGCCAGGTAGGCATGGCCGCGTTCACCGACACCGACCGTACGATCATCGCCGGCCTGCTCCACCACCTCCCGAAGCGCAAGCTGCGCCGTCTCCTGCTGCGGTGCCATCGGCGATGCGCCACAGCCTCGACGAGATTTCGGTGTGGCGGACCCAGCCGTTGTGCCCCTCCTGGACCGTTTCATGACCGTCGAAACGGCGGGCCGGACTGTTCCACCGGGCGACACGTGTCGGCGTACGAGTCAACGTGTCCAACCGGGGCGGCCGCACGCGCACAGGTCCCAGAAAACGCTCAGCGATTGGTCCAGGGGGCCGGTGCCCGTGCCGTCGATCCAGCCATCGCCTTCAATGATTATCGCTGTCCGAGTCGGGCCGAGGCCGTGATCAGCTGAGCCAGTAGCTCGTGTTGCGCGCGGAGGTTGGCTTGGGTGGTGACGTTGCGCCGCCGGGGTCGAAGGCGGTGACGATGTGGATCGTCTGCCTGCTGGCGAGCGGGTATGCCAGGCCCGGCACGCCTGGCGGCCCCCGGCCGGGTGCGATGCGTACGGTGCGGGCGGGGAAGGCGATGTCCACCTGCCGTGGGCAGGTAGAGCGGCCACTGCGTCGGCTGCGCGCAATGAAAAACGGCAGTGGTGCGCTCCCGGTCGACGGATTCGACACCGTCGACTGCTTCCGGGGCCAGTATCCGGTCCTCGCGTGCCGGAGAGCGTGCCGAGGATCGGTGCATGTCAGGTGGAGGCGGCCTCTATCCCATTGAGGGCGTCCCGTTCCTCCTGGCGTAGCCGGTTCCGCTCCCGGACCTGCGCGCAGAAGGTGCGCAGAGCTTCGGGGTCGGCGGCGGTCTCGCTGTCCACGACGGTGCGGGAGCCGTCGCCGACCTCGACGATCTGCTGGTCCATGCGGCCGCTGCCGAGGATGCCCATGATGGTCAGCCACTCATCGTGGACGGCCGGGGTTAGGTCGATGTCCAGGTGGCGCTTGGAGGGGGGATCGTCCGGGCTGATGGGCTCGGTCATTGCCTCGAGCAGGGTGAAAGTAAGGACGCGCAGGTCCGTGTACTCCTTGGGGTCCATGAGGTCTTCGAGTGTGTCGAGGTAAAGCCGGGCCAGTTCGTGGGCCTTCGGACCTGGCGTGGCGCCGGTGCTCTCGTGGTCAGGCAAGGAGGTTCCCTCTCGTCTCTTTGCGTCTTTTCGCGTCGGGTATCGGCAGGCGAGCAACCTATAGGAGGGCGCGGACACTAACGCGCATCATGCCGCGTAGGCGCTCGGATGCATCGCCCGTGCCATCCGGGCGAGTTCGGAGAGTTCGGCGAAGCGGCTCTTCCGCTGCGACTTCACGTTCTCGGCGGGCAACTGAGGAAGGAACTGCGCCGGCGTCCCTGGTAACGCCATGGCCGCGGGGTGTGTACCAACGGCGAGCATTCTTTCGGGGCAGTCACTGGACTTTGGATACGGCCGTGTGGCAGCGTTGTGCTCGTCAGGTGCTCAACACCTGGCAGTTGTGATGGTCCCGCGTGAGCGGGAGCCCGTAGATCTCCCTGCCGGCAGGTAAGGGGGTCCCCTTTCGGAGGAGACCCTTGTGCCTGCCGTTAGTCGTTTCGCCCAGTCAACGCCGTGGTCGCACTATCTTTGCGCGGTCGTGGACATCGCCTTCCCCGCGCACAGCATTCGCGTCACACGCTCCCCGGGTGGCGTGTCGGGCCTCCCGTACCCGCTCCATAGCGCGGAAACGATCCACATCGTCACCGCCTTCAACCCCGGCGGGCGCAACGTCACCGCGAGGGCCAACCTCCGGGCGCAGCACGAGCTGCTGCGTAGCGTCAGCGTTCGCGGGCTGCAGTGGTGGCCGGCTGTCGGAGGCGACCTGGACGACTCCCATGCCGAGATCAGCGCAGCGGTGGTCGGCATGGACGACGCACAGGCCCGGGCGCTGGGCCGGAGGTTCGGCCAGGACGCCGTGTTCGCCTGGTCACCTTCCTCGTGGCGACTGCTGGCCTGCGCCGACGCGGCCCACGACTCGGTCATCGCTGGCTGGCACGCCGCCATCCTCGAGCCGACATCCCACCGGTTCTCCCGGTCGCCTGCCACGTAACCCCGGATGATCGGTCGTTCCCGCGAACGCGATGCCTTCGCCCCGAACAGGACGTGCCGCGGCTGCCCTTGCCGGCTCCTGGCGCCCCTCGCTTCTACCTTCGCGCCGACGCCCCGCGGTGCGAGAGCACCGTTGCTGCTGCTCTTAGCTGCCTCGGTACCGACGGCCGGCTCTCCCCTGTGGGAGGCCGCCAGTTTCGCTGGAAACTCGCCCGCTTCCCGATGCGCCACGTGCGCCCCCGGACTCAAGCCCTCCTCTTTGTTCAGATCCTGATTGGAGCCGACCATGGACTCGTTGGACACGGACCTTGTTGACTTCGCCGACCGGGCCTCGACGCTGGAGCAGCGTGCGGTCGCGCTTGGCGCACCTGTGCAGCAGTCGCTGCCGCTCCTGCCCGCCGCGTTGCCGGTCTCGGTGGACCACGTCATCGATCTGTCGTTGGCGTTCGACAGGCTTGGTGCCCGCGAGGAGTACCTGCAGGCCTGCGAGCTCGTTGTGGATCTGCTGCGCCTGCACCGCGCGCGTGACCCGCTGGAGTTCGCCAACGCCCTGGGCATCCTGGCCGCCGCTCTGGCCGAAGCCGGCCGCCCCGGCGACGCGGTCGTGCCGTTGCGGGAATGCGTCACCCTGCTTGCCCCCTGCGCTGCCCCCGAGGTCAACACCGATCGCCTTGCCGCGGACCGCGAGGCGCTGGACGGCCTCGCCCTGTACGCACGGGCCTTGCTTGACCTGGGCGGCTGCCTCGGCGAACTCGGCCGACTCGAGGACGGCATCCAGATACGCCGGCAGGCGCTGGCCGCCTACGAGCGCTGCGCCGCCGCTTCCTCCGGGTTCGAAGGCAACGTAGCCGTGACCTGCATCCGTCTGTCCGACATGCTGCTCGAGCAGCCCGACACGGCCGAGGAGGCCGTCAGCGCCGCCGACCGAGCTGTCGGCGTGCTCGGTCCCACGGCCGACTTCGCGCCGTACCGCGACGGGGCACTGCCCGATCTCGCCTACGCCCACTGGCTGCGCACCCGCGCCCTGACACGCCTGGACCGCCTCGACGATGCCGTGGCCGCCGGACGCCAGTCCGTGGACTTGCTGCGCACCGCCGCATCCTCCTCCGTCCCGCACGTTCGGACGCTGGTGACGGCTCTGGAGCTGACCTCCGACCTGCTGGCCGACGCCAAAGAACACGATGAAGCCCTCGCGCTGGCCGTCGAGGCCCTCGAGGCGGCGGCCCGGACTGAAGATTCCTTCCTTCAGCTCTTGGCGCTGTGGCTGCACAGCCGCCGCATCCTGGACCACCCGGGCGTATCCGAGGACTGGGACGACACCACGGTCGACGGACTTCTGTCCGCCTACTCCACTATCGTCGAGCACGCCCCCGCCCCATGGCTGGAGGAACTGGCCGTCCAGCTCATGACCCTGCACGGGCGCCTCACCGACCTCACCCGCGTTGGTGACGCCGCCACCGCCGTCGCCCTCGCCCTGACGCCCTACCGGCAGCTGGCCGCCGCCGATCCCGCCTGGACGCCTCCCTTCTGCCACGCCCTGGGCGTGTATGCCGAACTCTGCGTGCGCATCGGGGCGCTGGACCAAGCCCTGACCATCGCCGAGCACCACGTGTCCCTTGCTTCGGCACACGACCACGGCAGCGCCGTACATGCCCGCGCCCAGGAGACCTTGGCCACCTGCCTGGCCAGTGTCGGACGCGCGGAGGAGGCCGAACAGGCCAGCCGCGCCGCCGTTGGCCTGTGGACCGCGCTCGCCGACGCGAGCGACGACGACCCCGACGTCCTTGGCGGCCTGGCGCACGCCTGGAACACCCTTGCCAACCGCCTACTCGGCCTGGACCGCCCGGAGGAGGCCGCCGCCGCGGCCGCCCGGGCCGCCGCGCTGTGGCCCGCCGACAGCATCGGCCGCGGCAGCGCCCTGTACCTCGTCGGCGTCGCCCTGGCCCGACTAAGCCGCCACCGGCAGGCCGCCGAAAACTTCCGCGAAGCCGTCGCAGTCTACGAGGATCACGCCCCGCTCGCGCCGCACCAGGAAACCCAGCTGAGCGACGTGCTCCACCACCTCGCCGTCAGCTACGGCCGATTGAGGGAGCACGCCGAGGCCTTCGCCTGTGCGTCCCGCGCCGCGGCGATCCTGCACCGCCAGTGGCAGGCCGACCCGGTCGCCCACCACGCGCACCTGCTGAGAGCCCTGGTAACCCTGATGCACTGCGGTGTCCAGGCCGACGAACTGACCACCGCGGCCGAGGCCGCGCGACTGCGCGTCACCGTGCTTGAGACGCACCCCGCAACCGAGCCCTTCCAACTGGGCATGGCCCTTGGCGATCTGGGCGGACTCCAGCTGGACATCGGTGCTGCGCAGGATGCCATCGAGTCCTTCACTCGCAGCGCCAAGGCCGTCCCCGAGGATCCACACGCACGCGCCATGATCCACTGCCGAGGGGCCCTCGCACTGCACCGCTGCGGCCGCACTA
>NZ_JBYIQW010000102.1:0-8550 GCF_057707815.1 Actinacidiphila sp. bgisy160
TCAGTGCACGCAGGTCCATAGGACGGGTTTGCTGACACCGTCGACGAAGGAGTAGCCGCCGACGGTCCCGTTGTCGGCTGCCGCATAGGCGCCCGCGTCGCTGTTCTCGTCGTCAGCGAGGCGGGGCAGGGCGCGTATCGGGCCCGAGCCGGTCCAGAACTCGGCTGTGCCGGGAGGGAAGTCGGGTGGGGAGCCGAAACTCGTCGGTGCCGAGCCCGCGACGAGTCCGGTGCTGGGGCTGATGGCGAGGAAGTAGCCCTCGCTGGAGTAGCCCGGAAGGCCCGGGACCTCGACGCCGTCGGCGTCGTAGGGCGGATCCCAGTAGGTCTCGTACGCGCTGTCGGAAAAGAAGTTGGTCGTGGCGCCGACGATTCGGCCGTGCTCGTCGATGGCGGCAGGCACGTGGAACACGCCCTCGGGAGGCTCAGTGGGTGACAGGACCTCGGCGGCGCCGGTCGTGCCGGCTTTCCACACCACGCCCGTTGAGCCGCTGGAGCCGATAATGGTCCCGGCGTTGTTGATGCCGGTGACATGGCCGATGCCGGGTCCGAACGGGGACGGGGGGAGGAGTCGGCGCTCAACGCGTGTGCCACGCCAGACGAAGCCCTCATGCCAGTTGCCGCCGACGATTTGTCCGTGGTCGTTCACGTCGGTCGCGAAGGCGCTTTCGGGCAGAACCCGGGCAACCGGCCATCCCGGCTTGTAACTGAAGCCGAAGTCGGGACCCGACCACGGGCGCATGGTTCCCACCATCAATCCATGCTGGTTGACGGCTTCGACTTCGCCTTCGCCGTTGCCCAGGTCTAAGGGGAAGGGAATGCGATGGACGGTGCGGCCGGTCCAGTAGACGGGGACGCGGTCACTGGATCCGGCGGCCAAACCGGGGCGGCCCAGGGCACGCACCTCGCCGGAACCTCCTGGGAGCGTGTCGAGGACAACGAGCCGCGGGCCGCTGTCCGTGTCGGCAGCCACCGGGTCGGCGGTGGCCATCAGAGCGGTGAGGCCCAGCAGCCCGGCGGCGAGAAGGCCGCGGCGCTTCATGAGGCACCCCACGCACACGTCCGGTTGACGGAGTGTCGCGCCCGGGCTCCCTCGTGGGCATCACTCTGGTAGGCCCAACCGCCGGTACGGGCCCGGTTGTCGACGGCCGCGGCGGCCGCGCTGCGGGCTCCGGCCGTGCTCGCCGGAAGCAGGGTGACCGGCGCCGGGCCCAGGGCCAGTACCGCCGTGGAGGTGGCGGGGTCTGGTTGTCTCATGGTGGTTCCCCCTTCATCAGGACGTGGCCGTCCCATGGCTGTCCATCATGGGCGGGCGGTGGTGGCGGACGAGGACATTCGGCACGACCGGGCGGAACCGGTGGCCGACTACAGTGGTGCGGTGCGCTACGACCTGGTCATCTTCGACAACGACGGCGTGCTCGTGGACAGCGAGCCCCTCTCCAACCGCATCCTGGCGGGTTTGCTGACGGAGCTGGGCCACCCCACCACGTACGAGGAGTCCGTCCGCGACTACATGGGCTCCGCGATGCACCGCGTCCACGACCTGGTGGCGGAGCGCACGGGACAGCGGCTGCCGGAGGACTTCGACGCCACGTACTACGCGCGGGTCTTCGATGGCTTCCGGCGTGAGCTGCAGCCGGTGCCGGGCGTGGGGACCGTACTGGGGAAGCTCGCGGCCGACGGGGTGCCGTACTGCGTCGCGTCCTCCGGGAGCCACGAGCGGATCCGGGTCGCGCTCAAGAAGACCGAGTTGTACGGGTACTTCGGCGAGGAGCGGATCTTCAGTTCGCAGGACGTCGGACGCGGGAAGCCGGCGCCCGACCTGTTCCTGCACGCGGCGCGCACCATGGGCGTGGCGCCGGAGCGGTGCGCCGTGGTGGAGGACAGTCCGCTCGGGGTGCGGGCGGCGGTGGCGGCCGGGATGGACGTGTACGGCTTCACGGCGATGACGCCGGCGGAGAAGCTGTCCGGGGCGCTGGCGCTGTTCGCGGACATGGCGGAGCTGCCCGCGAAACTGTTCGTGTGATCGAGCTACCCGTCCGTAGCCGGCGGCTCTACGCTGCACGCTCATGGACGGCATCGACGGCGGTTTGCGCCATGGACGGGCCTCGTTGGCCGTCGGTTTCTTCGCGCAGGGGGCGGCCTTCGCGCTGCTGGTGACCCGGATCCCGGCGCTGCAGGACCGGTACGGGGTCAGTGACGCGCTGCTGCCGGCGTTCCTGGCCGCGGTGCCCGTCCTGGCGGGCATGGGGAGCGTCGTCACCGAGCACCTGGTGAAGCGGGTGCGGCCGAGCGTGGTGCTGCGCTGGGTACAGCCGGTGGTGTGCCTGGCGCTGCTGGGCGCCGGCGCCGGGGGCGCGCTGTGGCAACTGGCCACGGCGCTGGCCGTCTTCGGGATATGCGTCGGCGCCCTGGACGCGTCCATGAACATGCTCGGGGTGAGCCTGCAGCGCGCGTACGGCCGCAGCATCATGCTGGGCTTCCACGCCGCGTACAGCTTCGGCGGCATCCTCGGCGCGTCGCTGGCCTGGGCGGGGGCGCACTGGCACCTTTCGCTGGCGGTGCTGTACGGGCCGGTGGTGGCGGTGCTGATCCCGCTGACGCTGGTGGCCGGCCGCTGGTACGTCGACGGGAAGGCTGGAACCCACGACACCCTGGCCGTCCCTCCCGCCTCGACCGCGGCTCCCGTGGCCATGCGGCTGCTGCTGCCGCTCTGCCTGGTGATGGCCTTCGCTTACATCGGGGACTCGACCGTCTCCAACTGGAGCGCGAAGTACCTGCAGGACGTGCTCGGCGGCTCCGAGCAGCTGGCCACCGTCCCGTACAACGTCTACATGGTCACCACGCTCCTGGGCCGCTCGGTCGGTGACCTCGGTGTGCGGCGCTTCGGGGCGGCGGCGGTGGTGCGGGTCGGCGCGCTGGTGGCGGCGGCGGGCTTCGCGGTGGTCGCGGTCGCTCCGGGCGCGTGGGTGGGGATGGCGGGCTTCACACTGCTCGGCCTCGGGCTGTGCGTCATCGTGCCGCAGACGTTCGCGGCCGCCGGGCGGCTGTTCCCGGGGGCTTCGGACACCGCGATCGCGCGGCTGAACATCTTCAACTACGTCGGCTTCCTTGTCGGCTCCCCTCTGGTGGGCGCGCTGGGCGACGCGTGGAGCTACCGGGGGGCGATGCTGGTGCCGATGCTGCTGGTGGCGGCGACACTGCTGTACGCCCGCTCGTTCGGGACGGAGGCCGCCCGCTACGGTGTCGACCATGAGCGGCCGCGCACAGCTGATGTGGGACGAGCAGGTAACGGGCTATGACTTCGGTCGCGGCCACCCGATGGACCCGGTGCGGCTGGCGCTGACCATGGGGCTGGTCCGGGCCCTCGGACTGGACCGGGCGCTCACGGTCACCGCGGCCCCCGCGGCAGGCGACTCGACGCTGCGCCTGGTGCACGACGCGGAGTACGTGGCGGCCGTGCGCCGCGCCTCAGCCGACCCCAAGGGCATGACGGAACTGGCGTACGGCCTCGGCACCGAGGACACCCCCGCGTTCGAGGGCATGCACGAGGTCTCGGCGCTGATCGCGGGCCAGTCTGTGGGGGCGGCCGAGGCGGTGTGGCGCGGCGAGGTGACGCACGCGGTGAACTTCGCGGGCGGCCTGCACCACGCGATGCCCGCTCTGGCCTCGGGTTTCTGCGTCTACAACGACGCCGCGCTGGCCGTCGCCCGGCTGCTGGAGCTGGGCGCGGAGCGCGTCGCGTACGTGGACGTGGACGTGCACCATGGCGACGGCGTCCAGACGGCCTTCTGGGACGACCCCCGGGTGCTGACGATCTCGCTGCACGAGCACCCGCGCACGCTCTTCCCGCAGACCGGCTGGCCGGAGGAGACCGGCGGCCCCGCCGCGGAGGGCGGCGCGGTGAACGTGGCCCTGCCGGCCGGCACCGGGGACGAGGGCTGGCTGCGGGCGTTCGACGCGGTCGTGCCGGAGCTGCTCGCGGCCTTCCGGCCGCAGGTGCTGGTGACCCAGCACGGCGCGGACACGCACTTCGAGGACCCGCTGGCGCACCTCGCGGTGAGCCTGGACGCGCAGCGGGCCGTGGCGGAGGCACTGCACGGCCTGGCGCATGAGCATGCCGGGGGCCGGTGGGTCGCCCTGGGCGGGGGCGGCTACGCCGTGGTGGACGTGGTGCCCCGGACGTGGACGCACCTGGTCGGCATCGCCGCCGGGCGGCCGGTGGCGCCGGAGACGGCGACGCCCGAGGAATGGCGGGCGGAGGTGTACCGCAGGACGCGGCAGATGGGGCCGTTGCGGATGACGGACGGGCGGGACGCGGTGTTCACCGGTTTCCACGACGCGGGTTACGACCCGGCGGACCGGCTGGACCAGGCGATCCTGGCGACCCGGCGAGCGGTCTTCCCGTTGCACGGGCTGCTGCCGTAAGGCGCGGCCGGCCCGCGGGGCGATGGTCGGGCGCCGGCGCGCAGCAGTTCCGCGGCCCGTTCGGCGATGGCGTAGACGGTGGCGTTGGTGCTGGCGGAGACCGGGGCCGACATCACCGAGGCGTCGGCCACCCGCAGGACGCGGCAGACGGGGCCGCTGCGGATGACGGACGGGCCACGGGCCCCTCCCATCGCTGTCGCGCGGTATGTCTGAAGTGTGCGGAGGGGTCCGCCGGGGGCGCCGACCCGGACCCCCCGCCCCCGGAGAGTGATGTTCGGGCCGTTCCGGCACGTGAAGGAAGCGGAGGAGGCCACCATCGGCGGGTGGTGACTGTTGCCGCGCTGCGGGCGCATCTGGTGGGGGCGGGGATCGCGGGGGTCGTGACGACACCGCGGGAGAAGAGCCTGCGCAGCTATCGGCTGTTCGTGGCGGGCGATCCGCGGCAGACGTTGGGGCTGGAGCCGGTACGGCGCTGGACGCAGCCCGGTCTCCTGCGGCTGATGGCCGACCGGTGTGGGGTTTCGCCTGACCCGGGGCTCACTTCCGGACAGGATGTGATCGACCCCGATCGCACCCTGGCGGGGCTGGAGGCCTTCGCCGTCCGGCTGAGGGAGGCCGCGCGGCGCAGGGAGCCCGTACTCATCGGTACTGGTCACCCGCATCGCCTGCTCGGCTTCTACGCCGGATTGGCGGCCGCCCTGTCGGCGGCGGGATGTCCCATCCTCACCCCATCGCATGGCCGACGTATCGACATGACGACGCAATTCGGCCTACGCACGCGCAACCTCTGGTACGTAGGGGGAGTCGCGACGGTCCGGGACGCGCCGGGTGAGGGCGCCCGTGGTGCGCCGGCGGTACACACGCACTCCCCGCTCCCGGTAAGGGCCGCGCTGGCGGGTGCGGCAGGACGTGGGGGACTGCTGCCGAGCCTCGTGGTGGGAGACCACGGCTGGGTCTGCGGAGCAGGTCAGCTGGGCGTCGAGGCCATCGGGCTGGCAGATTCGGACGACCCCGCGGTTTTCGTCGCCGAGGCGGAGGGCAGGGTTTCGGTCGCGGTTCCGCTCGATGACGCTGTGCGCTCCGATTACTACCGACCGCTTACGCGCTATGTACTCAATCGAGCGTGTCTGTCACAGTAGCCAACCGATCGCTACTCCTCTTCCCCACTTGCATCACCCGCACCTAGTCTGGGGAGGAGCGCACGTGCGAGAGGGAGTCACCGGAGGGGAAGCCGGTGCCCGTCATGTGCGGAAGGTTCGGTGTGTCATGGCTTCAAGCGAGAGGCCTCTCAACGAGGTCGTGTTCCTGACCGTGGCAGAGGTCGCCGCGGTGATGCGAGTGTCCAAGATGACCGTGTACCGGCTGGTGCACAGCGGTCATCTGCCGGCGATCCGGGTGGGGAGGTCCTTCCGGGTGCCGGAGCAGGCCGTCCATGACTATCTTCGTGAGTCCTACGTGGGGGTGGGGGAAACTGCCTGACGACCGCCTCGGTTTCTGCTCGGCGCTTGCGGACGGGTAGGCTGTGCCGACGTAGGTCGTGTGGGCCCGGACGCCCCGCACCGAGTGAAAACGAAGCGAGGGTAGTCGTGGGCTCTGTCATCAAGAAGCGGCGCAAGCGTATGGCCAAGAAGAAGCACCGCAAGCTGCTGAAGCGTACGCGTGTGCAGCGTCGCAACAAGAAGTAAGCGAGCTACGCTTCGCACTTCACTGCCCTCCCGCCCCCACGGACCGTGGGGGCGGGAGGGCAGTGGCGTTCCCGGGGGGACCGCGGGAAGGCCCGGCCGGGCGATCCTTGGCGGTGGTCGTGCGTTCGGGCGTCATCACGGCGCAACAACGAACCGATACGGTGCGTACATGCGGTGCGAGGGAAGGCGCTGATCTTGGGCAAAGTGGTGCTGGTGACCGGAGTCGCCCGCCAGCTCGGCGGCCGGCTGGTACGACGTGTGATGCGCGACCCCGACGTCGACCGGGTGATCGGGGTCGACGCGATGCCGCCCGCGCACCATCTGGGCGGCGCGGAGTTCGTCCGTGCCGACATCAGGCACCCGATGATCGCCAAGGTGCTGGCCGAGCACACGGTGGACACGGTGGTCCACATGGACGTCAGCGGCACCCTGCCTCGCCGCAGCAGCCGGACCGCGGTCAAGGAGACCAACGTCATCGGCACGATGCAGCTGCTGGGCGCCTGCCAGAAGGCCCCGACGGTGCGCCGCCTGGTGGTGAAGTCCACGACGAGCGTGTACGGCTCCGCGCCCCGCGACCCGGCGGTCTTCACGGAGTCCATGCCGCCCAAGTCGCTGCCCAGTGGCGGTTTCGCCAAGGACGCGGTCGAAGTCGAGGGATACGTACGCGGCTTCGCACGGCGTCGCCCGGACGTTGCCGTATCGGTCCTGCGGTTCGCCAACATCCTGGGCCCGCGGGCCGACACCCCGCTCGCGGAGTACTTCGCGCTGCCGGTGCTGCCGACCGTGTTCGGCTACGACCCGCGGCTGCAGTTCGTCCACGAGGACGACGTCATCGACGTCCTGATGCTGGCCCTGCGCGACGAGCGCAACGGGACGATCAACAGCGGCACGTTCAACATCGCCGGTGACGGGGTACTCCTGCTGTCGCAGACCGCGCGACGGCTGGGGAAGCCCACGGTGCCGGTGCTGCTACCCGCCGTCACCTGGGTGGGGCAGATGCTGCGCACCGCCGGCGTCACCGACTTCTCGCGCGAACAGATCCGGCTGCTCACCCACGGCAGGGTCGTGGACACCACGCAGATGCGCGAGACGCTCGGCTTCGCCCCGAAGTACACCACCGCCGAGACCTTCAGTGACTTCGCCCGCAGTCGCGGCCCCGGCCTGCTGCCGCCCGACCGGCTCGCCGAGACCGTCGACCGGCTCGCCGCGCTGGTCCCCGCCGGTGGGCCCCGAGGACTGAGCTCGTGAGCAATGCTGCGAGGAGGAACCGCGCCATGGCGGACGCCAAGGTCATCCCGTTCGACGAGGACTCGCGGACCCGGAGGGGGGCACCGCGGTCGCGCGGGCGGGCCGCGGCGCGCGGCAAGGCCGGCGGTGACACCGGTAACGCGGTGGCCGCACTGCCGGTGGAGGAGCGGGGCGCGCGTGCCGCGGCGGAGCCCGACGCCCTCCAGGACGCCGTGACGGCCTCCGCGGACCCGCCGGGCGCCGATGGTGCCGGTGGGGCGTCCGAGGGCACGCAGGCCCCGGAGGAGGTCGCCGAGCGGCCGTCCGGCGCCGCGGGAGGCCCGCTGGCCGCGGCGCTCGGTTCGGCCGCGGACCGGCTGCTCGGCGGGCCCTGGGAGCGCAAGGTGGCCCACGGCCTGGCATTCCTGCGCCGCCGGGTCACCGGCGACTACGAGGTCGACGACTTCGGCTACGACGAGGAGCTCACCGACCAGGTCCTGATGTCGCTGCTCCGGCCGCTGTACGAGTCGTACTTCCGGGTCGAGGTGAAGGGGATCGAGAACATCCCGGCCGAGGGCGGTGCCCTGGTGGTGGCCAACCACTCCGGGACGCTGCCGATGGACGGGCTGATGATGCAGGTCGCCGTCCACGACAACCACCCCGCGGGACGGCACCTGCGGCTGCTGGCGGCCGACCTGGTCTTCATGCTGCCGCTCGTCAACGAGCTGGCCCGCAAGGCCGGGCACACCCTGGCCTGCGCGGAGGACGCCCAGCTGCTGCTCGAACGCGGAGAGGTCGTCGGTGTGATGCCCGAGGGGTTCAAGGGGCTCGGGAAGCCCTTCTCCGAGCGCTACAAGCTGCAGCGCTTCGGGCGGGGCGGCTTCGTCGCGACCGCGCTCAGAACAGGGGTGCCGATCGTCCCGTGCTCCATCGTGGGCGCGGAGGAGATCTACCCGATGATCGGCAACGCGAGGACGGTGGCCCGGCTGCTGGGCTTCCCGTATTTCCCGGTGACGCCGACGTTCCCGTGGCTGGGTCCGCTGGGCATGGTGCCGCTGCCGACGAAGTGGACGATCCAGTTCGGTGAGCCGATCCCGACGGACGGCTACGCGCCGGAGGCGGCAGAGGACCCGATGCTGGTCTTCAACCTGACCGACCAGGTGCGGGAGACCATCCAGCACACCCTCTACAAGCTGCTGGTGCAGCGCCGC
>NZ_JBYIQW010000103.1:0-8462 GCF_057707815.1 Actinacidiphila sp. bgisy160
GTGGACGAAATCACCCATCCCGCCCGACAGCCCGGAGACGGCCGGCGCCGACACACCACGGGCGTCGCCCCGGACGGGGAACGACTTGTCGCCCTGGAAGTGCACCCGCGCGTCCTCCGCGCCTGAGCCGTGGACGACGGCACGCTCCACGTCGTCCTGGAACCGGTGGACCATGTCCACCAGCCCGCTCGGCGGGAAACGGTTGTCGAGGGCCTCGATGAGCTTCTGCTCCGCGACGCCGAGCGCCCGTGCGAGGTTCCCGGTGTTGCCCGGCCTGCTGTTCCAGCCGGACGACAGGGCGTTGCCCGGCCCCACGTGGATGGACTTCGACGCGGTGTCGCTGGAGGCGCCGTGCAGGTCGATCAGGTTCTGGTCGGTGTGCGGTCGCGCGGTGAGGTGGAACTTGCTCCCGGTGATCGTGACTTCCGTCGTGTTCGCGAGCTTCTTCCCCGCCACCGTCACGTCGGCTTCGTTGCCGGAGCTGAGCATCACGTTCAGGTGGACGGCCACCTTCGCTTCCGTCCCACCGTCCTTGACCGTGACGACGATCGGCCGGGAAACGAGGTTCTTGCCGTCGTTGTTGCGGGTGCCCGCGCCGAACTCGAAACCGGCGAGCGTACGGCGCTCGTCGCCGTTGCGCCCGCCCGTGCCGATGACGACGTCCAGGATCTTGTCCTCGGTCAGTTTCGCGGCGCCCCCCGAGGCGGACGGTGCCGCCGGGGAGACGAACGAGCCGTCGCCGGACGGCTCGACACGCGCGGCCGTGCCCGTGAAGAGGTCGTCCCTGGGCACCCCGCGTTCGTCAAGGAGCGAGCGGGTGAAGTCGAGGTCGGCGTAGCTTTCGTGCACCCCGTCGGCGGCGGCGCCGGACGTGCTGCCGCCGGGGGCCGGAGGCGTGTCGGGACCGCCCGCGTGGCCGCTCGCCGGCGCCGGCCCGTGCGCCGGCGAAGGCCCGGGACCACCGGTGCCGCCCGGGTGGGTCCCACCGGGTCCGGGGGGCGCCGACGGCGCGGAGGGCGCCGGGTGCACTCCGGGGGCGCGGCCCGCGCCAGGTCGCGCGTTGTGGACCTCGACCGTGAACGAGAGCCCCTTGTCCTTGGCGAACTGCTCGAGCTGCAGCTTCTGGGCCTGGATCGCCGGATCGAAACCGTCGTCCACGAGTACGACGCGGTCCAGGTCGTCCCACTTCACGCCGCCGTGGACCTGTGCCTCGAAGTAGCGGTTCAGGTGCCGCTCCAGCGTCCCGGCGTCCCGGAAACCGCGGAACGCGTCGTCGAACTGGAAGCCGGTCGCCTCGGCGAAGGCCAGCCGGACCAGAGGCTCGTGGCCGTGGTTGAGGAGCGGCAGCATGTTGCCCCGGCCGGTGACGCTCCGGGCGCCCTGCAGGTCCTCCATGAAGCTGTCCGCCGGGGTGAACGTGGCCCGGTCCATCAGATTGGGCTTGAGGTGGAAGACCGCTTGCCCGTACATCTTCACGCCGCCGGGACGGTACTTGGAGGTGAGGGCGGCGTAGTTCGGGAGGTCCGCGAGGTCGCCCGCGGTCGGCGCGAACGGCTTGCCGTCCTGGCCCGGGTAGATCCCGGATGCGTCCGTCGTCCGCTTCACGGACGCCGGCAGGCCGAGTGCCTCCTCCGCCCTGCCGCGCGTGACGTAGTACCCGGCGCCCGCGTTGCCGGTCTCCCATGCGTTGCGGAGCAGCTGCTGGTCCCCGGTCAGCGCGTCCAGCAGCGTCCCTCCGCCCGGCAACTGGTTGCCGAGCTTGAGGTTCACCGTGAGCGAGAGCTCGTCCTGCAGGTGCTTGTGGACCTTCGCGATGAGCTCACCGGCCTCCGCCCCGTCGAGCGGGTAGCCCTTCGCCCACTTCCACTCACCGCTGCGCAGCTTCGCGGTCAGGGCGTCCGTGTCCGCCGCGAGCGTGCGCAGTGCCCGCCGCTCGGCCATCACGATCGCCGAGAGCTGCGGCATGCGCAGGTTGCGCAGTTCCGTTCGGCCTTCGAGGGCGTGGAACAGCTGGACGTTCTCCTCGAACGACTTCTGCTGCTGCACCAGCACCGACTTCAGCGCGTCGTCGTGCTCCGCGCCGGCCAGCCCCTTGGTCAGGACGTCCTGGTGCGCCTTGAGGTCGCCCTCGTACGCCTCCTTGCCGCCGCCCTTGGGCCACCCGTGGGCGGACTGAGGCTCACTCAGCCAGTGGGCCACGGTCAGGTCCTGGCCGCTGGGAACGAGGGCGTGGCTGAGCTTGCCGTCCTCCAGCGAGGTGACGACATGGGTCGCGGACGGGACGTGGTCGACGGACTGCACCACTGCCTCGGGAGCCGGCGGAAGGGCGTCGCCGCGGCCCTTGAGGTGCAGCAGCGAACGCAGTCCCTCCGGAAGGCGCGCACCGCCGCCGAGACCGTGGCCGCCGTAGGCCTGCACCTCGGGGAGCGGCGCGCCGCCGGTCAGCTCGTCCCAGTGGGCCTCCGCCCGGGCCAGCGCGTCGTCGGCCTGCCTGACCTGCTCCCACGACTCGAGGTAGCGGACGCCGTCGACCTCGGCCGAGGTGCCGACACCGTCCACGTAGCGCGTCTGCAGGTCGTCGCGGATCGTCCGGGCGTTGATCAGCTCGCGGCGGGCGTCGGTGATGGCCGCCGCCGCGTCGATCTCCGACAGGTCGTCCCCGGCGTTGACCCGCACGCCGTCTTGGTCGCCGCCCATGCCGGAGGAGCCGGATGTGTCGGCCGGCGCCTTGCCCTTGCCCTTGTCCACGGCCGGGGTGTGCGGCTCCCCACCGGAGGTGACATGGACGTCGCCGCCGGTCCCCGGGTGCACGGGTGACGGCGGACCGGACGGCAGGTCGTCCAGCGACGTCCGGGACACGCCCATCTCGTGCAGCATGCCGTCGATATCGTCGAGCATCCGCTGCATTTCGGGCGCGTGATGCACCGGGGACTCCGGCACATCCGTGAAGGAATGCCCGACTCCCGACCCACCGGGGCTCGGCACCGGATCCGGAACGCTGTCCAGCGAGCCCCTGCCGACGCCGGGGAGTGAGTCGCCGGCGACGGACGCGGGCACCGAGGGGGCCGGCAGGTCGGAAAGCCCGGGACGGAGCGTGCCGTAGGTCTCGCCCAGCTGTCGTGACAACTGGCGGCCCGCGTCGTCACCCGAGGTGAGGATGGTGTGGGTGATCATCGTCTCGAACTGACCGAGCAGCCCGAGACGTTCCTTCTGCGGGGCCGTCGCGAGATTCCCGTTGATCAGCGGACGCTGGTGGTCGAAGAGCACGAAGTGCTTCGCCTGGTCGGAGGCGGCGTCGACCTGGTCGTTCGCGACACGCCGCCAGTCGTTCACATCGAGGAAGGCGTCCTGGTACCGCATCGCGTCGTCGGCGGTCAGCTTGGCCACGGGCCCCGTTCCGTCCGCCCAGTGCCAGGCGCCGTTGGGAGTCAGCATGGCGTCGACCAGACGGTACGGGGCCGCCACCCACAGGTCCGCCACGGTCTTCCCGAGCGCGGCGGAGACGAAGCCCTCGGCGAACCGCACGCAGTTGTAGCGGAACAGGTCGTAGACGGCGCCGGAGTTGGCCAGCGCGTACCGGTATCCCTCGAACAGCTGCTCAGCGGTGATCCGGTAGGTGCCCAGCACGCGGACGTGCCCGGACAGGAGGTACTCGGCGTCGTTGACGAGGGCACCGGGGCGACCGAAGAGGCTTCCCTCGTCGCCGGGGTAGAAGCCGATCGTGAGCGGCTTGCGCTCGCCCGGCAGCATCACGGACACCATGGCGTGGCCCACGTCATCGGAGAACTCGCGCCAGGTCCGGCCACCGGGGTTCGCCACAAGGGCCACCTCGATGTTCGCCGCCGGGTTGTCGATGGCCGCCTCCACGTGCTGCCGCAGCGGGCGGAGCAGGTCGACGAACTGCGCGAAGCCGTCCAGGTCCTCGGTCCCGTGCTCGCCGATCGGAGTCCCGGGTATCGAGTCGTCATCCATGTCGAAGTGCGAACGCATCGGTGCGCCCGTGTCGTCCAGGACCACGTCGTCGAGCCCGCCGGCCGGAGGTCCCGGCAGCGAGCCGCCTTCCGCGTCGAGGTGCAGACGCATCGGTGCGCCGGCGTCGTCCAGGTCCACGTCATCGAGCCCGTCGAGCAGACCGCTCTCCGGCCGCGGCGGCCTCGGCGGGACAGGCGGCGCGTGGTGCCCGCCGGGCCCCGGGGTGGCGGGCGCGTCGTGCGTGAGGTCGGTGTCCCTGACGCCGCCGGGGAGGTGCCCGCGTTCCGGGCCGGCGAGGTGCACGGCGAGCTGGTCGGCCTGGGCGCGGATGTCGACCTTGGTGAAGGCGGCGCCGCGGAGGTCCTCCAGCACCTGGCGGGCGGCGGTGACGGTCTCCGCGGTCACCGCGCCGGACCCCATCTTGCCCAGCTTCAGGTTGACCTCGTGGAGCAGGTCCGCCTCGCGCGAGAGCACGTGACCGCCGCCCGACGCCGCGGGCGGGACCGGTACCGGGTCCTGACGCAGCGGCACCGCGACGTGTCCGTCGCCGGTGACGGCCACCTTGTCGTGCGTGCCGGGGGTGACGACGACGTCGTCCGTGCTCCGTGCGGGCGCCCCGGCGAAGGCGTGGCCCGCGCCGGCGTCCACGGTCTTCCCGGCTCCGGGCGCGCCGGCGAACGCGGGGCCGTCGACGGGACGGACGCCCCGGCCGTCGTCGAGGAGGTCGAGCGCGGAGCGGGCCGCGTCCTTGGGCGGCGTCCCGTGGACGCCGCCCTTGGGCAGGCCGGGAGCGGGGGCGCCGTGCGCGGAGGGACCGGGCACGGTGTCGGTGACCACGGAGCCGGGGCGGCCGGTGCCGGCGGGGCGCACGAGCTCGTCGAGGGTCAGATGGGCCTGGTTGGCGCGGGCCGCACCGGCGACGTTCTCGTCGAGGGCGGACCCGAGGTGCGTGGGCACCGGATTGTTCGGCGTCCCCTTGGAGCCGCCCGCCAGCGCGTCGAACGCCGACCCTCCGGCGCTGGTGCCGCTCTGGTGCCCGGGGACCCCGGTGAGCGGGGCGTGGGCGCCGCCCGGTCCGCCCGGAGCCGCAAGGAGGTCGTGGACCCCGGCACCGCTCGGCGGCGCCTGGACACCGTTCAGCGCGGTGTGCGCGGCACCCGTCCCCGCGCCCGGGGCGCCGGGGGCGGCGAGCAGGTCGTGCAGGGCCGTGCCGCCCGGGGCGGGCGCGGGCACTCCGGTGACGGCGGTGTGCAGCGCGCTGGTCCCGCCGGGCGGTCCCGAAATGACGCCGGCCGGGCCCTGCGCGAGCAGGTTGCCCCCGTGGCCCTTGGCGACGAGGGCGGAGACGTCCACGCCTTCGTGCACGACCGGGGCGCCTGCGGAGCCGGGCACATACAGGCCCGAGGAGTGCGTCACATGGCCGCCCGGGGCCGCCGCGCTCACCCCGAGCCCCCCGCTCATCTGGCCGGGCGCCACGTCGAAGGCGTCGATCTTCATCCGGTTCATCTGTGTGCCGGCGATGTCGACCACGTCGTCCATGTGCCGCACTGCCCGGAAGCCGGCCGTCGAGTTGTCGAACACGGCGTTCGCCCCGTGCACCGAGACGGGGTTGACCGTGCCGACCCGCAGCCCCGTCAGGTCGACGGTGCTGATGGGCGCCACGGAGAAGGAGGACGGGCGGACGGAGGTGTGGGTGTCGGCGAAGTTGCCGAAGCGCACGTTCTCCAGGTCCATGCGGGCCATGTTGATGTTGGCGTGCCCGAGGTCCAGGTGCGGGGTCGCGCCGTGCGGGCCCATCGGCACGGCGCTCACGGTGTGCGCGACCGTGCCGCCCACCGGCAGGTCCCACACCCCCCGGCCCATGACGCCGCGGTCCCAGAAGCCCATGCGGAGCGCGCCCTTGAGCCCGTACTCCGCGATGTCGGTGTGCGTCACGGGCAGGATCAGGCGCGTCCACTTGGCGCCGCCCATCTGGCTGCTCCAGGTCTCCTGGGCGAAGAGCCGGAAGTTCTGCCACGCCCCGGGGGCGCCGGCCCGTATGGCCGACCCCCAGCCGCGCACCACCACGGGGATGGAGCGGACGCCCTGGACGACGACCAGCCCGCCCTTGACGAACACCGAGCCGCCGAGCGCGGGCACGTTGTGGAAGTTCTGCATGACCCACAGTCCGCCCTGGCGCACCCAGGTCAGGCTGATCCGCGCGACGTCCCGCAGACCGGTGAAGACGGTGGCGAACCGGAACCCGCTGATCATGTCCTTCAGGGACAGGAAGCTGTTGCGTCCCCACTGGACGACGGCTTTGAAGCCGGACTTGAGGAGGCCGCCGATGGCGAAGATCGGCAGCGCCTTCGTGGTGGGGGCGATGATGCCGAGCCCGGCGAGGAACAGGTCGAGGAAACCGATGTCGCCGCGGGCGAAGTCGATGGCCGCCTTCACGAACAGCGTCATGTTGACGCCGAGGGCGAGCAGGGCGACCGGACCGCCGAAGATCAGCGCCGGGACGATGAGGATGATCGCCAGGATCTGGAACATCTCCCAGAAGACCTGGCAGTCCGAGATCGGCAGCCGGATGTCGGAGGCGTTGTTGATCGCGTTCGCGATGGTGCTGCCCACGTCGTCGAGCTCCGTGCCCGCGCTCTGGGCGGTCTGCCGAAGGGCCTCCAGTTGCGGGTCGTCCTTCGCCAGGCCGCGTGCGGCCGACAGGGCGCCGTCCGCCCGCCGCTGGGCATCCTCGATGTGGTTCGCCCAGGCGCCGAGGTTCTGGGAGACCTCCCAGAAGGAGTCGGCAACGTCGTTGATGTGGTTGCGCAGCCTGTCGTCGACCTTGCCCCGCAGCGCGTCGGCGGTCTTCCCGGCGAAGACACTGCTGTCCGCCGTGTCCATCACCTGGTCGATGGCCTTCGCGATGGACCTCGCCTGAGAACCGATCTTGACCAGGTCGTCGACCAGCAGACGGATCTGGCCCGGGTCTCCGGGGGTCGGATCCCCGTGGAGGCCGAGAACGTTCCAGTCGCTCGGGCGAGGCATGTCAGGGATCCCTCCCGGTTCGGTGCGGAGGAGCACGGCGGAGCTCTCCACGTGGACCACGCGCGGGGCACGCACGTGGTTCATGTGACGTGGGTCAAACCCGCGTGCGGCGGTGAACCGGCGGGGGGCGTGGTGCGTGGTCGTGGTGACCGGATTCTCCAAGGACCGTCCGGAGGTCCCCTGTGCCCGAGATCAAAATCGACTACGACGTCCTCAACGCGGCCAAGCGCGACCTGGAAGCCCTGGCGGGCGAGATCGACCCGCTCATCAACAAGGGCGTCTTCGGCCGCCTCGGCTCGGGCAGCGGTGAGGCGGAGGCGATCCTCGGGCACGAGGGCGTCGCCAGTGCGATGTCGCTCTTCCACACCAACGCCAGCAGCACCATGAAACGCGCGGACAAGGGCCTGAAGGAGCTGGCCGCCGCTTTCGGCGGCGTGGGCGAGGCCTTCCGCGAGTTCGACTCCGAGCTGGGCGCCGAGATCGGTGTGATGAGCGCCAATCTGCACGTTCAGAACTGGCGGCAGAAGAAGGACCTGTGGGACTACAAGCAGAACCACCTCAGCGAGTGCGAGGGGCCCGGCGAACTGCCGGACTTCTGCTCCGCCACGAACCCCGGTGACACGCCCCCCGACTTCCATGTCGATACGCCCAACGGTGGTTCGATCGACTCGCACGTGGAGGTCGACAAGGACGGCAACGTCACCAAGGAAGTGACCACCGTCAACTACGACGGCAACAAGTACACCTCCACCACCACGTACAACGGCCCGAGCTACACGACGGACACCACGTATCCCGACGGCAGCACCGCGCACACGGTGGCCAACATCAACAGCGACGGCAGCGGCTCCATGACCGTCACCGGCAGCGACGGCAGCCACACCGAGTACACCCGCGGGCCGAAGGGCGCCGACGGCAAGACGCCGGAGTGGACGTGGTCCGGCGGCAACAAGCCGGGCGAGGACCCGCACAACCCGACGAACCCCAATAATCCGGACACTCATCCGCAGAACCCTGGTACCCACGGCGGCACCAGCCCGAAGATCGCCTGATCGGGGACACCACCCCCAGGCCAGTCAGCAGAACAGAAAGGCGTTGCAATGCCTGCGATTCACATCGTTCCCGAGGACGTCCGGCAGCGGGCGTCGGCGCACGCGTCCACCTGCAGCGAGTGGATGGCCCGCCTCGAGGGCCTGAAGGGCCAGGTCGAGAACATGCTCAACGACGAGCTGGTGCTGCCCCAGGCCAGCCCCGCCATCCGTGACGCCTACCAGCAGTTCACCGGCAGCCTCACCCAGGCCATCCACGGCCTGGAGAACTTCGGTGAGGCGTTCACCTCGATCGCCAAGGGCGCCGAGGACTTCGACGCCCAGGTCGCGGGCAACTTCAACAAGAAGTAGCGGTCACGACGAAGGGCCGGGCGGGAGTCGTCCCCCGCCCGGCCCTTCGTCGTGACCGGGGAC
>NZ_JBYIQW010000104.1:0-7837 GCF_057707815.1 Actinacidiphila sp. bgisy160
GTCCGAGTGGTCACCGTATTGACTATAGAGGCATCTCGTGAATATGGTCCACTCCATGACGGAAGATGCGTCTGACTCCCAGGCGGTCACTGACACCTGGCGTGTCCATCAGGTCCACCGCGTGGCCACCACCCTGCTGGCCGAGGCGGCCGTCCGCCCCTCGGTACCGATCGGCGCCCTGGCACAGCTGCGCGACTTCCTTGTTGCGAACCTGCGCCATCACCACGAGGCCGAGGACGACGAGCTGTGGCCGCGGATCGTCGCGGCGGCGTCGGCCGCTGAGCGCGGTCTCGCCGCGCTCAGCGAGGAGCACAAGCGACTGGACGCGGCCCTCGACCTGCTGGCTTCGGTGAACCTGAGCGGCGGCCAGGTCGCGGACGGGGCCGGTGAGGCCGCCGGCGCAGGCCTCGGCGACGGCGCCGGGGCGGACGGAGTGCGGGCCGCACTGAGGGACGCGGCCGCCGCAGTGCGCGACACGGTGCACGACCACCTGGCCCATGAGGAGCCGCTCCTCTTCCCCGCGCTCCGCGAGCACATCACCCCCGCGCAATGGCAGGACTTCGCGCAGCGGGTCATCGCGACCACACCGCCCGTGGCCCGAGACCTGATGGTCGGCTTCCTCGACGAGGTGGGGAAACCCCGGGAAGTGGAACCGCTGCTCGAGAGTCTGCAGGCGACGGGCGACCTGCGGATCCTGCGCGACACCGGCGCCTGACTTCCCTCCGTCGGACAGCCGTCACGCGGCGGACGCCACGACCACGGGCGACCTCACCGTTGCGGTCGCCTGTACAACCCCGGCCGACGACGTCGTGGTCACCAGCATCTCGCCGGTGGCCTCGCAAACCGGGAGGCGAGCCGGGTCGCCTTCACCACCTCGCTCGACTTCCTTCGCTCCGTGGCACTGGCCGCGAAGAGGGAAGAGACGCGGAATCCGCTTTTCCAACGACAAGTGCACATCTGGGCATGTGCCACCAACAAGGGAACCCAAGCATGACGACAGTACTTGACCGCTATTTCGAGATCGTGAACGCGGCCGACAATGACCGGTCCGCCCTGGAAGACCTCCGTGAAATCCTCGCGGAGAACGTGCTGCTGATGCACAGCGGGGAAATGGTCCAGGGCCGGGAGCCGGCCGTCGACTTCCACCGGGACCAGGTGGCCAAGTGGAAGGAGTCCAAGCACCATTGGACGGCTTCCGTGGAGGCCGGCGGCTCCATCACCGGCAAGTGGAGCCAGGCCGGACTGGACCTGCAGGGCAACGGGTCCTGCGGAAACGGCCATGTCTCCGTCTCCCTGGACGCCGAGGGGCGGATCTCCCGGCTCCACCTGTCCCTGACCGGTGGGTCGGACCGCGCCCGGGTGCTCATCGCCAAGCACCTGGAGGTCTGGATGATCCCGGATGCGGCCGAGCGCGCCAAGGCGATGGAGGAGATCTACACCGAGGACATCAAGATCATGGAGCCCGAGGATGTCTTCGCGGGGCGAGATGCCATCAACGACTACATCAGCGTCGTGCAGCGCAAGGCCCCGCCCCTGAGCGGCCGGCTCGTGAGCCACCTTCAGAACAAGGAATTCATCCACTGGAGCTGGGATTTCGGCTTCCCGGGAAGCAAGAGGGCGCTGGGATCCGAGGTCCTCCACCTCAATGGGGATCTGATTGAGAAGATCGTCATCTTCAGCGGGCACAGTGACATCTTCACCGAGGGCACGCGGTAGGGCCGCACTCCGCAGGGAGGAGTGCCGTTGCCGAAGAGCGCCGGCTCGGGGCGCTCCTGGCGGAAGGCTCCCTCAGCACGCCGCAGGCCCCCGCCGCGTCGTTGCGGCAGGGGCCCGACTCATGGCGATGAGGGCTGCGACGGGGAGAGTCGGAGCCCTCCGACTACACCACCGCCCAGCCTCGTCGTGGGCCCGCGCGCCCGCATGTCACGGGGGGCCGGCCGGGTGATGCCCTCCCGCGCCCCTGGGCGGCGGCACGCCTGGTGCGGCGACCGGCCCCAGGCCGTGAGCATGCCGGGGGACAGGTCGGCGCAGTCCGGGGAGCCCATCGGCGGCCAGGGCCGCCGCGATGGCGGCGCCGAGGCCCGTGGTGGAGCCGGTGACCAGGGCCGTCCGCCCGGTGAGTCGCTGGGTCAGCTGCCGCGACTTTCTCCGTGGACCGGCTGGGAGCGGGCAAGGCGCCACCTGAAAAATGGACCTCCAAGTCCAGAAAGTGGCAGGATGGTGACATGAAGGCACGACTGACGGCCAAGGGCGCCGCCACCCGGGAACGCATCGTCGAGGGCGCCGCGGAGGAGATCCGTGAGCGCGGCGCGGCCGAGACCACCCTGGACGACATCCGCGCCCGCACGGCCACCAGCAAGAGCCAGATCTTCCACTACTTCCCCGGCGGCAAGGAGGAACTGCTGCTCGCCGTGGCGCGGCACGAGGCCGGCCGGGTCCTGTCCGACCAGCAGCCGCACCTTGGCGCGCTCACCTCTTGGCAGGCCTGGCACGACTGGCGTGACGCGGTCGTCGAACGCTACCGACGGCAGGGGCAGCGGTGCCCGCTCGGCACGCTCACCTCGCAGCTGAACCCCGCCACGCCCGGCGCGCAGGCCGTCACCAGGGAACTCCTCGCGTCGTGGCAGGCCCAGATCACCACCGGCATCCGGGTCATGCAGGAGCAGCGGGAGATCTCCCCGGGACTGGACGCCGACCGCGCCGCGGCCGCCCTCCTCGCGGGCATCCAGGGCGGGGTCTCGATCCTGATGTCGACCGGTTCGCTCACGCACCTGGAGGCGGCCCTCGACCTGGGCATCGAGCGGCTCCTCGAGGCCCCCGCACCGCAACCCGCGCCGGCGTCCGCGCCGGAACCCGCACCCGCGCCGCCGGCCCGCTGACCAGGCACGGCGCGGCTCAGAGCACCTCCAGCGGGACGGGTCCGCCGGGCGGCGGGAAGGCCGCGTCCAGCGCCGCCAGCGCGTCCGGAGGAAGCCGGAGGTCCGCCGCGGCGCGGTTCTCGCGCACGTGTTCCGGCCGCCCCGAGCGCGGGATCGCCGCGACGCCCTGCTCCAGCACCCACGCCAGTGCCACCTGGGCGGGCGTCGCGCCGAGGCCGTCCGCCACGGCCCGCAGCGGTGCGGAACGCAGCAGCCGGCCCTGCTCGACGGGGGAGTACGCCATGACGCCGGCCCGGTTGCGCCGGCACCAGGGGAGCAGGTCCCACTCGATGCCGCGCCGGGTGAGGTTGTAGAGCACCTGGTCCACCGCGACCGCCGACCCGCCCGGGAGGGCGACCAGTTCTGCCATGTCCGCGGCGTCCAGGTTGCTGACCCCCCAGGTGCGGATCTTGCCGGCGGCCATCAGCTCGGTGAATCCTGCCAGGGTCTCCTCCAGCGGATGCCGCCCCCGCCAGTGCAGCAGGTACAGGTCCAGGATGTCCGTCCGCAGCCGCCGCAGGCTCGCCTCGCAGGCCGCGACCACACCACGGCGGTCGGCGTGCCGGGGCAGCACCTTGCTCACGAGGAAGACCTCGGCACGACGTCCCGCGACGGCTTCCCCGACCAGTTCCTCCGCCGCGCCGTCGCCGTACATCTCGGCGGTGTCGACGATCGACATGCCCAGGTCCAGGCCGAGCCGCAGGGCGGCGATCTCCTCGCGGCGGCGGCCCGGGTCCACACCGAGGTGCCAGGTGCCCTGGCCGAGCGCGGGGACGTCCCTCGAGGACAGCCGGACCGTACGCATCGACGCTGCCGCCATCCCTGCCTCCCCGGCACGACACACCTTCAGGCCACCACCCCGCATCCGGTCGTGCAACTCGGTGGACGGCGACGGATCCTACTCGCCCCCGGCGCGCGGACGTTGCCGGTGAACGGCGGGTGGGGGCGGGCGGATCCCGGGAGTTCGGCGGCGCCGCGCACCGCCGCGGCGCGCGGCGCCGGTCCGGCGCGGCGGGGCCCGGCGCGGTGCTCCGCCCGGGTGGTCGTGGGCGCACGGACCCCCGGGCGGGGTAGGGAGCACAGCGGGGCCGACCCCTCACCGCCGCAACCCACGGAGCCGTCGTGAAAATCGGGATCTCCACCTTCATCACCGACCAGGGCATCCGCCCCGCCCCGCTCGGAACCGCCCTGGAGGAACGGGCGTTCGACTCGCTGTTCATCGCCGAGCACAGCCACATCCCGGTGCGGCGCGAGAGCCCCTACCCCGGGGGTGGCGAGCTGCCGGAGATGTACTACCGCACCCTCGACCCCTTCGTCGCCCTCGCCGTGATCGCCGCCGTCACCCGGCGCCTGCTGCTGGGCACCGGGATCGCGCTGATCCCGCAGCGCGACCCGATCCACACGGCCAAGGAGGTGGCCTCCCTCGACCTGGTCTCCGACGGCCGCGCGGTCTTCGGTGTCGGTGTCGGCTGGAACCGCGAGGAGATGCGCAACCACGGCGCCGACCCCGCCACGCGCGGCCTGCTCACCAATGAACGCCTGCGGGCGATCCGCGAGCTGTGGACCGCGGACGAGGCCGAGTTCCATGGCCGGTTCGTCGACTTCGACCCCGTCTTCGCCTGGCCCAAGCCGGTGCGGCGGCCGCACCCGCCGATCTACGTCGGCGGCGGCGAGGGCGCGTTCCGCCGGGTCGCCGAATTCGGCGACGCCTGGCTCGCCAACAGCGACGCGCCGGACGATCTCGGCCCGCGCATCGCGCGGTTGCGCGAGGTCGCGGGGCGCGACGTGCCCGTGACGGTCTACGGGGTCCGCGGCGACCGCGAGCAACTCGAGGCCTACCGGAGACTCGGCGTCGAACGGGTGCTGCTCTACCTGCCGACGCTGCCCGAAGGGGAGACGCTGGAGCACCTGGACCGACTGGCCGCGCTCGCCGGCCGCTTCCGCTGACCGGCGGGCCACGACGAGGGGAGGGCCGGATGCCGGCCCTGACGAGCGGCGAGGCGCGGCGGCGCTTCACCGCCGCGCGCGTCGCCCACCTGGCCACCGCCGACGCCGCCGGAGTGCCGCACCTGGTGCCGGTGGTCTTCGCCGTGGACGGCGACACGGTCGCGCTGGCCGTGGACCACAAACCCAAACGGACCACGCACCTCAAACGCCTGGCCAACATCGACGCCAACCGGTCGGTCTGCCTCCTCGCCGACCACTACGACGAGGACTGGGACGTGCTGTGGTGGGCCCGCGCCGACGGCACGGCCCGCGTCCTGCCCGCGGCCGGCGGATCCGCCGCGGCCGCCCGCCTCGTGGCCCTGCTGACCGCCAAGTACCCCCAGTACTGCGGCCGTCCGCCCGGAGGCCCGGTGGTGGAGATCTCCGTACGGCGCTGGAGCGGCTGGCGGGCCGTGTGAGCCGGTGGGCGGGCCGGGCGGTGAGCGGTCAGCCCGTCAGCCGGCGCGACGGATAGGGCGCCGTACGGCTCCCGTCCGCCCCCGCCACCTCCGTGGGCCGCCCGGTGGCGACGACCCCGCCTCCGGTGTCCCCGCCGCCGGGACCCAGGTCGATCATCCGGTCGGCACCCGACACGACGCTCATCTCGTGCGCGATCACGAGGACCGAGCGCCCGGCGTCCACCAGCCCGTGCAACTGCCGCATCAGCAGTTCGACATCGGCCGGGTGCGGCCCCGTGGTGAGCTCGTCCAGCAGGTACACGGTGTGCCCGCGGCGGCCGCGCTGCAGCTCGGGTGGATCCTGCCGGACGCGAGCGAGGACGTGCCCGAACCGGAGACGCCCGTGAACACGGCCGGCGCGTCCCGCGGGACGTCCACGTCGATGTCGCGCAGGTCGTGCTCGCGAGCGCCGCGCACCCGGGCGTGCCGCGCGCCCCCGGCACCAGTGTGCGCGCCGGTGCCGATGCCCGCCGGTCCGGCGGGGCCTTCGGCGCGGGCGCGGGAGGTCACGTCACGGCAAATAGGACAGCAGCTGGCGGGCGGCCGGGGAGACCCGGTCCTCCGTGGGGAGGGCGGCCGACACCTCCCAGACGTGGTCCTCGGCGCCCGCCAGCGTCACGGTGCGCAGTCCCGCGGCGTGCTCCTTGCGCGCGATGGGCCGCGGCACGACGGCGATGCCCAGCCCGTGGTGGACCAGGTCGATCAGGCTGTGCACGTCGTTGACCTCCAGGGCCACCCGGCGCTGCACGCCGTTCGCGGCGAAGGCCCGGTCGGTGAGCCCGCGCGCGCCCCAGTCGGGGTGGAAGTCGACGAACTCCTCGCCGCCGAGATCCGCCCAGCCCGCCGTGTCCGCCCCGGCCAGCCGGTGCCCGGGATGGCACAGCAGGACCATCGGGGCCCGGGTGATCGGCCGCAGCCGCACCCCCTCGGGCGCCTCGCCGCTCAGGGCCGTGAACGCCACGTCGAGCCGGCCGCTGATGATGTCCTGCACCAGGGCCGCCGATCCGGCCTGCCGCAGCCGGACCTCGACGCCCGGGTGCCGGGCGCGGAAGCGGGCCAGCAGCGCCGGCACGTCGATGCCGGCCAGGCACTGCTCGGTGCCGATGGTGAGCACACCGCGCAACAGGCCCTGCACCGCCGCCACCGCCTCCTTCGCGGCCCGCACGCTCGCCAGCGTGCGGCAGGCCTCGTCCAGTAGGGCCCGGCCCGCCGCGGTCAGCTCCACACTGCGCGTGCTGCGCACGAACAGCGGCGTTCCGAGCTCCTGCTCCAGGGCGCGCACGGAGGCGGACAGGCCCGACTGCGAGATCATGAGGCGTTCGGCGGCGCGGGTGAAGTGGTGCTCCTCCGCGACCGCGACGAAGTACTCCAGATGGCGAAGCTCCATGATTCAGAAGCCTAGCTCCTGAATGCGTTCGCTTTCTTCTATTGGACGTGTGGGTGCAGCTCCGACCAGGCTTGACCCCGTGCCCGCACGGCCGCGGCACGTTCCCGGCCGTGCCGGCACGCCATCAGTACGCAGTCGGCACGCTCGCGCCGGCACGTAAGCCGAGAAAGGCCACGGACACATGCAGACTCGCCGCATCGGCGACACCGATGTCAGCGCGATCGGCCTGGGCGGCATGCCCATGTCGATCGAGGGCCGGCCGGACGAGGCACGGTCCATCGACACCATCCACGCGGCGCTCGACGCCGGTGTCACGCTGATCGACACCGCGGACGCCTACCACCTGCGGGCCGACGAGGTCGGCCACAACGAGACCCTGATCGCCAAGGCGCTCGCGTCCCACGGGCGCGGCTCCGACGTCCTCGTCGCCACCAAGGGCGGCCACCTGCGCCCCGGCGACGGCCGCTGGACCCTCGACGGCTCGCCCGAGCACATCAAGCGAGCCTGTGAGGACTCGCTGCGCCGGCTGGGCGTGGAGGCCATCGGCTTGTACCAGTTCCACCGCCCCGACCCCAAGGTCCCGTACGCGGAGTCCGTCGGCGCGGTGCGCGACCTGCTCGACGAGGGCAAGATCCGTATGGCCGGCGTCTCCAACGCGAACCCGGACCAGATCCGGCAGGCCGACGAGATCCTGGGCGGCCGCCTGGTCTCCGTGCAGAACCAGTTCTCCCCGGCGTTCCGCTCCAGCGAGCCGGAGCTCGAGCTGTGCGACCGGCTCGGCATCGCCTTCCTGCCGTGGAGCCCACTCGGCGGCATCTCCCAGGCCGGCGAACTCGGCTCGTCCTACGCGCCGTTCGCCCGGGTCGCCGAGGCCCACGGGGTCAGCCCGCAGCGTGTGTGCCTGGCGTGGATGCTCGCCAAGTCCCCGTACGTGATCCCGATCCCCGGTTCCAGCCGTCCGGAGACGATCCGCGACTCGGTGGCCGCGGTGGAACTCGTGCTCACCGCCGAGGAGATCGCGGAGCTGGACGCCGTCTGACAGAGCCGTGTGCCGGGGCGGGGGGGGGGGGCACCCCCCCCCCCCCGCA
>NZ_JBYIQW010000105.1:0-7349 GCF_057707815.1 Actinacidiphila sp. bgisy160
AAGGTGCTGGATCGCCATCTGCAGGACAGACGATTTACCAGAGCCCCAGGGTCCGATGAGTGCGAGGACTCCGGACTCGCTCTGCGCGCGCACCTGATGGAGGAGTTCGACGGCGTGCTGGGCGAACTGCCAGCGCCCCAGCAGGTCAGGAGCGGCGGAGCTCCCGTCGACAGGATCATCGTTGAAGAATCTTTCCTCGGCCATCCGCTTATCGTGCATCACTGTGCCTGACTGGAGGCAGAGGAATTTTGGGGCCGTTACAACCCGTGGTGAACAGCGGGCCGGGGAGAATACCGTCTATGAGCACTAGCACCTCCGCCGTCCTTGGTCCCGTTGCCGGGCAGGTTGTGTTGCGCGTGGATCAGCAGGCTGGCCACGACCGTGCGGTGCGGTATCTGCGCCGGCCGGGCACCCGCGGCCTGTACGTCTCGGCGTGCGGGACGGGCAAGACGCTGGTCGGCATCCGTCTGGCGGGCACGCTCGGATCACAGCTCACTTTGGTGGTGGTGCCGACGCTCGATCTGATCGCGCAGACCGCTCTGGCCTGGCGCAGAGATGGCCGGGCTGAGGCGATGGTGGCGGTGTGTTCGATGGACACCCGGGCGCACCCAGGTCTGGCGGAGGCGAATGTCGGCTCCACCGGGGACGCCGCAGGCCTCGCCGCGGTGCTGTCGGCGGTCGGCACTGGGGTCCTGCGGGCGGTGACGGTGTTCTGTACCTATGACTCCCTGGACAAGGTCGAGGCGGCGCAGCGCATCGGCCGCAGCGTGCCGCCGTTCGATCTGGCGGTCATGGACGAGGCGCACCGCATCGCCGGCCGTGCGGACAAGAAGTGGGCGGCCGTCAACGACAACGCCCGAATCCGCGCGGACCGCCGCCTGTACATGACGGCCACTCCACGCATTTTCGGTGGTCCGGATCTGGCGGAGTCCGCGGACGTGCGCCGTCCGCGCCGCCGCCGGGCCGCGGAACCGGACCTGGAGGCGTCGGCGAACTCGATGGATTCCGAGCCGGTCTACGGCAAGAAGATCTTCGAGTATCCGCTCGCCCAGGCGGTTGCCGACGGGGTGCTGGCGGACTACCGGGTGATCGTGCCGACCATCAGCGACGAGGAGCTGCGCACCCGCCTGAATCTCCCCACCACGGCGACCGCCCCCGGCCTCGCCTCTGGGGCCGGGGGTGGGGATGCGCTGCGTACCACGGCCCTGTATCTGGCCGTGCTGAAGACGATGGCCGCACACGGCCTGAAGCGGGTCCTGGTGTATTTCCAGCTCGTCGCCGATGCGAAGCGGTTCACTCGCGAGCTCGGCCACACCCTGCGCCTGCTGCGCACCACTGCTCCCGGGCTGTGCCCGGACCTCGACCCGCTGACGCTGTACGTCGACGGTGACCACACCCCCTCCGAGCGTGCCGAGGTCTTCGCTCGTTTCGCCCAGGCCCCGTGCGCGATCATGGCGAACGCGAAGGTCGTCGCGGAGGGCGTCGACATTCCCAGCGTCGACGCGGTCGTCTTCGCCGATGTCTCCCGCAGCGTCATTCGCGTCGTCCAGGCCCTCGGCCGCGCCTTGCGCCAGCCCGCCGACGCTGGCAAGGTCGCCAGCCTGGTCATCCCCGCCTACATCCCACCCGCCGCCAACGCCCTCGACATCCTCGGCACCCCCTACGAGCCGGTCTGGGCGATCGCCACCGCGTTGGCCAGCCACGACCACCGCATCGCCGAGCGTCTCCCGAACAAGGCCAACCGCCTCCCCCGAGAGACCCGCGAGCTGATCGCGCACCGCTGGCACTTCGATTTCACCGTCCAGCCCGAACGCATCGCCCGGGCCATGGACCTGGTCTCCTTCGACCCCCGCGCCGCCGAATCCCGCCCCCGCCGCGAAGGCCTCGCCTCCGCCCAGGCCTTCCACGACGACCACGGCCACCTCGACGTCCCCGCCGACTACACCGACCCCACCGGCTACAACCTGGGCGTCTTCATCACCGGCATGCGCGACGCCCGCCGCACCGGCCGCCTCAACCCCCACGACCCCGCCGACGCCGCCTGGATCGCCGAACTCGACGCCCTCGACATGATCTGGGACAAACACGACGCCACCTGGCGTGCCCAGCTCACCACCGCCGCCGACTACCACGCTGCGCACGGACACCTCGCCATCCCCGTCACCGCCCCCGGCGGCACTTTCCTCGCCGAACAGCGTTCGCTGGCCGCCAACGGCCGCCTCGACCCGGCCCGCGCCGCCGACCTCGCCGCCATCGACGCCCACTGGCGCCTGCCCCACGGCCCCGACTGGCACCGCAAATACCACCTGCTCCGCGCCCACCTCGCCGCCGGCCACAACCCCGGCGACCTCCACATCGACATCGTCATCGGCACGGTCAAGATCGGCCGCTGGCTCCACCGCCAGCTCACCACCTTCACCACCCTCGCCCCCGGCCAGCAGCAGCTCCTGGCCGACCTCGGCCTGACGCCGGCCACCAACCCCCTGAAGGCGCCCTCCAAGGCCCGCCGGACGTTCGCCCAGACTGTCCAGCTCCTCGAGCTGTTCATCGCCCGGGAAGGGCGGCCCCCCACCGCCCGCGAGGAGATCCGCGTCGACGGAGACACCGTCAAGATCGGCCCTTGGCTCGCCAAGGCCCGCACCAAGCACCGCGCCGGCCAGCTCCCGGCCGACCACGCCACGCTGATCGCCTCCCTGTTCGACGGCGACTGGACCGACGACACCACCCCCGTCAGCGAGTTCGCCTGACCGCCCGGCAGTTCGCCTGCTGATGAGGAGCTGCCCGGCCTGATGGGGCTCGTCCGTGCTCAGGAATGGGACCGACCTGCGCGCTCCGATTCCCCACCCGCGGGTGTGACAAGCCGGCGGCGCCAGGAGCCCTTCCCGTCAGCCAGTCGGCTACTGTGACGCGCCGATAATCAACGGCGGTGAGATCGCCTTTCAGCCGGGCTGGGTGCCCGGCATCAACTCGACCCTGATGGTGTCGCTCTGCTGGATGAGGTAGATGGCGTCCACGCGCCGATCCCAGCCGACTGGCAGAAGGTAGAACCTGCCTCCCCGCTCGACCAGCTGGCGCAGGCCTGTGTACCGGTAGCGGAAGCGAAACTCTTTGCCCAGATCCACTACCTGTACCGATGGGCCGGTGATGCTGAGGCGGTCCGTGGAGTAGAGCGCCACCGCCGTCCTGCTCAAGAGGTTTCTGGCGTCGTTTTGGGCGTCCTGCACTCCCAGTTGGCCGGCCATGAGCGTTGCCGCCCAGAGAAGGAACACTGCGGCTGTGAAGGTGGGGACGGCCCTGTCGCGCAGTCCTTGGGGACGTCGCCCGCTGTTTGCTGCCGTGCTCTGGCCGATGAGGAATCCGGCAGCGATGGTGACGGGTGCGAGCCAGCGGAACGGCTGTATCGCCTGCCAGGCGATCACCAGGGCGATGCCAGCGAGGACGATCCAGACGTGGGCTCTGGCAACAACGCCGAACGCGCGGCCAGCAGCAGCCGCGAATCTGGGGGGCAGCAGCGTCGTGGGCAGAAGGCTGGGCCCCCGGGCCAGGAGGACAGCGAGTACGCAGATGATGACGACGGGCGCCCGGATGAGCCCGAGGCTGTGAATCACGAGCTCACCGAAGCCAAAGCCGAGCGCGAAGATGCTCACATGGAAGTAGGAGTAGTAGGCGTTGGCGTAGATCACGCCGAGGTAGAACATGACGGCGGCGAAGAAGGAGGCCTGCGCGATGATGCCGTTGGCCAGCTGCGTTGCTGACGTCGCGGGAGGAGACTCGGGCCGTGGCGCCAGTGTCCGAATCCGCCTGGTGGCGTGGAACGTGTAAGCCCGGCGCCGCTGGCGCCGCTGCCGGCGGGTGCTCACTGGCCCTCATCCTGGGGCGCATCCGCCGTCGGGGAGGCATCCGTGGGAAGCGGAGCCGTAGGGGACGGCTCAGCGCCGTCAGAGGGGCCATCCACAGAGTCAGCCGGTACACAGACGGCTTCGGGGTCGCTGCCGTCAGTAGGTTCGTGATCTGGCCAACTCGGCACCTGGCCATCAGGACACTCCACCGGGGCGCTGTTGGTCGGGTTGAGGGACAAACCGTTGTTGTCCTGCATCGGTCCCGTCTGCGGAGGGCTGGCTGCAGGGACTGGATCGCCCCCGTAGGACCGCTGTGTCTCGCCAGGAGTAGGCAACGCCGATCCCGCGCCAGTTCCCCCGCCCGACTCAGGTGCGCTGGGAATGCTGGGTCTTCGATCCGGCTGCGGCTGTGGTGCTGTCGCACACCCCGTGACGCATAGCGCAACGAGCAGGAAAGCAATCAATCCGTACACTCTTGCCGGTCGCGAACGCATGCCCCGCCCCCCGAAGCTTCCCAATTGAGCGTAGCGCTGACAATCCGGATGGTTCTCCAAATCAGACAACAAACAATCCCGGCCAGCGCCAGCGCCAGCGTTCGCCGAAGGCACCCAGGTAGCTTCCCCAGCGACACCGCCGCCACGACCCCTGCTGCGCGGACTTGCGCCACCAGATGTGAGCAGGCACCCACGCCACGTCTTGTGACCGCCGGCAATGGGTCAAGGCCTCGACACAGGCATGCTCACCCGCGCCAGACCCCGGCTGTCGTCGACCTGCCGGGTACCCACCCATGGCCCCGCTACTTGCTCAGCTGCGCGAGGATGCGCTGCGCTTGCCGCTCGGAGATGTTCTCTGCCTCGGCGATCTGGCCGGAGCTGATCCCGGGCGCGGCTTCGACCATGGCGCGGACGCGCTCGAGGCGCTGTTGCGCGCGGGCGAGGCGGGCGTCGGTCTCGGGCGTGCGGGGGGTGGACTCCTTGCTGCCCTTGGGACGGCCGGCGTCGGCGCGCTCGCCGGGGCGGCTGTCGGGCCAGGCGTGGATGGTGCTGCGGTACCAGGGGCGACGCCCTCGATGGTCTTGTCGGCCTTCGGGGCGTAGCCGTGGTTGATGTACGCGCGCCAGGCCTCCGGCTTGAGGTCGATGCCGAGCTTGACCAGCTCCTCGCGGGCCTCCTCGCGGTCCAGGAGATCCCCCTGGGGGACTCGTCGGCGGGCAGGGTGGGGACGTCCTTGCCGACGAGGTGTGCCCTTATCTGGGCCTTGTCCCAGTACCGCGTGCGGGCGCCGGGGCGGCTGATCGGGTCGGGCAGCTCGCTGGCGAGGGCGGGCGACAGCGCTTGCGGTTGGCGAGCTCGGCGATGCCGTTGGCAAAGATTGCGGTGCGGCCGGCGGGGATCACGGCGGTTCTCCTTGGGTCTGCACGCCGGTGTGGTGCTTCCGGCGGTGCGGTGATGGTCTGCGGGGGAGTGCCAGGTGGGCGTCGTCATCTGAGTGTCAGTTGTGACCCGATGCAGTGGGGGAGCGTCATCACTGAGTCAGCATCAGATCGCTGGCATAGTGCGGTGACCTGCGTCTGCCGACCTGATGTCCTGGCACTTCGTGGCGCTATAGGTTGGCATGGCGCGGCATCGATGCAGGACGTTTCGGTGGTACTCCTCGACCTCGATCCGGCCAGCGGCAGCTCCTGGCCGACCTCGGCTTGACGCCGGCCACGAACCCCCTGAAGGCGCCCTCCAGGGCCCGCCGGACCTTCGCCCAGACCGTTCAGCTTCTGGAGTTGTTCATCGCCCGGGAAGGCCGGCCCCCCACGGCCCGCGAGGAGATCCTCGTCGACGGAGACACCGTCAAGATCAGCCCTTGGCTCGCCAAGGCCACACCAAGCATTGCTCCGGACAGCTCCCGGCCGACCACGCCACGCTGATCGCCTCCCTGTTCGACGGCGACTGGACCGATGACACCACCCCCGTCATCCAGTTCGCATAACCGTCCGACTGATTCGCGCGCCGACGAGGAGCCGTTCGTTTGGTCGGTTTCGCGGTGGTGGAAAAGCTGTTGGCTGGTGATCGCGGAGCCGGGATACTCCGCATGTCCAGGGCGGGGGAGGTGCATGACGGTGTTCGCGTGTGCGACGTGCGACGCCGTGCTGAGCACCCCGCTGTCACAGGTCGCACTTCCCGCCCATGCCCGCCAGACCTGGGGACACGGCCTGCTGCCGGTGCTCATGGAGGCGGGGTCGTACGCAGTCGACCCGGAGCCGTTCGGGCCTCCATGGCGAAGCTGGAACGAGGTCGACGAAGACGAAGCGGCAGCCCGTGGGGTGTTCGCCCCGGTGGACTCGCTGCCCTTCGGCGACCCGGGAACGATCGTCGTCGCGCCCGGTGACACCCGCGGCACCGTCCTGATCCCGGAGCGATGCGACGGCTACTGCTGCGGGCTCGACGGGCGCGACGGCCCGAACCTCGCCTGCGAGCACTGCGGACAGCCCGTGGCGACCCGCATCGACGACTGCTCACTCTGGCAGGCCGTGCGGTTCGCCCCGCGCGCCGTACGCCGCATCCCCACCGGTGACCCCGCACCCCAGGCAGCAGACTGGCAAGCGCTGGCCACCGAGGTGCATCCCACCCCGCCGGTCGGCCCCTCCGGCGCCTGGAGCCCGCAATGGGCCGCGGCAGCCGGCGTAGCGCTGGCCCACCTCCTGGCAGCCTCGGACGGCACACCCGTGACCGTCCCCGACGGCCTGGCCGCGGAAACCCTCCGCCGCACCCTCGACACCCTGCTCCCGCAGGAGCCGCCAGCGAAGACGGCGGCGTTGGCCGGCCCAGGCCTGCTTACTCCGGGGCCTGCTCTCGACATCCTGCTCGTTCCGCAGCATCCGCGGACAGGGGAAGCGTGGCAGCCGTCCAGCAGTGCGAGGACGGTGCCCCTGCCTGCCGACGTGTGGACACACCTGGCCTTCCACCAGGAAAGGCTGCCCGTGCCCGCAGCAGGTGGACTGCCCGCCGGTGTCATCCGCGACGACCCACTGCCGATGCATCCATGGAGCGTGTTTCGGCCCGACTGGGGAGTTTTCCTCTACACGTTGGCGCGGCTCCCCGCCGTTCGGCAGCCGTGGCTGCGCAGAATCTACGACCGGGTGAAGGATCACCCCTACGCTCGGCCCTTCTAGGGGAGCCCCTTGCCGCGAGCGGTAGCTGACGTTCTCTCACGCTAAACACAAGATGGCTAGAGGCTCCCCCGCGCCGGTAGGGAGGAGAGGAGAATTCGGATTCTCAGAAATTTTTAGGGGAAGGAAGCACCTGTACTCCATGTAGCCAGAGAGACCAACCTGAGACCCAGTCACCCGCCAACCCCCGCACTGTAGCCAGCTCGGCCCGCGCCAGCGGGCCGCAGAGGACCGAAGGCGAAGCCGAAGGTCCGTCAGGGACGCGAAGCGGACCTGACCCTGAAGGCGCGTTAGCGCCATAAACTAGGCTGAAGCGAAGCGGAAGCCTAGTCAGGCCCGAAGGGCCGGCA
>NZ_JBYIQW010000106.1:0-6705 GCF_057707815.1 Actinacidiphila sp. bgisy160
CCCCCCCCCCCCCCCCCCCCCCCCCCCCGCTGCGTTCTCCTCGGGGTGCTTCCGCCGCTTCGTAGCAGGGATGGCGACGCCCCCCTGCGCCGCGACCCGCGCGATCTGCCCGGGTGTCGCGCCGCCGCGTCGGCGATCTCTCGTACGCGCCCGACAAGGACGAGGTTCGCGGCGATGTTCTCCGGCGAGAAGCCGGTCCGGCCGCGCCGCGCGTCGTCCGGCGCCAGGGCGTCGACACCGCGGATGGCCCCGCTCGGGTACCCGCGGCCCATCGGCGGGAGCCGATCAGGCCGAGGCCCCGTTCGTCCACGCCTTGCGGCCCTTGTCCAGCAGGCCCTGAGTGAACGACGGCACCCCTGTGTCCGGGAGTTGGGCGGCACGAACATCCTGATCAACGCCGGCTGCCCCGGCTACGTCGCGACCGACCTCAACGGCTTCCGCGGCGTGCGTACGCCCGAACAGGGCGCGGCGATCGCCATCAAGCTCGCGACCCTGCCCGACGACGGCCCGACCGGCACGTTCTTCGAAGACGCGCGCCCGCGTCAGCCGCCGGCCTCGCGCGCCACGCGTTCGAGCCTGCCGCGGTGCTCCTCCCACCACGCCCGGTCGCCCGGAGGGATGTTGTCGTTGCCCTGCAGGAAGCCGACGCTGCCGTCGATGAGCTCGCGGACGATGTCGGCCTGGCCGGCGTGCCGCTGGGTGTCCGCGATCACGCGCACCAGCACATGGTTCAGGGTCACCGCCCGCCGCTCCTCCGGCCACCACGGGACATGACCGACCGTGTCGAGGGGCAGCGTCTCGATCGTGCTGTTCGCGTGCTCCCAGACCCTGCGGTACAGGCCGGTGATCTCGTCGCGCGACTCGTCCGCCGTGGCCCACATGTCCGCGTTGGCCTCCGCGTCCTCCCGGTACCAGGAGGGCGGCTCGTCACCGAAGAACGGCCGCCCGAAGGTGTCGCCCAGGTAGCCCACCTCCACACCGGCGGCGTGTTTGACCAGCCCCAGCAGGTTCGTCCCCGTGGAGGTGAGGGGGCGTCGGACGTCGCACTCCGACAGCCCGTCCATCTTCCACAGCAGGGTGTCACGTGCGTCTTACAGGTACCGGAGGAGGTCCGCCCTGGGATTCGCTTCGATCATGCCGGGCAGTCTCGCACCCACCACCGACAGCGCGGTCGGTCATCCCGGTCGCCAACGCGGGCCGCGGCGGCGCTCACTGCTCCCCCGGCCGTGGACGCTGCCTTCCCACCCGCCGGGCGGGGGCACACGGCGCTTCGCCGGCCGGGCCACGATAAGCCCCGCACGGCACGGGCGGGGCGGTGGCGGTCATCACCGGGGAAGTGGACGCCGGTTGTGCGGCCGATCTGCGACGCTGCCTCGTCAGGGCCGTCCGGGCCCGTCCAGGGGGCCTCGAGCTGGTCTGTCCGAGGTGACCTTCTTCGACTGCGCGGGGCTCAACGCCCTGCTGGAGGCGCGGACCTCCGACCGGCGCGGTGGCGGACTGACGATCAGGACGATGAGCCCGCGTGTGGCGCGCGTTCTCGAGCTGACCGACACCCGGGCCCTGCTCGCCCCGGGCCACTGACCCGTGCCACGCCCCTCGCCGGGCCCTTCACGCCGGGCCGCCGCGGAGTCGGACCGGATGCCCGAGCTCCACGACGTCCGGTTGGTCCGCGGCGAACCGGGGAGAGTCCGGCATGGCCACCTGGCAGGAACCGGCGGCCGCGGGAGCGAAGGCGCCGGCCGGGGCACAATGCGGGGACTGGCGGGATGGTGCGCCTGACGGCGCACCGGCCGGACCCGCGCGCGGCGCGAGAGAGGGCTCGCCGTGGACCGGAACTGTGGGCGGCGGCGCCGGGCGACGTATCGTTGTTGATCTCTTCGACGGGAGCCGCCATGAGCACGCCGCAGGACCTGATGATCGTCAGCATGGATGTGCCTTCGAGCCCTCCCGTCGAACCGGGCGACCTGTCGCTCGCGCTCGCGGGCGCCGAGGTGATCGACCTGCTCGGAGCGCGGGCGGTCACCCTGGACGGTGAGCGCCTGGTGCCAGGGTCCGGGCCCGCCGTCAGTGACCACCTGCTGGACCAGGCGGCGTCGGCGCTCGTCGACCAGGCGCCGTACGAGTCGGTCGAGGACTGGCTGTGGCGCCGCGGCCGCAACCTCTCCTCGGTCTACCGCGGCGCGCTGCGGGCGGCCGGGCTGACCGCCGTGAGCCGCCCCCGCTGGCGGCCCTGGGCCGCCGGGGAGCCGGTGCTGCTGGACTCCGCCGCCCGCCGGGAGGCGCTCGACCGCTGGACGTCCGGGGAGCCCGTCCTGTCGGCCCTCGCCTCCGCCGCGGGGATCCGCGGGGAACGCACCGCCGCCGAGGTCGGCGACGACGCCGTGGCGACCGTGCTGGCCGCGGTCCACGACGCCGTGGAGGAGCTGCAGTCGGTGCGGCAGCGCAAGGACATCGAGAAGGCGGCCTTCGACAACATCTGGCGGGCCTGAGGAGTTGCGCCCGCCGACGAGCGCACCGGTCTCGTCCCGCCCCCGCGCGTCGCCGTCACCCCCGCGGCCGGAAGGGGCGGCGCTCCGGTCGTTCAGGGAGTGCGCGATGTCCCCGAGCGGCGCCGGACACCGGGGGGCGCGGGGACACCGACCACTCGCCCCGCTGCTGGGCGCCCAGCAGCGGGGCGAGTGGGTTGCGATCGAGCCCCCACACGGGCCGTCCGAGGAAGCGCGTCCCGGCCGGTGGCCGGGTGGCGATGCCGTGGTACGCGGTGCCCTGTCCCCCGCGACGACGTCCCCGGGCCGCGCCGCGGCGACGGCAACGTCCCACAGACGTTCCCGCGCCGACGGAGCGGTGCGCCTCCGCCACGGCACAGTGGCGGAGGCGTCGGGCTGGGCGCGGCGACCGTACGCGGCGGTCAGGTGGCGACGTTCCTCAGGGCCGCGCCCAGCGCCTTGAGGTCCACGCCCTGAAGATGGTCGAGGAAGTGACGGCGCACGGATGACAGGTTGGTCCGCCATGCCTCCCGCAGGCGGGCGAGCCCGGCGTCGGTGAGCACGGCGTTCCAGCCGCGGGCGTCCTTCGTGCACTTGACGCGCTGGACGAGCCCGTCGTTCTCCAGCCGGTGGACGACGCGTGTCATCCCGCTGACCGACAGTTCGCAGACCCCCGCGAGATCGCTCATGCGCATCTGCCGGTCGGGCGCCTCGGAGAGGTGGACGAGGGCCAGGTACTCGATGAGCGGGAGCCGCTGTTCGCGGACCATGTCGGCGTCCAAGGCTCGGGGCAGGGCGTAGATGACACGGCTCAGCGACCTGACGACCGCCTCCTCGTCGGGACTGAGCGGCACCATCGCCTCAGGGGCCGCTTCCTGCCGCGGCGTGACGTCTGACATACCCCTAGTTTACTTGCGCCGCGAAGGAAGCGAACGCTTCCTGACCGGCCGGAGTGCGGAATCCTCACGAGCCCGGAATCATGACCCGGTCCGTCCCTTCCGTCCGTCGCGGTAGGTCTCCAGCAGCCGCAGCCAGACTTCGCCGATCGTGGGGAAGGCGGGCACGGCGTGCCAGAGCCTGTCGATCGGCGTCGCGCCGGTGACGGCGACGGTGGCGGAGTGGAGCAGTTCGGCGACACCGGGGCCGGCGAAAGTGGCGCCGGCGACGGTGCCGCGGTCCTCGTCGACGAGCATGCGGGCGCGGCCGCGGTAGCCGGCGGCGTATTGGTGGGCGCCCGCGACGCGGGAGAGGTCGTAGTCGACGACCGTGACCCGCCGCCCGGTGCGCTCGGCCTCGCGGGCGGTCAGGCCGACGGTGGCGATCTCGGGGTGGGTGAAGACGACCTGGGGGACGGCCACGGTGTCGGCGGTCGCGGCATGGGCGCCCCAAGGCGTGCCGTCGACCGGTTCGCCCTTGGCGCGGGCGGCGATGGCGGCGCCGGCGATCCGGGCCTGGTACTTGCCCTGGTGGGTCATCAGGGCGCGGTTGTTGATGTCGCCCACGGCGTAGAGCCAGTCGCCCGCCACGCCGGTCACGCGGCACTCGTCGTCCACGTGCAGCCAGTCGCCCGGGGTGAGACCGACGGTCTCCAGGCCCACGTCGAGCGTCCGCGGGGTGCGGCCGGTGGCGAAGAGGATCTCGTCCGCCATCAGCTCCTCGCCGTCGGCGAGAGTGATGCGCACCTCGCCGTTCTCACGTGTCAGGGAGGCCACGGAGGCCCCGAACCGGAGGTCGGCGCCGGCTTCGCGCAGGTGGTCGGCGACCAGCTCGCCGGCGAACGGCTCCATCCTCGGCAGCAGTCCGGCCGCGTCGCGGACCAGCATGGTCACCCGGGAGCCGAGACCCTGCCAGGCGGTGGCCATCTCGACGGCCACCACTCCCCCGCCGACCACGGCCAGGCGCCCCGGCACCGCGTCGGCGCTGGTCGCCTCGCGGCTCGTCCACGGGCGTACGGCGTCGAGACCGGGAAGGTCGGGCAGCGCCGCTTCCGTACCGGTGCAGACGGCCACCGCGTGCCGCGCCGTCAGGGTGACGCCGCCCCCCTCGGCCGTGCGCACCTCCACCGTGCGGGGGCCGGCGAGCCGGGCGTGGCCGCGGATCAGGTCGACGCCGACCGACTCCAGCCAGGCGACCTGGCCCTCGTCCTTCCAGTACGTGGCCATGGCGTCGCGGTGCGCGAGGACCGCGGCGGCGTCCAGCGGACCGGCCGCCGCCCGGTCGAGGCCGGGCACACGCAGCGCGTCGGCCCGTGCCACCACCGGTCGCAACAGTGCCTTGCTCGGCTCGCAGGCCCAGTACGAGCACTCGCCACCGAGCAGCTCGCGTTCCACGAGCACGGCGCTGAGCCCCGCGGCCGCTGCGCGGTCGGCGACGTTCTCGCCGACCGGGCCGCCGCCGATGACGACCACGTCGTAGGTGCTCCGCGCGAGGGTGTCCGCTGTCTTCATCACTTCTCCTGTCGCTCTTCATGCGTTGCGTGTCCGTGCGGCCACGGGGAGCCGCCAGGGGTGTCGTCGCGGGGGCCGCGTTCCCGTGTGGGAGCAGGTGCTCGTATCATGGGGAGGATGCTCGGGAGGACACCATGACCACTGCGGCGTCGAAAGCCGACTCGTGCAACAACCTGGCGCTGCGCAAGGCGGCCCGGTACCTCGGCGCGACCTACGACAAGGCCCTCGCCCCGGTCGGCCTCCGTGCGACGCAGTTCAGCATCCTGCAGCAGCTCAGCGTCCATGAGGAGATGACGATCACCGCGCTCGCCGACGTGATCGCCATGGACCGTACGACGATGGCCTCCAACCTCAAGCCGCTCGCGCGGGAGGGCCTGGTCACCGTCGAGACGTCCAAGGCCGACCGCCGCGCGCGGATCGTCACGATCACACCGGAAGGACTCGCCCGGATGAAGGCGGCGCTCCCCCTCTGGAACGAGGTGCAGACCCGGTTCGAGGAGCGGTTCGGGGCCGAGGACGCGGCCCGGCTGCGCGGGTTCCTCGAGGCCGTCCTGGGCACCGGCTTCGAACCCTGGGCGGAGTGAGCGGCTGCCGCCGGGGCGCGTCATGACCTGGTGACGGCGACGTCGTCGGGGGCTTCGGCGGGAGCCGGGGTCGGGTCGGGCGACGCGGTGCGCCGTCGCCGACGGCGGTCGTTGCACCAGGCGACCGCGCACGCCGCCCCGTACAGCAGGCTGATCGGCGCGGCGAGCAGCAGCATGCTGATCGGGTCGGTGCTGGGGGTGGCGACCGCCGCGAAGGCGGCGACGCCCATGAGCATGCCGCGCCACCACCCGGCCATCCGCCGGGCGCTGATCACCCCGCCGAGGTTCAGCAGCACGAGGAGCACGGGGAGTTCGAAGGAGAGACCGAACACGACGACCATCCGGGTGGCCAGGTCGAGGAAGTCGTCGACGGGCAGGATGTTGGTGGCGTCGTCCGGGGTGAAGGAGATCAGCACCCGGGCCGTCGTCGGCAGGGTCCGGTAGGCCACCGCGGCGCCGGTCAGGAACAGGGGGATGCCGGCTCCGAGGAAGGCCAGGGTGTACTTCCTCTCGCCGCGGTGCAGTCCCGGCGCGACGAAGGCCCACAGCTGGTAGAGCCACACCGGGCTCGCGCAGACCACTCCCGCGGTGATCGACACCTTCAGCGCGAGGGTGAACGGCGAGAGGAGACCGTTGAGGGCGATGACGCCGCAGTGACCCGCACCTTCCGCCCCGGAGGACCCGGTCAGGCGGCCGGGGGCGCAGCCGGGCAGCGGATCGATGAGGAAGCCGATCAGTTGCCGGTGGAAGAAGGCCGCCGCGACGGTGACGAGCAGGATCGCCCCGACGGCCTTGAGCAGGCGGTTGCGCAGTTCGCGCAGGTGCTCCCTCAGGGGCATCCGATCGGGGTCACGCGCTGTGCCGGTGGTCATGGCCGGTCCGTCCGGGCGCTTCAGCGCCGGTGGGGCGCGTTCGTCGCGGTGGCCTCGGGCGCCGTGTGCGGGGTCCCCGCCGTGGGCTCGAGGGCCGCGGCCGGCACGGTACCCGGGGGTTCGTGGGCGTCGTCGTCCCGCATGGCCTTGGTCTCGCTCCTGAGGATCCGCAGTGACTGCCCGAAGGAACGGGCCATGTCGGGGAGCCGCTTGGCGCCGAAGAGGAGGAGGACGACGACGAGGATGAGGAGGATCTCGGGTGCTCCGAGCCTGCCGAACATGGGTGGTTCCCTTCTTGGGTGCTGAGTTGCCGTCC
>NZ_JBYIQW010000107.1:0-6699 GCF_057707815.1 Actinacidiphila sp. bgisy160
CGGGTCAGCGGTTGAGGTTCTGCATCCACTCCCGCAGCTCGCGCGCCTGCCGCGCGAGCTCGGAACGCGCCGCAGCGTCGCCGGAGGCCTCGTCGTTCGCCAGGTCGACGATCGAGTTCAGCGCCGGGATGGCGGTGGTGTAGTTGGTTGCCAGGTAGCTGTCCCGCGCGATGTCCAGGGCGGCACCGGCGGCGTCCGCGGCGTCCGTGGTCAGCAGCCCGGCCGCTCGGTCAGCCTCGATCAGCAGGCTGGTCTCGCGGTAGGACGAGCAGTTGGCGTCCGTACGGTCGGCGGTCGTCTCGATCCCGCCGAGGATGATCTGCATGAACGCGTCGTCGTAGTACTGCGTCCGGAAGTGGCCGAGGATGTTCGAGAACGCCTTGCCACCGTCCCAGTTCTGGCACCACGCGATCGGATGGTCGCCGTTCATCAGCCGCAGCGGGTTGTTGGCCGCGTTGCCGCTGTTGAGGCTGCGCTGGTAGCTGTCCTCGTTGAGGCTCAGCAGCGTGTGCACGTCGGCCCGCATGTTGCGGTCGAAGTTGTAGAGCTCGTCGACCGTCATCCACCGGGCAGGGAGATGCGCGGTCGCCGGGTGCGTGTTGTCCTCGGTCACCACCTCGGTGTGGATGCAGCTGCCGCACTGACCGAACCCGTTCTGGCCGTTCGGATGGTTGGTGAAGAGCCCACCGACGAGGTTGCCGTACCACGGCCAGGTGCCGATCTCGAACGAGTCGGCGGCACCGTGGATGCCGACGTAGCCGCCGCCCTGGTGCATGTAGGCCTCGAAGTTCGGCTGCTCGGTGGTCGGATCGAGCGGGCCCGGGTGCCCGACGTTGGACTCGAAGACGATCGTGTCGTACTGCTTGAGCGTGTCGAGGCTCAGGAACGGGCTCGTGGGCAGCGTGACGGTGGGGAGTTGCGGGTCGTAGACGTCGACGTTGAAGTTGTGCGCGATGCCGAGCTTCTGGATCGCGGCCACGGTGTGCGGGATGTGGTCGTGCCGGAAGCCCGTCGTCTTGGAGAAGACCAGGACGTTGTAGTCGGCGTCCGGGTTGTGCGGGAGCGGGGCGAGCACCGGGTCCGGGATGACCTTCGGGCCCTGGGCGGGCTCAGACTCGAGGCCCGTCGCGGGCTCCGGCGCGAGCCGGCCGTTGAGCTGGTCGATCAGGTAACGCGCATCGCCCACGAGTGTGCTGCGGGCCGAGCCGGGCGCGATCTGGTCGCCGACGATCGAGACGAACTCGTTCAGGACCTGGCTCGCGCGCTTGGCCGAACCGACGTCGGCGAGGGCCTTCGCCTGGTCAAGCTTGGCTTGGAGCGCCGCGCCGACCTCCCCAGGGACGCTGCCGGCGGTCACGAACCGGGCGATCAGCGTGCCGACGTCCGCGAACGATGTCGTCACGATGAACGTCTGCGTGTACTTCGCGCTGTTGGAAGCAGCGTCAGAGAGATGCACCGCGAGCGTGTGCACGCCGAGCGACAGGTCGGAGGTCTGCACCGGCAACGGCGGGACCAGCTTGCCGTCGAGGTACATGTTCAGCACAGCCACTCCGCCCGAGCCGGGGGCGGGGTCCGTGCGCGTAGGGATAAGTGTGGCGACGTGACCGACGTGACCGTCGGTGATCGCCGGGTACGATGCAGCCGGCGCGCGCGTGTCGATCCGGACCGAGATCGAGCGGAACGCCGAGACGTTCCCGGCCGTGTCGACCGCGCGGTACCGGACGCTGGTGTTGCCCTCCTGCGTGATCAGCGCCGACGCCGTGGCCGACGCCGTGGCCGACGCCGGCGCCCCCTCGACGGGCACGTCGATGTAGGCGGCGCCGCCGTTGAGCGAGTACTGGAACTTGGCGATGCCGACGTCGTCGGTCGCCGACACGTTCAGCGTCACCGAGCCGGTGTACCAGTTGTTCTGGCCGGTCGGCGCAGAGGGCGACAGCGTCGCCACGTTGATCGTCGGTGGTGTCGTTTCCTCTGCCCACGACGGTGCCGCGGGGATGAGTACGGCCGCCGTCACGCAGGCGGCCACTGCCGATGTGCGAAATCTTCTCCGCATGAGTGTCTACTCTCTTGCCGCTATACCGGCGGGTTCGCTGGGTGCGGATGCCCGTGCCGACGAACTCGGGTTCGTCGGCACGGGCCGGTTCGCTAGGTGCCGATGCCCGTGCCGACGAACTCGGCCCAGTTGAGGTTGAACAGGTTGCCGCCCGTGGCGCCACCCGTGACCGAGCGGAACACCAGAAACAGCTCATGCGTCCCGGACATCGAGACCGGGAAGGTCTGGCTCGTCCAGGTTCCCGTCCCGCCGGTGGACACGAGGTTGGCCGTCGTCAGGATCGGCCCGGTGATCGAGTCCTGACGGACCTCGATTGCCGCCAGCGGCGACCCGGGCGTGCGGCCTGTCGCCGCGTCCGCCACGCGGAACGTGATCGAATCGATGTTGGTCAGGTTGAATGGGCCGTTGAGCTGGAGCCAGTCGCCCGAGCCCAGGCTGCCGCGGTGCACGCCGGCGCCGCCGTCGGTGTTGGTCGCCGTGTTGGTGCCGGACTGGTTGACGACGAACTCCACCTCCTGGTGCTTCTGGCGGATCTGGTGCTGGCCGGTCGTGGTCAGCTGTGGGACGCCGCCCGGACCGCCGTGGTCGGTGTAGCGCGCCTGGACCACGCCGGAGACGTTGCCGCCGTGTGAGGCGTCGTCGGCCTCCGTGTGGAGCACGCCCGAGCAGCCGTTGACGGACTCCTCGGCGTGGCCGTGCGCGTCGTGGCCGAGCACGAACGTCACCTGCACCTCGGAGCAATTCACCGTCCCGTCCTCGGGGTCGGTGACCGTGACCGAGAACGGGATGTCGTCGCCGAACGCGAACGTCCCGCCCTCCACCGGCGTATTGACGAGCACCGTCGGGCTCGTGTTGCCCACGGTGATCACGGTGCTGGTCGAGGTTTGCTTGCCGGACGAATCGAGCACGGTCAGCACGGCCGTGTAGCGGCCGGACTGCGTGTAGGTGTGTGTCGGGTTCGGGTCGGTCTCGATCGCCGAGCCGTCGCCGAATTTCCACTCGTAGCGGATCGAGTCGCCGGGATCCTCATCCAGCGAGCCGGCGCTGGAGAAGTTCACGGTCAGCGGCGTCGAGCCGTCGGTGCGGTCCGTGGTGAGCACGGCCTTCGGCGCGCGCTTGCCCTTGACGTACTCCCACTTGTACATGCCCGCGTCGGGGCTGATGACGTTGAACCCGTTGCCGTAGGTCAGCAGGTAGAACGCGCCGTCAGAACCGAACTGCAAGTCCATCGGGTTGTCGCACTCGAACCGGAACCTGCCTGCCCCGGCGTTCGCACGGCTGCCGCAATCCAGGAAGTTGTTGATCTTCTGGACGTGGTTCTGCTTGTCGAGCTTGACCTCGCGCAGCGTGTCCTGCGTCCACTCGCTGATGATCACCGAGTCGTCGTAGTACGGCGGGAACTTGTTGGGGTTGGGGTTCTCCGCGTCGTAGTGGTACTTCGTGACCCCGTGCGGACCGACGCCGCCGGTGAAGAGCTCGGGGAACAGCCGCGGGCATTCGGTCGTCGAGCCGGGCGCGATCGGGCCCGGGATCGGCGCGTAGTAGGCCTCGCACGGGGTGCCGAGCGGCGCGCTCATGTTGTTGTCGCGGTAGGAGTACCAGATGTCCGGGTCGGTGACCGGCGGGACGTCCCTCAGGCCCGGCTCGACCGTCGGACCGCCCTCAATGTTCCACAGCGAGTCGTTGCGCTGCGTCGGTCCGTCGCAGTCGAACTTCTGAGGCGGGTTGTTCAGCGGCGTGCCCGCGGTGGTGGTACCGGGCGCGAACTCGTGGAAGTTCCACTCGTAGTGCGCGAGGTCGCGCTTGTAGCACGTCGGCCAGCCGTAGTTGGACGGCTTGCGCACGATCTCGTAGCGGCCGGTGCCCGCCGGGCCGTGCGAGCGCTGCGGTGTCTGGGCGTCGGGCGAGTAGTCGCCGATGTAGGCCACGTCGTTCTCGTCGACCTGGATCCGGAACGGGTTGCGGAAACCCATCGCGTAGACCTCCGGCCGCGTCTTGTCCTGCGGCGCGCCCGCGACCAGCGGGAACAGGTTGCCCGACGGGATCGAGTAGGCGCCCGTGCCGGAGCCGAAGTCGACCTTGTTGGCGTCGGCGGCGGAGATGTTGCCGTCCTTGACCTTGATCCGCAGCACCTTGCCGCGCAGGTCGTTGGTGTTCAGCGCGGTGCGGCGCGAGTCACCGGTGAGCCGCTGATACCAGCCGCCCTCCTGCGCCGTGTTGGTGGCGATCGCCGGCGTGGCGGTGCCGGTCAGGCCGGCGCCGTCGGCGATGATCTGCGGCTGATCGGACTGCTGCTTGCCGCGGCGGAAGAACACGTTGACGTTCGACGTGTTGACCGGGCCGCCGCTGGTCTGGATCTCATCCGCCTCGATGTTCGAGAGCGCCTCGAGCGCCGCGTCGATCGCATTGCGATCCGCGTTCCACGCGATCGGCTCCGTTGTCTGGCCCTCGAAGGTCAGCGTGAACGTGCCGCCCGTCGCGTCGGTGACGCGCACGGTCTGCTGCTCGTCGGTCTTCTGCGAGTTGTACGGACCGTAGCCGCCGCCGTTGATGCCGCCTGCGGGCGTGTCGTCGCCGGTGACCATCCAGAGGTTGCCGTGCTTGTCGAAGTCGATGTCGCCCCCGACGTGGCAGCACTCCTGGCGGTTGACCGGCACGCGCATGATCTGCTGCTCGGAGCCCATGTCGAGGTGCGCCGGCGTGCTGTCGGTGGCGTCGACGAACTTGAAGCGGCTGAGCTGGAAATAGCCCACGTACGGATCCCACGCGGTCTTGGACGCCGCCACATTCGGCGGGTTGGTGTTCGGCGTGATCTGGGTGACGACGGATCCGTCGCTCAGCTTGACGTCGGTGACCTCCTTCGCCGAGTAGTAGAGGTAGACCCACTTGTTGGTCGCGAAGTCGGCGTCGACCGCCGGGCCGTAGAGCCCGTCCTCGCCCGCGGAGTAGATCTGCTGCGTCATCGGCAGGCTCGGGTCGGCGAAGTTGGCGACGACCGTGGTGACGCCCGTGGTCGAGTCGTGCATGCGCAGCGAGCCGAGGCGGTCCGTCTGCAGAACGCGCCCGTCCGGCAGTTGGTCGAAGCCGATCGGCTCCTGCAGGTTCGGCGGCGAGCCGATCTTCGTCTGCTGGTAGTTGGCCAGCACGGTCGCGCCGCAATCGCTGTAGACCGGGTCGGCCCGGCCCGCGGCCCAGCCGATCGCGCCCTTGAGGTGCTTGGTGAGGTCGGCGTCGAAGCTCGCGGCCGTGTTGCCCAGGCCGGTGTAGAACGAGCGGCCGCCCTGGAAGTCCTTGCACCACGAGACCGGGTGATCGGCGCCCATCGTGCCCCCGGCGATCCCGTCGAGGTCGGCGCCCTGCGGCTGCGGCCCGAACGGGTCCTCGACGACGGTGTCGAGGACGTGTGACACACCGCGGACGTTCTTCGTGAAGTTGTACCAGTTGTCGGTCCGCGACCAGATCTGCGGCAGATCCTTGCTCGCGTCGTGGACGCGGTCGGCGACCTTCACGTCACCCGATTGCACGTCGGTCCTGCCGGACGCACGCGTCCCCAGAATGTCAGTCAGGAACGACCAGGACTCGTCGGTCTCGACCGCCGAGCCGACGCCGACGAAGCCGCCGCCGGCGCGGAAGTAGCTCTCGAAGTTCGCGCGTTGCGTGTCCGTGAGCGGGCTCGCGCGACCCGTGTCCAAGAACACGACCGCGCGGTACTGCGCCAGCTTCTTCTCCGTGAAATGGTCGCCCACGTCAGCGGGCTCGGGCGCCACGACCGTGAAATCACCGGTTCTGGCCGCATCCCGGATCGCGGACAGGCCGGCCGACGACACCGCGTCCTGGGTGCTGCGCACCACGAGCAGCTTGAAGCCGGCGTCTGGTCGTGCGGCCTCGGCGGCAGGCGCGGACGGCTGCAGCAGCTCCGGTGCAGCGACGGGAGCGGGCTCAGCCGCCGTGGGGGCCGCAGCGCTCACCGGCGTCGCGAGGAACGTGAGGAAAGGGGCGATGAGGGCTAAGGCCATCGTGGTCGCGATGCGACGTCTCGGGCGTCGTCCGTCTTCTGGGAGGACTGCGTCGAGCAGCCTGGCCCGCGTTCGATGACGTGGTGGCATGAAAAACCCTTCCTGGCTGAGGGGATGTCAGGCACGGCGCGCCGCCGCGCCTATTGCCACTTGGTGGTAGCGGATATTGCGGTTGCTGGAAGGTGCCGCCTCCAGGTCTGGGGGCCGTCAGCAAGGTGCCGGCCTGGGTAGAGCCGTGATCGTGGTCGAGTCGTCGATGATGTGGTTGATCACCGTGCTCGCCGCGCCACGGGAGGCGGCGCCGAAGCCGAGCGTGGAGGCGACGAATCGGCACTGGGCGGCTGGAGCTGCCACCACGAGCCGTTGCAGCTGATCTTGTGCGTTGGGCAGCAGCCACTGGGCCGGCGAGGCGAAATGGCCTCAGATGACGATCACTCGCGGGTTGAAGAGGTTGGCCAGGATCGAGCCACCGGGTGGCCGACATCGCCAGAGGCCTGGCCTCTGGCGACCGGCGCATGACGATGGCGGTGGCACAGGTCGGCGAGTGGCTCGGGCTTCACCGGGGCAGGTCAGGTGTGGTCATGCCGATGCGGAGTTGATGGACTTCGAGAAGAGCTCCATCATCGCCCT
>NZ_JBYIQW010000108.1:0-6591 GCF_057707815.1 Actinacidiphila sp. bgisy160
CCCCCCCCCCCCTTTCCTCTCCCCCCTCCCCCGCCGCCGCTCAGTTCGCGGCGGCCATGACGGGCAGGACGTTCGCCAGGGACTCGTCGCGCGCGTAGCGGGTCAGCTGCTGCGCGATGAAGGCGAGCGAGGCGGGGGTGAACGCGTCGGTGAAGGCCCCGACGTGCGGGGTGATCAGGACGCCGGGCAGGTACCACAGCGGGTGTCCGCTGGGCAGCGGCTCGGGTGCGGTGACGTCCAGGGCGGCGCGCAGCCGCCCGAGCCCGGCCTCCCGCACCAGCGCCCGCGTGTCGACGAGTTCCCCCCTGGCCACGTTGACCAGGACGGCCCCGTCCTGCATCAGGGCCAGCCGTGAGGCGTCCATCAGGTCGCGGGTCTCGTCGGTGAGGGGCGCGCACAGCACGACGGCGTCGGCGGAGGGCAGCAGCCTGGGCAGGTCCGCGAACCCGTGCACATGCCCGTCCGCCGTGTCGCGCGCGGTGCGGGCGAGCCGGACCACCCGGCAGCCGAACGCGGCGAGCCTGACCGCGACGGCCTTTCCGACCGCGCCCTGACCGACGACCAGGACCTCCTTGCCGGACAGTGTGGGGAAGACGCGGGGCTGCCACTGCCCGAGGGCGTGCCGGCGGAAGAAGTCGTCGAGGCCGCGCTCCGCGGCCAGCAACAGCGTCACCGCCAGCTCGGCCGTGGCGTCGCCGTGCACGCCGTTGGCCGTGGCGACGCGGGTGCCGGAGGGAAGCAGCGCCATGAAGGGGGCGAGGTAGTCGTGGCCGGAGCTGAGGACCTGCAGGACCTCCAGCCGCTCGGTCCGGTGCAGCAGCCGGTCGAGGATCTCGTGCTGCTTGGCCGGTACGGGTGGGACGACGACGAATCGTACGTCCCGGGGGTCGGACGGGAAGGCCGAGAGACCGTCCCAGAAGTGGTACGACAGGCCGTCGGGCAGCGGGCCGGAGAATTCGCCGGACCGATAGGGCAGCCAGACCGCACGGCTTTCTTGCATGATTCGATGTGCTCTTCTGTGGAACCGGAGAACGGGCGTGCCACGCAGGCCGCTCCGGGAGCACCGCCCTTCAGAGCAGGGGCTTTTCCTTCGCGGACGGTCACGTCCGCGGGACCGGAGCATCTGACACCGTTGTCATCACGTGAACCTCCGAAACGCTAGCACATGCCCCGTCAGGGGGTATTGACGGAGGCCGACCGGAAATGGCGGTACGTCCACAAGAGCTGATTCCTTTCCCTGAAAAGGCAAAGGAGAAGTCATGGATCACCCATGAGAGGCGATCAACCACTGGGCACGGGCGGGCCACCAGCGAGCGAGGTGACGGAAGGGCGCAGTGGAACGACGCAGTGGAGCGGCGTGCCGTCCGGCCGCGGCGAGGCATCCCCCCGGCGCCCCGCCGCGGCGCGTCCGGCCCCCGCTCCCCCGTCCCGCGGCGTCCGGTCCGCGCGACACCGCGGGACGGAAGTCACATGGGCGCGGAGATCAGCGCCCAGACGGACTTGCCCGCCTCGTCCGGCGGTGTCCAGCCCCAGGACTCGCTGAGCGAGTCGATGATGTGCAGCCCTCGCCCGGTCTCGGCGAACCAGTCAGGTTCCTTGACCACCGGGATGCCCGTGCCGGGGTCGGCGACCGTACAGAGCACGGACTCGTCGCGGCGGAGCAGGCCCAGCCAGACCGGCCGGCTGGACAACGGTGCGTACGCCGGGTCGTCGAGGCCGTAGCGCACGGCGTTGGTCAGCATCTCCGATACCACGATCGAGGCGGTGTCGACGAGGGCGAGCATCCCCCAACTGCTCAGGGTGGCACGCGTGAACTGCCGTGCGGAACCTGCGGCGTGGAGGTCACCACTCAGGCCGCACGCGGCAAAGCGTGACCCTGAGTCCTCGGTCAGGCCGAAGTCGAGAGGGATCGCCGGATGCGTGGTCATCGGGAACTCCGCAGAGCTGTCGGGCGGGGGGGCGCGTTGCTGTCTGCGCCCACCACTATCCCCGTCGGATCCCTACCGGTGCAAGCACATCTGCAATTACAGTCGTAAGTGCAAGGGTAAGTACATCTGCACGTGCATCTGCATGTGCAGATGGCGTCAAGGAGGCGTAGCCATGCGGGAGTTCGACAACGGCGTGCCGGCCACCGACATCGAGGGCGCGGTCTGGAGGAAGAGCGGCCGGAGCAATCCCAGTGGCAACTGCGTCGAGCTGGCGGTGCTGCCCGGTGGGGGCTTCGCGATGCGCAACTCCCGCCACCCGGGCGGACCTGCGCTCATCTACACGCGCGCGGAGATCGAGGCCTTCCTCGGCGGTGTGAAGGACGGAGACTTCGATGACATGACGGGCTGACAAATCGTCGGCATGCCATAAGATGCGGCTGTATTCGGGCGCGACTCAGTGAGACACTGACTGTCCGCCCAGTCACCACGGGAGCCGGCATGACCGCGACGCGGCCGAGCAACGAACCGTCGATAAGGCAGTACCTGGAGCACCCGCGCGGTGGTCCGACGGTGCTGCGCATCGTGCTCGGCACCCAGCTGCGCAGGCTGAGGGAGTCCCGGGGCGTCACCCGCGAAGCGGCGGGCGACGCGATCCGCGGCTCCCACGCCAAGATCAGCCGTCTCGAACTGGGCCGCGTCGGTTACAAGGAGCGCGATGTCGCCGACCTGCTGACCCTCTACGGCGTGACCGACGAGAACGAGCGCGCGGACTTCCTCAAGCTCGCCCGGCAGGCCAACACGCCGGGCTGGTGGCACCGGTACGCCGACGTGCTGCCCGGCTGGTTCGAAACGCTCGTGGGCCTGGAGGAGGCCGCCTCCGTCATCCGTACGTACGAGGTGCAGTTCGTCCCCGGCCTGCTGCAGACCGAGGAGTACGCCCGCGCGGTGATCCGGCTGGGGCACCCCCGGGCGTCCGGGGTCGAGGTCGAGCGCCGGGTCGCGCTGCGCATGGAGCGCCAGCGTCTGCTGACCGGACCGGAGGCACCGCGGCTGTGGGCCGTCGTGGACGAGGCGGCGCTGCGCCGTCCGCTGGGCGGCGCCGAGGTGATGTCGCGCCAACTGGAGCGGCTGATCGAGGCGGCCGCGATGCCGAACGTGACGCTGCAGGTCGCACCGTTCAGCGTCGGCGGCCTCGCCACGGCGGGCGGACCGGTCACGATCCTGCGCTTCCTGGAGCCCGACCTGCCCGACATCGTCTACCTGGAGCAACTCACCAGCTCGCTGTACCTGGACAAGCAGGACGACGTCGACAACTACCTGGCCGTCATGGACCGCCTCAGCGCCGAGGCCGAGCCCCCGGTCCGGACCCCGGGCATCCTGCGCGACTTCCTCGAGCAGCTGTCGTGAGGTGATGCGGGCCCCGGGGCCGGTCCTGTCGGCCCGGGACCCCGAACACGCTCAGGCCTTGCGGCCGACTCCACCGAACTCGATCCATTCCAGTGTCGCCTGACGGGGCGCCAGGTCGGTGTCGGGGCGCCAGGTGGACACCTCGACCAGCCCCGGCTCCAGGATCTGCAGCCCGTCGAGGAAGTCGTGGACGTCGCTCTCCTGGCGGACCCGGCCCCAGTTGCCCTGGGTGCTGGCGTCCATGAACTCGGTGACGAAGTCGCGCACCGCCTTGTCCTCGCTGACCAGCTGGCACACCACAAGGAAGCTGCCCGGCGCCAGTCGCTCCGCGACCCGCCTGACCAGAGCCGCCGGGTCGTCCTCGTCGGGGATGCAGTGCATCACCGAGACGAACAGCGCGGCGACCGGCTGGCTGAAGTCGATCAGCCGCTCCACTTCGGGGTGGCCGAAGATGCCGTCGGTGTCACGGAAGTCGGCCTGGATGACGGCCGTGTTCTCGTTCTCCTCCAGCAGCGCCCGGCCGTGCGCCAGCACGATCGGGTCGTTGTCGACGTAGACGACGCGCGCGGCAGGGTCGACGCGCTGGGCGACCTGATGGACGTTGTCCTGCGTCGGCAGGCCTGAACCGTGGTCCAGGAACTGGCGTATCCCGTACTCGCGGGCGAGCACACCCACCACGCGCTGCAGGAACCTGCGGTTGTTGACGGCGAGTTCCTTGGTGCTGGGGACGACCTTGAGCAGCTCCTCGGAGGCCTCGCGGTCGACGGCGTAGTTGTCCTTGCCGCCGAGCAGGAAGTCGTACATCCGGGCGACACTGGGAATCCCGGTGTCGATCGCGGTCGGCAGCGGCTCTCGCTCCTGGCTCATCCGGCCCCTCACAGTCCTGCCCACGCCTGGACGCGGGGTGATCGCGGAAGTTCCATTCTAGGCTCAAGTCACCTTGTTGCCCTGCGGTTTCACCCAAGGGAAGGGAATTGATCGCCAATACGTTTGACTCCCGGAGCCCCATCAGCAACCGATTGACCGGACTTGTCCTCCGCACTTCCGTGCACCGCCTGTACGCTGAGGCGGTCCGGCCACCCTGAAGGAACGGGACTGACCCATGGAGCTCGTCTTCGCCGGCCGTGTGATCGAGTGGCGCGGGCCCTCGCCGTACTACTTCGCGACCGTGCCGGACGAGGAGTCCACCCACATCCGCGAAGTGGCCGCGATGGCCACGTACGGCTGGGGAGTCGTCCCCGTCGAGGCCCGCATCGGCGACACCAGCTTCACGACGTCGCTCTTCCCCAAGGACGGCGGTTACCTGTTGCCGCTGAAGGCCGCCGTACGCGGACCCCAGGGCATCACGGCCGGGGACGACGTGACCGTGGAGATGACGGTCCGCCTCTGACGGCGACGCGTCGCGCGGCACAACCGAGTTGCGCACGGGCGGAACGCCGGTGCGCCGCGAACATGGACAACGTCCCAGGTGAAGCTCCCCCTTGATCGTGGACACCTGGAGACTGGGATCTTGAGGTTCCAGAGGAAGTAGCACCAGGTGGGAAGCAAGTACACGAAGCGGTACACCGAGGAGTTCAAGCGGGACGCGATCGCGCTCGTCGATTCCTCGGGTAAGACGGTCACCGCCGTCGCCCGGGAACTCGGGATCAGCTCCGAGTCCCTGCGCGGCTGGTACCGCCGGGCGAAGGCGGACCGGGGCTCGGGCGAGTCCGGTGAGCTGACCAGCGCCGAGCGTGAGGAGCTCAAGCGGCTGCGCAAGGAGGTTCGTGAGCAGCAGCAGACGATCGAGATCCTGAAAAAAGCGACCCTCGCCACCCGGCAACACCTCCAGCAACCGTTCTACCTGGGATGTTGCACCGACCCCTTGATCCCACCACGGCCTTCTTCGCGAAGGAGAACGACCGGTGAGCGAGCTGTACCGGTTGATCCATGCGGAGAAGGCGAATTATCCGATCATTCTGCTGTGCCGGGTCCTGCGCGTGGCCCGTTCCTCCTACTACGCCTGGTGCGAGGGCGAGGCCGCCCGCTGTGCCAGACAGGCCGCCGACGACGCGCTCGCACACGAGATCACCGTGCTGCACATCGCTTCCCGGCACACCTACGGTGTCCCGCGTATCCACGCAGAACTGCGCCGCCTGGGCCGGCGGGTGAACCGCAAGCGCGTCGCCCGCGTGATGCGTGAGCGCGACATCCGCGGTGTCACCCGGCGCAGACGGCGTTCGCTGACCCGGCCGGACGCGAAGGCGAAGCCGGCCCCGGACCTGATCGGCCGCGACTTCCACGCCGAGCGCCCCGTGACCAAGCAGGTCGGCGACATCACCTGCCTGCCCACCGCCGAGGGCTGGCTCTACCTCGCCTGTTGGCTGGACCTGGCCACCCGCGAGGTCGTCGGCTACGCCATGGCCGACCACCACCGCGCCGAGCTCGTCGTCGACGCTCTCGACATGGCCCACGGCCGAGGCGGACTCGAGCCTGGCTGCGTCATCCACAGCGATAGTGAGTATGTGAAGTGCCGGATGTCCCGGGCCTCTTGACCCGCACAGCGATGGACGCGCCAGGATGACGGTGCCGGGATGCTCTCGCGGCCTCCTGACCCGCACTCCGATCGACGGCGCTGTCCTTCCTCGGACTTGTCGGTGGCCCGGGAACATCCCGGCGAGGCGCTCGCCTCGCCGACGGGAGTGACTGGCGGTGGCGCGGGTCTGGTGGACGGCTCGCCAATGGTGCTGTCGCAGGTGGTGTTCGGGTTGATGGTGGGGGACGAGGGCGGTCGCGGCAAGCACGGTGGCGAGGGCTGGGACGGTCAGGCGGATCAGCGGCAGAAGCTCCCTTCCTCCGGCTGCGTGGCTATTCCCACGTCGTCGGCCTGCTCGGCACTCTGGGGCGGCGGGGCGTCCGGTTCGGGGTCGGGATGGTGGGCGCGTCGGACGGTGAGAAAGGCCAGGGCGAGCATCGCGCAGGTGACGTGGCGGTGCCAGGAGTTCCAGCGGCGGACCTGGTACTGACCCAGCCCGGTGATCTGCTTGGCCGACTCGTTGTTCTCCTCGATCTTCCACCTCACGCCGGCCCGGCGTACGGCCTCGGGTAGCGCGGCTTCGCGCCGGTGGTGGACGAGGAAGTAGGCATACTCGAAGTCGATGACACCGCCCGCGAGTTGTTTCTTGTCGGTGGAGCGGCGGATCAGGAGATGGTGGGCGAATCCCTCAGCGGGCTCTTGGCTGGGCAGGGTCACCTCGAACCAGGTCCAGTCGTAGTA
>NZ_JBYIQW010000109.1:0-6490 GCF_057707815.1 Actinacidiphila sp. bgisy160
AGCTCGTGCAGCGGCCGAACGGGGCCATCATCGGGGAGGTCGTAGGTGGCGATCGCAGCGGAGATGTCCGAGAGCGCCGCCCGCACACGACTATTGGCCCTGCCGCCCCCGTCGGCTGACAGCCGGGATGGGTCGAGAGCGAGAGCGGCGGCGATGGCATTCAGCGCGTCCTCGCTCGGTAGCCGGGCACCACGCTCGATCTTCTGGATCATGCTCGGTGACAGCGACGCTGCCCGGGCAAGATCGCCTTGCCTCATGCGACGGGAACGACGGGCGGTTGCGATGCGCTTGCCTACATCGCCCGCGCTGTCTCCGGGCACAGTGGTCTCCGATCCTCCTGGATGTACGGAGGGTATCGCGCGTCTGACCCAGGGTGAGGAATCTGGTGTTACCTCGTCAGCGTATCGACCAGCTCTGTAAGGGAGTTGATGCGCCAGTCCGCCGCAGCCGCAACTTCTGGACTGTCGGCCCACAGATATCCCCACGGGCCGCGTCGAAGGTGTGCTGCCCGCAATCCGGCTGCGCGGACTGGGAAGACATCGTTGGCGGGGTGATCGCCCACGTACACGATCTCTTCAGGGGTGCAGTCGGCCGTCTCGACGAGCCGCTCGAAGAAGGCGGCCTCGGGCTTAGCCACACCCCAATCGCCGCTCGTCGCGATGACGTCTGCGGGCAGGTCGAGCGCGCGCAACAACTCGCCTGCTCTGCGGGTCTGATTGCCCGCGATAATGACTCGGAACCCGGCCGCCAGAAGCCTGGACAGGGCTGGGCGGACATCCTCGTACAGGTCATGCTCGTCGAGCTGTTCCCCGTAACCGGCGCGCTCCCGCGCCGCGTACTCGACGGAAACCTCCAGACCGGGCCGCACCAGTCGCAGAGCGTCGGCGTTGTCGCGTCCTTGAGCTACGACGGATCCGACAAGGGCGGACATGGTGTGCCGGGGTACTCCCAGCCAGTCCGCCCAAGAAGCCCAGCCGCGGTCGTCTCGGATCAGGGTCTCACCGACGTCGAACGCTACTGCGCGAATCATGCACGGCATTCTACGGGGCCACCTCAGGAGCGTGATGAGCAGCCAGCTGTGCACGCGTGTGGTTGAAGGGAGGCGCGCACAGCACCCGCGGGCGACGACTGGTCCGAGAGAGAGGGATCTGGAGAGAACGCATGAATGATTGAACGAACTGTTGTGCGACTTGAAGGGGTCGGGAGGGTGACTTCCCCGGCTTGGTCGTCCATGTTGTGGCGTGTCGACGGTCATCGTCTGCGGTCATGCGCTCGACGAACAACTCCTTCGCTGACGATGGTTGCGCCTGGGACGGCAGCCGCAAGAATTACCGGCCGCGCCGGTCTCTGCGCATTGCCGAGGACAGTCCGAGCCGGCTGCTGCGTACCGCTCAGGGCGCCCGGTGTGATTTCTGTGGGAATCCCGTTGAGTGGTACCAGCGCCCGGGCAGTACTGCTGTTCCGCTGCATCCCGTAGAGCTGCCCGCAGGGTCGGTGCCGCCGGGGGAGCGCTGGCACGTTTCTTCCGGTGTCGCTCATGCTTGCCATGACGGGAGCGCGTGGTGCCGGGTGCGGCACCGGGCCCTGTGCCCCGCATCCCCAGTGGGCAACCGCAGCCCGCTTCTGGAGGAGATGTGCCGGGCCCTCGCGCTGAACTCCCGCCGCCTGCAAGATGCCGGCCTCTTCACACCCCGGCCCGAGCAGCCACCCCAGGCCGCGCGGGATGTGCCTGTCCGGCCGGTCGTGCGCATCATCGGCGCGCGCTATCTGGCCCCCGGTCCTGTCGAGGAACTCCAGTGTGTGGCCCGGACCCGCGCCCGCCGTCGCTGCTCCCTACCTGTCCTGGACCCCGAGGCCCTGCCCGGCACGTGGCGGCTCGAGCTCGTCGATCCGCTCCTTCGCCCCGGCGACGGGCACCTGCCGGCCGACCCGGAGGTGATGGCCCTGTACGACCTCACGGGCTTGCCGTACGCCGAACAGATGCGCTGGCGCGCCCAGCGCTGTACCGCTCACGTCACTGTTCGCGGTGCTGCGGACAGCGCTCTGGTTGCCTGGGAGCCCTTTGACCCAGTCCGCCACCGCCTGTACATCCGCGACCAGCTTCCCAACCCGTCGCCTGCATCGGGCCGTGGTCTGGGGTGAGCCCGCTGCCCTCGAGTTGCCGTTCCGCTCGGCTGCCCGCCCGCGTGGGCCCGGCGGCCGCTACGGCCACGCCCCTGCCGCAGCTCTCGCTGCGGCGGTTTCGCTGCCCCTGTCCTGGCCGTTTCGGAGGCCCCTGGTGTCCAAGACCTTGGTCGGTACTCCCGACCCTGACCAGCCCCTGCCCGGTCCTGCCTTGTCCGATGAGCATGCCGAGCGCGTGGTCCTGGCCGCGTTGCTCCGCCACCCGCAGCTGGTCCCGTACTTGATGGCGGTCTTGCACCCGGCGCACTTCAGCGGCCCGGCCTTCCGGGAGGTCTTCCTTTCTGCGGCCGCCATCCATCACCACAAGGAGCCCTGTACTCCGGCGGCCGTCACGGCCGAGCTCGCCCGGCGGCAGCGAACGAGCAGGGCCGCCTTCCTCGAGCCGGCCAAGGACCTGGTTACCGATCTTGTCCGTGCCGCGGTACCGGCGGAGCCGGTAGTAGTGCACTACGCGGCGATCGTCCGGGACCTGGCCGACCTGCGCCGCCATACGACCGCGCACCCCGAGGGGCTGCCGCCGGTGCCGATGCGCGGCTTCCTCATTGACGACGACACCACCTGACCACCCCTGCGCGCCCCCGACCGCGCTCTCACAGATCGACGATGCTCGACGATGCTGCAGCCCACCGACGAACAAGTCCTGGCCGCCGACGCTTTCGCCACCGGGGATCACCTGGTGATCCAGGCCGGAGCCGGTACCGGTAAGACCACCACGCTCACCCAGCTCGCCGCCGGCACCTCCCGGCGCGGCTTGTATGTGGCGTTCAACCGGGCCATCGCGCAGGACGCCGCCTCGCGTTTCCCCGGCACGGTGCTGTGCAAGACCGCGCACGCCCTGGCCTACGCCGCCATCGGTCACCGCTACCAGGCCCGCCTGAACGGACCCCGCCTTCCGGGGAGGCACACCGCCGATGCTCTGGGTATCACCAAGCCCATGCGGATCGGCGACCGAACCGTGTGGCCGGCCACGCTGACCTCCACGGCCCAGCGCACCGTGACCCGCTTCTGCCACTCCGCCGACCCGGTCATCGAACGCCACCACGTGCCGCCGCTGCGTGGCCTGGACACCGAGGATCTGCACGCCGAGCTCGCCCGCCGCGTCCTGCCTTACGCCCGCGCTGCCTGGGCGGACCTGCAGCACCCCGACACCGGCGCGGTCCGCTTCGAACACGACCACTACCTGAAACTGTGGGCCCTGTCCGACCCGAAACTGCGCACCGACTTCGTGCTCCTGGACGAGGCCCAGGACACCAACCCCGTCCTCGAGCAGGTCCTGCTCAACCAGCGCGGCCACGCCCAGCTGGTTATGGTCGGCGACTCGGCGCAGGCCATCTACGGCTGGCGCGGTGCCAAGGACGTCATGACCGGCTTCGACGGCACCGCGCTGTCGTTGACCCGGTCCTTCCGCTTCGGGCCTCTTCTGGCTTTGGAGGCGAACCGGTGGCTGGCGATCGCCGACGCTCCGATCCGTCTGGAAGGCAGCCAGGCGATCCCCACCGAGGTCGGCAAGGTGACGAAGCCGGACGCGGTGCTGTGCCGGAGCAACATCGGAGCCATGGCCCAAGTCCTGCGCTTCCTCGCAGGCGGCCGCAGGGTTGCGCTGGTCGGGGGAGGCCAGGCCCTGCGCGCTCTGGCGCTGGCCGCCCGGGACTTGCAGGACGGACGCCGGACCTCCCACCCCGAGCTGGTGCTGTTCACCTCCTGGGGCCAGCTGCAGGACTACGCCGAGCACGATCCCGCCGGCAGTGACCTGCAGCCCTTGGTCGACCTCGTCGACTTTCACGGCACGGACGCCGTCCTGGCCGCGGTCAACCGTCTTGACCGGGAAGAGAACGCGCAGGTGACGGTATCCACTGCGCACAAGGCCAAGGGCCGCGAATGGCCCCAGGTTGAGATCGCAGACGACTTCCACCCACCCAAGGACAGCGACGAACAAGACGAGCACGGGAACCCGCTGCCCGGGCCGATCGATGATGCCGACGCACGCCTCGCCTACGTCGCTGTCACCCGCGCCCGCCACCGCCTCGACCTCGGCGGGCTGACCTGGATCAACGACCACCCCGACGGAAACCCGTAGTGCAGTGCGGCGGGTGGTGAAGAGCGGTCCGCCACGGGGATGGCAAACGCGAGAGGGCTGCCTTTCAGCATTGCGGCTCGCATTGCGCCGTGCAGTCGTGCTGCGCCGGCAGCCCCCGGGACGTCCGGCGCCGCGCGTGGTGTGGTGGGCTAGAGGGTGAGGCGTGCGAGGGCGTGGTAGGCGGTGACGAGGGCTTTGTCGAGGTCGGTTTGGGTGATGGGGCCGAGGTGGGGGTGGGCGCACACGGTCCGGGTGTGGTGGAGGTGGGGGTCAGCAGCCGGATGGGCAGGCGGGTGTGCTGGTGGAGGTAGGTGATGGGGCGTTGGGCGGCCGGGGTGTGCAGGCGCAAGCGGTCCCACGCGGCGAGGACGCGCAGGGCGTCGCGGGGGTTGAGCTGCTCCAGCCAGGCGTCGTCGAAGGGGTTCACGGGGTCCTCCGGGCAGGGACGGGCAGGGCCGCTTCGGGCGGCTGCCGGTTTGAGGGGATGACCCATTGCACTCGTGAACCGCGGACGTTTCCGCTGGTCAGAAGGTTATGAAAGACCTTCGAAGGCTGCTGGAACCCATCGAAGGACGCCGGGTTCCAGTGGAGGGCCTGCCGGACTACGCTGACGCCGCTGATCGAAATAACAGGGGGCGCGATGAGCGGGCAGGGAGATCTTCACGACGATCCGGTGGAGGACCTCGCCCGGTGGCTGAGGAGCTTGCGCAACAAGCGGGGGGCTCCGAGTCTGCAGACCATCGTCGGCCAGGTCCGCGACAACGATCCGACATCGTCGCTGGTGATCAGCACGCTGAGTAACGCGTTCAACGGGCGTGCCTTACCGCAGTACGAGACGGTCATCGCGATCGCCCGGGCGCTGGGCGGGCCACAGGCGGCCGCCGATGCCGAAGACCGTTACGCCGACGCCCGCACGCGACGTGATGATCTGACCCGAGCCCGCCGCCACACCACCGCCGGCCGTGACGTCAGACCTGACACGTTGGAAGGCAGCGGTACAGCGGAGCCAGACCTTACGGATGAGGTGGCCGCAGACCCCGACGACGGGCAGTCGCAGCCCGCAGCGGAAGAATCTCGCTCTGATGTGGTGCCCGATGGGGCGCAGGGGGCTGCGGAATCCGAAGTGGCTGGCCCAGCCTCCACCGGCTACGAACCACCTACCCAGCCCGCGCGCCAACTGCAGCCGCAGCGGGCCGGCCGGCCATGGGGTCGGCGGCGGGCGGTGGTGTGGACCGCGGCGGTCGCCGCGGTCGTCGCACTCGCCGTCACGCTGACATTTGTATTGACGGGCAGTCATCCCACGGACCAGGCAGGCCACGGTGCCCGTTCGGGCACGCCGTCGGCAAAGTCCTCAATGCAGGCGGCCGGGGGCTCGAAGAGCACGGCCAAAGCCGAGCAACCGTTGATCCAGGGCGGATGGCGGCCATCCCCATGTGGCTACACATGGGCTGCGAAGGGCGAGGCATCAGGTGACAGCCATGACACCCACATCGCGCCGCGCTCGTCGCTTCAGATCACCGCACAGGCATCGTCACATGCCGCGGTGTTGCTGATGGGGCTGCGTCTGGTGAACGTCAAACGCCTGCCGATGCCCAACGGCGGGACGTACTCCAGCTATGGCCAGTGCGGCGGGGACCAGGCCACCCGCTCCTACCGCGCGGTGCTGGACTCCCGCCCTCCAACAATTTCCAGCGTCGCCGCAGGGGACTTCGAGGCCACGATTCCGCCGGTGCCGCCACGCTACAAGATCAGTGACACCGACCCCGAGGTCTTCGAAGTCTTCATCACCAACACCACGTGTTTGTGTAACTTTTCCATCGCGGTGGACTGGGTGGCCGCGGGCAAGCCCGGAACTACCCTCGTCGACAACGATGGCAAGGGCTTCACCACGGTGCCCGACACCATCCCCGGCGCCCGTTGGGCCGTCCACAACTGACGAGCCGGGGGCTGTCGTTCACCGGGCGCTGTTAGTACTCCAGCAGGACTTCGACGTTTTGCCTGATCAGAAGGCTGCGCAGTGAGTGTAGTGGGGCTGGTGCCCGTCAGGGGCGGTCTTCTTGGGACCGCCCCTCGATCGTGTGCAGCCGGCGTTGGTCATGACAGCGGCGAGGGCAGCCTCCCGCCGTGATCAACGAGCCTGCAGCCGAGAACTGGGACCGCGAACTCGAAGACCTCTTCCTCCGCGTCGGCCACCGCTTCAGCCGCGTGGAGCCACGCCGACGAATGCGC
>NZ_JBYIQW010000011.1:0-150642 GCF_057707815.1 Actinacidiphila sp. bgisy160
CACGGTCCTCGTCCTGGGCACCGTCAGCCTGATCACCGACGTCTCGTCGGAGATGGTCACCGCCGTGCTCCCGCTCTACCTGGTCGCCGGGCTCGGGCTCTCCCCGCTCGGCTTCGGCCTGCTGGACGGCGTCTACAACGGCTTCAGCGCGCTCGTACGGCTGGCCGGCGGCCACCTCGCCGACCGGGGCGGCGGGCGGCACAAGGCCGTCGCGGCCGTCGGCTACGGCCTGTCCGCGCTGTGCAAGCCCGCGCTGCTCCTGGTCCACAGCCTGCCCCTGATCGGTGCCGTCCTCGCCGTCGACCGCACCGGTAAGGGGCTGCGCACCGCGCCGCGGGACGCGCTGATCTCGCTGTCGTCCGCGCCGGAGACCCGTGGGCGGGCCTTCGGCGTGCACCGCGCCATGGACACCGCCGGGGCGCTGCTGGGACCGCTGGTGGCGTTCCTCATCCTGCGGAAGGCCGCCGAGGGGTACGACGCCGTCTTCACGGTGAGCTTCTGCGTGGCCCTCGTGGGCGTGCTGGTGCTGCTCCTCTTCGTGCCGGGCGGCCGCGGCGGCGTTCCCGCCCCTGTGCCCGCGCACGCGCCCTCGCTGCGGGCCTCCCTGGCGCTGCTGCGCCGCCGGGACGTACGGCGGCTGACGGTCTGCGCGACACTGCTGGGCCTGTCGACGGTCAGCGATTCCTTCGTCTACCTGCTGCTGCAGCATCGTCTCGGCGTCCCCGACCGCTGGTTCGCGCTGCTTCCCCTGGGCACCGCGGCGGCCTTCCTGCTGCTGGCGATGCCGCTGGGGCGGCTGGCCGACCGCATGGGCCGCTGGCGGATGTTCCTGGCGGGTCACCTGGCGCTGCTCGCCGCGTACGGGCTGCTGCTCGCACACGGCCCCGCATACCTCGTCCTGCTGCTGCACGGCGCCTTCTACGCCGCCACCGACGGGGTGCTGATGGCGGCCGCCTCCACCACCGTCCCCGACGAGCTGCGCGGTGCCGGGCTCGCCCTCGTCCAGACCGGGCAGGCCGTGGCGCGCTTCGCCGCCTCCCTGGCCTTCGGCGCGGCCTGGACCGCCTGGGGCGACCGCACCGCGCTGACCGCCGCCGCGCTGGCGCTGACGGCGTGCGCGGTCTGCGCCGTGTTCCTGCGTCCGGCGCAGCGCACTTGACCACCGAGGAAAGGCCTCCCATGAACACCCGCAGCCGTCTGTTCGTGCTGCTCGCCGCCATGGCGGCGCTGGCCGCCGTCGCCGCCGTGTCCGTGCTGCGCGCCGCCGACCGCGCGGCGGAGAAGGACCGCCCGCAGGCCGGCGGCCCCGCGGTCACGGCCGGGACGGTGACGCTGGCACCGGACGCGCCCCGCATGGTGTTCCGCAACATGGCGTGGGGCCCGCACCGGGACGAGCTGGCCACCGTCCCGGCCGGCAGCCCCGGCGCCGCGCGCACCGCCTCGGACGTCACGTGCCTGCGCTTTCACGCGGCCGCGGGCACCGGCATCTGCCTGCGGTCGGTCAAGGGCGCCGTCCAGGACGGCTACCGCGCCGTGGTGCTCGACGCCCGGCTGCGCGAGCTGCGCCACTTCCCCCTCGCGGGCATCCCGACCCGGGCCCGGGTCTCGCCCAGCGGGCACATGGCCGCCTGGACGGTGTTCGTCGGGGGCGACTCCTACGCGGGTACCGACTTCTCCACCCGCACCTCCGTCCTGGACACCCGTACCTGGACCCTCGTCAAGAACCTCGAGGACTTCCGGATCACCAAGGACGGCCGGCCCTACCGCGCCGCCGACGTCAACTTCTGGGGCGTGACCTTCTCCGACGACACCCACTTCTACGCCACGCTCGGCACCGGCGGCCGCACCTACCTCGTCCGCGGCGACGTCGCGGCCCGCTCCGTCCGCACGCTGCGCAGCAACGTCGAGTGCCCCTCGCTCTCGCCCGACGGCACCCGGCTGGTGTTCAAGAAACGCGTCGAGGGCCTGTCCCCCGACGCGCCCTGGCGGCTGTACGTCCTGGACCTGGCCACCTTGCGCGAGACCCCGCTCGCGGAGCGGCGCAGCGTGGACGACCAGGTCGTCTGGCGCGACGACCACACGGTCGTCTACGCCCTCGCCGGGGACTTCGGCGCGGACCTGTGGACGGTGCCCGCCGACGGCACCGGCACGGCCCGCCGCATGATGACGGCGGCCCTGGCCCCGGCGTACCTCGGATAGGGCGCGGCCGGGGCCGTCCGCTCAGGTCTCCAGCGCCACGTCGGTCGCCTCGACCAGCGCGACGACCTCGGCGCCCTCGGCGACGCCCAGCTCGTCGAGGGCCTCCCGGGTGATCACGGCGGTCAGCTCGCGGCCGCCCGCGAAGCCGATCCGCGCGGTCGCCATGGCCTCGCCGCGTGTGACGGCGGTGACGGTGCCCGGGATCCGGTTGCGGATGCTGATGCCCTGCACCGGGGCCGTGGCGAGGGAGACCTTCGTCGCCTCGATCAGCACGGTCACCCCGCCGCCGGGGATGATGCCGAGTTCACGCACGGCCTCGGCCGTCACGGCCGCCGTGAAGTCGGGTCCGCCGCCGTCGAGACGGACCGTGACCACGGCCATCACCTCGCCCGGGACCACCGAGGCGACCTTGCCGTCGATCTGGTTGCGAATGGTCAGTGCCATGTGCGGCAACGTAAGGCCGCCTCCGGCGCGCCGCGCGGAACGACCCGCCGCCCGCCCCGGGCCCGGGCGGCGGTCCAGCCCACCGCCGGCGGCTCAGGCGGTGACGAGGTCCGCCCAGCGGGTGAACCCGGCGCGGTCGGCACGGATGCCGTGCCGTGTGGACAGGGCCTTGACGATGCCAAGACCCCGGCCGTGCTCGTCGGGGTCGCTGGATCCCCCCGGCATGCATGGTCGGGCCGACGGGCCGGAGTCGGTCACTTCTATGTGCAGGGCGCTGCGCCCGTCGACCTCGGTCCAGCAGATGCGCAGCGAGGCGGGGCCGTCGGCGTGCACGATCGCGTTCGTGGTCAGCTCCGAGATCACCAGCAGCGCGTCCTCGGCGACCTCCGGGCCCAGCTCCCACTCCGCCAGCACGCCCCGCACTCGCCGGCGCACGACGGACAGGGCACCGGGGATCTGCGACAGCGCGCAGACGTGCACGTCCTCGCGCTGCGGCATCGTCTCGGGCTGTGCCGCCATGGTGTCCTCCTCCGGGGGGAGCCCTGCTGGGTGGACTCCCGGACCTGGACGAAAGCTTCCGAGACCGGACATCGCGGGTCAATGAATAGGGGTCGTCATTATCGAACGCCCTCCTCAGAGGCCGAACGATCTGCGCAAACGCGCTGATGCCCATCGCCGTTGCCGGAGATAGCATCGACGTATGGCCGGCCCGCTCCAGTCCATCGAACGGGCGGCGGCGATCCTCAGGCTCCTGGCCGGCGGTCCCCGCCGCCTCGGGCTGGGCGAAGTGGCCGCCTCGCTCGGGCTGGCGAAGGGCACCGCCCACGGCATTCTGCGCACCCTCCAGCACGTGGACTTCGTCGAGCAGGACCCGGCGACCGGGAAGTACCACCTCGGGGCCGCACTGCTGCACCTCGGCACCAGTTACCTGGACGTCAACGAGCTGCGGTCCCGGTCGATCAACTGGGCCGACGCGCTGGCCGCCCGCAGTGGCGAGGCGGTCCGCCTCGGCACCCCGCTGGAGGGCCAGGTCCTCGTCGTCCACCACGTCTTCCGTCCCGACGACAGTCTGCAGACGCTCGACGTCGGCGCCCTGCTGCCGCTGCACGCCTCCTCACTCGGCAAGATCCTGCTGGCGTACGGGGCGGCACCGCTGGAGCCGCTGCTGAAGGAGGAGCTGGAGGCGTACACCCGGCACACCCTGGTGGTCCCGGAGGAGCTGACCCGGGCCCTGTCCGAGGTCCGCGAACAGGGCTGGGCGGCGGAGGTGCAGGAGATGTCGATGGGCGAGGCGGGGGTCTCGGCGCCGATCCGCGGGTCGGGTGGCCTCGTCGTGGGCGCGATCGGCCTGACCGGTCCGGTCGAGCGGGTCTGCGACACCAAGGGCCGTCCCCTGCCGTCCCTGGTCACGCTGCTCCGCGAGGCCGCGCGGGCGATCTCCAGAGACCTCGGCGCCGCCCGCTGGTGAAGCCGGCCCGCACACCGGAGACGCCGGGGACGCCGGAGAGCGTGAACGCGAGGAAAGCATGAGAAAGCATCGGAAAGCAGGCCCCGATCATGGTTGAACGGTATGTGATGTCCATCGACCAGGGCACCACCTCCACCCGATGCATCCTGTTCGACCACCGGGGGCGCCTGGTGTCGGTCGCCCAGCGCGAGCACCAGCAGCACTTCCCCAAGCCCGGCTGGGTCGAGCACGACGCCCTGGAGATCTGGCGCAACCTCGAGCGCATCGTGCCGCAGGCGCTGTCGTCGGCCGAGATCGCGGCGGACGAGGTCGCCGCGATCGGCATCGCCAACCAGCGGGAGACGACCGTGCTGTGGGACCGGAGCACGGGCGTTCCGCTGGGCCGGGCGATCGTCTGGCAGGACACCCGCACCGCGCCGCTCGTCGAGCGGCTGCGCAAGGACCCCGGCGACGACTTCTTCCTGGACCGCTGCTGCCTGCCGCCGTCCACCTACTTCTCGGCGCCGCGGATCCGCTGGCTCTTCGACGAGGTGCCCGGACTGCGGCAGCGCGCCCGCGACGGCGAACTGCTCTTCGGGACGATGGAGACCTGGCTGATCTGGAACCTGACGGGCGGGGTCGACGGGGGCCTGCACATCACCGACGCCACCAACGCCAGCCGCACCATGCTGATGAACATCCGCTCCCTGACCTGGGACCAGGACCTGCTGGACTTCTTCGGCGTCCCCCGCGCGATGCTCCCGGAGATCCACGCCTCCGCCGAGAACTACGGCGCGGCCCGGACGGTCCTGCCCGGCGTCCGTATCACCGCCGCCCTGGGCGACCAGCAGGCGGCGCTCTTCGGCCAGACCTGCTTCTCCCCCGGCGAGGCGAAGTGCACCTACGGGACCGGCAGCTTCCTCCTGCTCAACACCGGGTCCAAGATGATCAGGTCGCGGCACGGGCTGCTCTCCACGGTCGCGTACAAGATCGACGACCAGCCGGCGGTCTACGCCCTGGAGGGCTCGATCGCCGTCACCGGGTCGTTGGTGCAGTGGTTCCGCGACCGCCTCGGACTGATCAGCAGCGCCCCGGAGATCGAGACCCTCGCCCGCACCGTCGAGGACAACGGCGGCTGCTACATCGTGCCCGCCTTCTCCGGTCTCTTCGCCCCGCACTGGCGCAGCGACGCCCGCGGCGTCATCGTCGGCCTCACCTCGTACATCACCAAGGGGCACCTCGCCCGGGCCGTGCTGGAGGCCACCGGCTGGCAGACCCGCGAGGTCGTCGACGCCATGAACGCCGACTCCTCGCTCAGGCTGAAGGAGCTCAAGGTCGACGGCGGCATGACCGCGGACAACCTGCTCATGCAGTTCATCGCCGACGTCCTCGACGTCCCCGTGGTCCGCCCCATGGTCGCCGAGACGGTGTCACTCGGCGCCGCCTACGCCGCCGGCCTCGCCTCCGGCTACTGGCCGGACCTGAAGGTGCTGCGCAACAACTGGCACCGAGCCGCGCAGTGGCTGCCCGACATGGACCCGGAGCGCCGCGCCGCCGAGTACGAGAACTGGCAGCGCGCCGTCGAGCGCTCCATCGGCTGGATCAGACAGCCCGGGGCCCCGTGACCTACGGCGTGACCAGGGGCGGGACCAAGGACACCGCCCGGCCGGTCACCCGTACCCGCGGGTCCCGCGGGCCGACGCCCACGACCAGCTCGCTCGGGCGCCCCATGTCCTCGCCCTGCCGGACGACCACCCGGGCCGCCTCCGGCACCAGCCCGAGCTCCCGCAGGTAACCGCCGAACGCCGCCGCGGCCGCGCCGGTCGCCGGGTCCTCGACGACCCCGCCCACCGGGAAGGGGTCGCGGGCGTGGAAGAGGTCCGGGGCCTCCCGCCACACGAGGTGCACCGTGGTCCAGCCGTGGCGGCGCATCACCGCGGCGAGGGCGTCGAAGTCGTAGACGAGGTCCGCCAGCCGGGCCCGGTCGGCGGCGGCCAGCACCAGGTGGTGGACCCCACCGAAGGCCACGTGCGGCGGCAGCGCGGGGTCCAGCTCGCCCCGCACCCAGCCCAGCGCGGCGAGGGCCGCGTCCAGCTCGGCGTCCGTGGCCGGGCGGGACCGGGTCGGCACGCTGGTGAGGGTGGCGTGCAGCGCCCCCTCGCCGTCGCCGGCCGTCAGCACCGGGATCTCCCCCGCCGGGGTGTCGAAGACCAGCTCGCCGGGCCCGATGCGCTCCGCCAGCGCGACGGCCGTCGCGACGGTCGCGTGACCGCAGAAGTCGACCTCGGCGAGGGGGCTGAAGTAGCGCAGCGCGAACCGCCGGCGGGCGGGATCCGCGGCCGTGACGAACGCCGTCTCGGAGTAGCCGACCTCCGCGGCGAGGGCGAGCATGCGCTCCTCGTCGAGGTCCGACGCGTCGAGGACGACGCCGGCCGGATTGCCGCCCGCGGGGTCAGAGCTGAAGGCGGTGTAGCGCAGCACGTCGGTGCGGGTTCCAGGTGTCATGCCGTCCACGCTGTCACACCAGGCATCATTCATAGAAACGATGGTTCTTCATGGATGCGATTGATGCAACCGATCGCAGCGGATACGGTCGTGCCGTGGACACCCGACTGCTCACCACCTTCCTCACCCTGGCCAGGAGGGGGAACTTCACCAGCGCGGCCGCCGAGCTGCACATGTCGCAGTCCACCGTGACGGCGCAGATCAAGTCCCTGGAGAAGGAGCTGGGCGTACGGCTCTTCGACCGCATGCCGCGCGGCGCGCAGCTCACCGGGGCCGGTCGGCGCCTGATGGCGGAGGCCGAGGACGTCCTCGATGCGGAGACGCGCCTGCGCGGCACGGCGGCCGGGGACGCACGCTCCGGCGGGACCGTCGCCCTCGGCGCCGGTGACACGCTCTGCTCGACGCACGCGCCCCGGATCGTCGCCGCCCTGCGCCGCACCCACCCCGGCATCGACGTCCACCTCCATCCGGCGGGCACCGACGCGGCCGTGGAGGGCCTGCGGGCCGGGCGACTCGACGTCGCCCTGCTGCTGGAGGACCAGGTCGCGCTGCCCGACATGACCGCCCGGCCGCTCGCCGCCGAACCGCTGGTCCTCATCGCCTCCCCCGGCCACCCGCTGGCCGCGCTGGGCCGGCCCGTCACCTGGGAGGAACTCGCCCGGGAGACGTTCTTCCTGCACGAGGAGGGCTGCTCCTACAGCGACCGCGTCGCGCGCGAGCTCCTCGGCGTCCGTGACGCCCGGCCGCGGCTGACCCGGTTCGGCAGCAGCGAGGCCGCCCGCACCTGCGTGGCCGCGGGCCTCGGCCTCGGTGTCCTCCCCCGCGCCACCGTCCGCACCGCCCTACGCGAGGGCACCCTCACCGCCGTGCCGGGGCCCCACCTCCCCGACGTGCCCGTCCAGCTCGTCCGCCGGCGCGGACGCTGGACCTCCCCCGCGCTCCAGGCCGTCCTCGACGCGCTGACGGAGCACTTCTCGCGGTAGCGGGCGAACAGGCGCGCGGCGGCCCGGGTCCGTACGTCGGGAGAGGTTCCCAGGCCACCCCCATCATCCGGGTCACCCCGGCGCCGTGACGGGTGCGCCCATGGCCAGAGCTCGCACCACCCGCCCGCTTCACAAGGCGCCCCCGTCCGTACGAAGTCCTGCACGACGGCCGACGCCCGGTCGATGCCCAGCACGAAGTAACCCGTGAACTCCGCGGGGTCGTCCATGACGGGGACGTCCACCACGGCACCCGGCGGGACAGTCCCGTCGCCCACGACAAGGGACGTCACCACCCGAGCCACCAGGATCCGATGGCTTCCGGACGCGCTGGGCCTCGACCCTTCGTGACAGCCGGCAAGAGCGCGGATTGTCATCTGCGGCGTTGCCGCCTACGTCAGTCGTCGAATTCGAAGCCGTTCGCTTCCGCTGACGTCACCAACTGCCGCATACGGTCGCCATCCGTCGCGACAGCGCTCATGCGCATACCCAAGTCCTCAAGAGCACTCCGCTCCGAACCGTAGGCGCAGAACATGCCTCCCTCCGGGTCGTAGGAGAAACGCCCTTCCAGAGCCGGGGCCTCAGTGCTGACGAGCACTTGGGCAATGCCTTCCCAGAAGTAGCCGTTGGGTTCGTGCCCCAGTGCTTCGACCACTTCGTCCACATCCGTGGTTCCGGCATCCAGCAACAGGGAGTATTCGCCGGGGGACAGCTCAAGCAGCCTCAAAGGTTCCACGGGCGGAGCCTCGCGGTAGATCAATTGAAGCGCAACCGCCAGGCCGGGTCGGGCATGTCCGGCTTCCGATGCGTATCTGACCGACGTCAGCGATCCACGAACCCGACTCACTCCCCGTCGGCCAGCGCCGGCACCTCATGCTCAGGGAACAAGCCGCTGGCCCGCATCGCCTCGGCGGCCCGCGGGTCCATCAGGAAGACGAGTCCCTCATTGCCGCCTGCGCAGAGGGTGTGAGCACGCAGCGCGCTACGCCCGGCAGCGGCGAGCAGCTGGTTGACGACAGCCAGGGGACGGACGGTCGACAACGCCCACGGATCCCCGCCCTCCCAGTCCTCAGGCCTCGCGACCACGCAACGAATCCCATTGATCGAAACCGTGTAGTCGTCGGCATCCGGGACCGTCTCGATCTCCAGCACCACGCCGTATCGCGCCAGTGCCGGAGCCAGCTCTCGAAGGAACCTCTCGACCCCGCCCTCCGCCAGTTCCTCGAGAAGGTCGAGATGCAGCGGATAGCAGCCGGTCGCAACCTCGGTCATCGCCGACTCACGCAGTTCCGCCGGCAGATGATCCCACAACCCGTAGCGGTTCAACGCCTCGGCCATTGCGCGATGACGCTCATCACCCCGCCACGGATCACCGCCCTCGGCCCTGGGGCGAAACCGCCTGGCCCCTACATCGTCAAACGCCATGGGCCGACGGTAGCGCGATGACCTGACACTGCAGCTGATACCAAGTGGAAGTGGCGCGATCCGCCGGGCCGCCAGCATCGTGCTGCCGGCCCGGATCGCGTCGTCCGGGGAAGACCCCGCTGACCTGCGCCTACAGGTTCGGGAGGTTCTTGCGGAGCTCGAACGCGGTGACCTCGCTCCGGTACTCCTCCCACTCCTGCTTCTTGTTGCGCAGGAAGAAGTCGAAGACGTGCTCCCCCAGCGTCTCGGCGACCAGCTCGCTGCGTTCCATGAGCGTGATGGCCTCGCCGAGGTTCTGCGGGAGGGGCTGGATCCCCAGGGCGCGGCGCTCACCGTCGGAGAGGGCCCAGACGTCGTCGTCGGCTCCGGGCGGGAGCTCGTAGCCCTCCTCGATGCCCTTGAGGCCCGCGGCCAGGAGGACGGCGTAGGCGAGGTAAGGGTTGGCACCGGAGTCGAGGGAGCGGACTTCGACCCGGGTGGAGCCGGTCTTGCCGGGCTTGTACATCGGGACGCGGATGAGCGCGGACCGGTTGTTGTGGCCCCAGCAGATGTACGACGGGGCCTCGCCGCCGGCGCCGGCGGTGCGGTTGGCGCCGCCCCAGATGCGCTTGTACGAGTTGACCCACTGGTTGGTGACCGCGGAGATCTCGTCGGCGTGCCGGAGCAGGCCCGCGATGAAGGAGCGGCCGACCTTGGAGAGCTGGTACTCGGCGCCGGACTCGTGGAAGGCGTTGCGGTCGCCCTCGAAGAGGGACAGGTGCGTGTGCATGCCGGAGCCGGGGTGCTGGCTGAAGGGCTTGGGCATGAACGTGGCGTTCACGCCCTGCTCCAGCGCGACCTGCTTCATGACCAGGCGGAAGGTCATGATGTTGTCGGCGGTGGACAGCGCGTCCGCGTAGCGCAGGTCGATCTCCTGCTGGCCGGGGGCGCCCTCGTGGTGGGAGAACTCCACCGAGATGCCCATGGACTCCAGCATCGTGATGGCCTGGCGGCGGAAGTCCTGGCCCACGTTCTGCGGGGTGTGGTCGAAGTAGCCGGAGTTGTCGGCGGGCACCGGCACGGTGCCGTCCAGCGGCAGGGTCTTCAGCAGGAAGAACTCGATCTCGGGGTGCGTGTAGAAGGTGAACCCGAGGTCGGAGGCCTTGGCCAGGGACCGCTTGAGGACGAAGCGGGGGTCCGCGTACGACGGGGAGCCGTCCGGCATGAGGATGTCGCAGAACATCCGTGCGGTGCCGGGGGCCTCGGCGCGCCACGGCAGGATCTGGAACGTGCCGGGGTCGGGCTTGGCGATCATGTCCGACTCGTACACCCGGGCGAAGCCCTCGATCGCGGACCCGTCGAAGCCGATGCCCTCGTCGAAGGCCTGCTCCAGCTCGGCCGGCGCCACGGCGACCGACTTGAGATAACCCAGCACGTCGGTGAACCACAGCCGCACAAATCGGATGTCGCGCTCCTCGAGGGTGCGGAGCACGAACTCCTGCTGCTTATCCATAGCTATCCAACCTCACAGGTCATGGGGCCTGTTGTCCGTGCCGGCTCGAGCGAGGGCCAGACCAGTATCGCGCGAGGGGGTTACCGGTCTGTTTCGGCGGCGGCCGGGACCGCCGGACACCCCTCGCCACCATTGTGATGCACCCTTGCGATCTTGACATAGGGGGCCGACCCGGAAAGGCCCGTCCGCCCCGGCTTCCCGGGCCGAGTGCGCGACCCCACAGGCGCCACCCACGACATCGCGTCGCTTTGACGATTACACTGAGCGGCGTGCCTCAACTTCGCCTCGCCCTGAATCAGATCGACTCCACCGTCGGCGACCTCGCCGGGAACGCGGAGTCGGTAGTGCGCTGGACCCGGCACGCGGCCGAACAGGGAGCCCACCTCGTGGCATTCCCGGAGATGGCGCTGACCGGGTACCCCGTGGAGGACCTCGCCCTGCGCTCCTCCTTCGTCGAAGCCAGCCGCGCCGCCCTGGAGGCGCTCGCCGGGCGTCTGGCGGCCGAGGGCTTCGGGGAGCTGCCGGTGGTCATCGGCTACCTCGACCGCAGCGAGAAGGCCCAGCCCCGCTACGGCCAGCCCGCCGGCTCGCCGCGCAACGCCGCCGCCGTGCTGCACGGCGGGAAGGTCGTCCTGAAGTTCGCCAAGCACCACCTGCCGAACTACGGCGTCTTCGACGAGTTCCGCTACTTCGTGCCCGGCGACACCCTCCCGGTGATCCGGGTGCACGGGGTCGACGTCGCCCTCGCCATCTGCGAGGACCTGTGGCAGGACGGCGGCCGCGTGCCCGCCACCCGCACCGCCGGCGCCGGGCTGCTGCTCTCCGTCAACGCCTCCCCGTACGAGGTCGCCAAGGACGACACCCGCCTGGACCTGGTGCGCAAGCGCGCCCAGGAGGCCGGCTGCACCCTCGCCTACCTCGCCATGATCGGCGGGCAGGACGAGCTGGTCTTCGACGGCGACTCGATCGTCGTCTCCGAGGACGGCGAGGTGATCGCGCGCGCCCCGCAGTTCGAGGAGGGCTGCGTCCTGGTCGACCTCGACCTGCCCGCCGCGGACACCACGAAGGTGCCGGGCGGTCTCGCCGACGACGGCCTGGAGATCGAGCACGTCACCCTCTCGGCCGAGCCGCTCCCCGCGTACGAGCCCGAGGTGCGCGGCGGGGAGGCCCCGCGGCTGGGCGACGACGAGGAGATCTACACCGCGCTGGTCGTCGGCCTGCGGGCGTACGTCGCCAAGAACGGCTTCCGCTCCGTGCTGATCGGCCTCTCCGGCGGCATCGACTCGGCGCTGGTCGCGGCCCTCGCCTGCGACGCGGTCGGGGCGGCCAACGTGTACGGCGTCTCCATGCCGTCGCAGTACTCCTCGGACCACTCCAAGGACGACGCCGCAGAGCTGGCCCGGCGCACCGGGCTGAATTTCCGCACCGTGCCGATCGCCCCGATGTTCGACGCCTACATGGGCTCCCTGGGGCTGACCGGGCTGGCGGAGGAGAACCTGCAGTCCCGGCTGCGCGGCACGATGCTCATGGCCATCTCCAACCAGGAGGGGCACATCGTCCTCGCCCCGGGCAACAAGAGCGAGCTGGCGGTCGGCTACTCCACGCTGTACGGGGACTCGGTCGGCGCGTACGGGCCCATCAAGGACGTCTACAAGACGACCGTCTTCCGTCTCGCGAAGTGGCGCAACCAGGCCGCGGCGGAGCGGGGCCAGACCCCGCCCATCCCCGAGAACTCCATCGCCAAGCCGCCGAGCGCGGAGCTGCGGCCCGGCCAGGTCGACACGGACTCCCTGCCGGACTACGACGTGCTGGACCAGGTGCTGGCGATGTACGTCGACCAGGACAAGGGGCGCGACGCGATCGTCGCCGCCGGGTTCGACGGGGAGCTCGTGGCGAAGGTGCTGCGGATGGTGGACACGGCGGAGTACAAGCGGAGGCAGTATCCGCCGGGGACGAAGATCTCGGCGAAGGGGTTCGGCAAGGACCGGAGGCTGCCCATCACCAACCGCTGGCGCGAACACGTGTGACGTCGCCTGACAGTGCGGGGGTGCCCCTCGCGGCCCGTTGTCGGGTGCGGGTTGTTCGTGCCTGCGGCGGGCATGCCCCACCGGCCCTCCCCCAGCCGGCGCGATCGGTGACCGCCTCGCGCGTTCGTGGTGCGCCGGGGCGGCCTGCCCGAACCCGGGCTTCAGGGGGCTGAGGCCCCGGGTCGGGCCCGCCTCGGGGCGGCGCCGGGGGAATGATGCCCCGTTCAGGCGCGGAGCAGGGCCGGTTGTCCGTACGGCTCCGGTCTCGTTGCCGTTCGCATCCGCGGACGGCAACGAGACCCAAGGTCACCGGAAAGGTGGCCCGCTCCGGCGCCTGAACCCCCACCACGAACCACCCGCACACCGCAGCCGGCATCCGTGCGCCCGCGGGACGCGGGACGGCGCGACAGCCGACGGCGGCGGACCGGCGGAGCCGCCGTCAGCCCACCCCGCACCGCGAACGGCACCGCGCCGCCGTCAGCCCACCGGCTCCGCGGACCGCACCACGGCATCGGACGCCACGACGACCCGGGACGAGGACGACCCCGCGGCCGGCACCCTCGCCGCACGCCGCTCCCACAGGCCCGCGACCGTGGCGATCGCCAGCCCCGCGACCGCCAGCCCCGCACCCGCCACCGCCGGGGCGGTGTACCCGAGGCCGTGCGCGAGCACGACCCCGCCGAGCCAGGCGCCCCCCGCGTTGGCCAGGTTGAACGCGGCCTGGTTCGCGGAGGAGGCCAGCGCGGGAGCGTGCCGTGCCTTCTCCATGACGAGCATCATCATGGGCGACCCCGTCGCGAAGGCCGCGACCCCGAGCAGGACGACCGTCAGCGCCGCGCTCCACCGGGCGTGCGCGGTGACCGTGAACAGCAGCAGGACGACCGTGAGCGCGCCGAGCCCGCCGATCAGGGATGGCCGCAGGGCGCGGTCGGCGAGGCGGCCGCCGAGGAGGTTGCCGATCGTCGCGCCGACGCCGAAGAGGGCGAGTACCAGCGTGACGCTGCTCGCCCCGAAACCGGCGACCTCGGTGAGCAGTGGCGTGATGTAGCTGTAGACCGCGAAGACGGCGGCGAAACCGAAGATCGTGGTACCCAGCGCCAGCCAGACATGTCCGCTGCGGAACGCCGACAGTTCCCGGCGCAGTCCACCGCCTGGGGCGAGGGGGATGCGGGGCACGAGCAGGGCGATGCCGGCGATGGCGGCGAGGCCGATGAGGCCGACGGCGAGGAAGGTGGCGCGCCAGCCGAGGTGCTGGCCCAGGAGGGTGGCGGCGGGGACGCCCACGATGTTGGCGACGGTGAGCCCCGCGATCATCAGGGAGACGGCGCGGGCCTTGCGCGCGGGGTCGACCATGCCCGCGGCGACGACCGCGCCGACACCGAAGAAGGCGCCGTGCGGGAGCCCGGCCAGCACGCGTCCGGCGAGCAGCCAGCCGAAGCCGGGGGCGAGGGCGGAGAGCGTGTTGCCGACGGTGAACAGGCCCATGAGGGCGAGGAGCAGCGCCTTGCGCGGCATCCGCGTGGTGACCGCGGCGAGCAGTGGGGCGCCGATGACGACGCCGAGGGCGTAGCCGGAGACGAGGTGACCGGCGGTCGGGATGGAGGTGTGCAGGTCGTCCGCGACGTCAGGCAGCAGGCCCATCATCACGAACTCCGTGGTACCGATGCCGAATGCGCTGATCGCCAGTGCGAGCAGGGCGAGAGGCATGACAGGCCTTTCCGGGGCAGGGTCGGGAGCAGCTATTAGTTTAGCTACGGAACAAAACCTGCCCGGCCCTTTCTTCCCGTGGCGCAGAACTCGTTACGGGAGTGCTACCTTCGCCGCCACCGGCCGGTGGTCGCTGCCCGTCGCGGGCAGCACCCACGAGGCGGTCGGCTCCGCTCCCCTGACGAGGATCTGGTCGATGCGGGCGGTCGGGAAGCCGGCCGGCCAGCTGAAGCCGAAGCCGTCGCCCGCGGCGCCCTGCGTGGAGCGCATCTGGGAGGTGACGTTGGCGAGCGCGCGGTCGTTCATCGTGCCGTTGAGGTCGCCCATGAGGATCACGTCGGGGAGCTTCTCGTCCGCGACGGCCTCGCCGAGCGCGTCGGCGCTGCGGTCGCGCTCGCCGGCGGTGAAGCCCGCGTTGAACTTGACCCGCACCGAGGGCAGGTGGGCGACGTAGACCGCGACCTTCCCCTGCGGCGTGGTGGCGGTGGCGCGCAGGGCACGGGTCCAGCCGAGCCGGATGTCCACCGGCCGGACCTGGCTGAGCGGGTACCTGCTCCACAGGCCGACGGTGCCCAGCCTGGCGTGGTACGGGTAGCGGGCCTTGAGTCCGGACTCGTAGACGGAGACCTTCCCGGCGGGGATCTCCTCCAGCGCGACGAGGTCGGCCCCGGAACCGACGAGAGCCTGGGCGGTGCGCGCGGGGTCGGGGTTCTCGGCGTTGACGTTGTGGGTCAGCACCGTGAGGTCGCCTCCGCCGGTGTCCTTGTTCGTGAGGAGCCCGCCGAAGAAGTGCAGCCACACCACGATCGGCAGCAGAACGGCGATCAGCGCGGTCGCCGAGCGCCGCAGCACACCGGCCACCAGCAGCACCGGGAGCAGGAGCCCGAGCCACGGCAGGAAGGTCTCCAGCAGGCTGCCGAGGTTGCCGACCCGGTTGGGCACCGCGCCGTGAAACGCCATCAGCAGGGCGACGACGACGGCCAGTACGGCCGTGACGATGCCCCGCCGCCACATTCCGTCACCGAAGACCCGGAACCGCCGGAAGCGTCCGAAACGCCCGTTCGCACCCGAACCCTGCGGCCTGGTACCGCCGTCGGTGGTCACGTCCGCGTCGTACGCCTGAGCCATGGGGGGAGTCCTCACTGTTTTGCCAGGTGCTCAGTCGACCATAGGGGATCGACGACCGGAGGACGGGACTCGCCGGGCGACGGTTCCCCACCGCCCCGGCGAAAACGCGCCCTGTGACAGAATCAGGACATTCCCCCCTGTTCGCCGACGGGTTCAGCGTCCGGTGCGGACGCCCTGCAGCACCGAGTCGACGATCAGCTCCGACAGCCCCTCCGGCAGCGCCGCGTCCGGCCGCAGCATCGAGCGCGACAGCATGGGGCCGATGAAGAGGTCCCCGAGGAGTTCGGGGTCGATGTCGTCGCGGAGTTCGCCGGTGCGGATGCCCTGCCGCAGGACCTCGCGCACCTGGGCGCGCCGGGCCGCGATGACGGTGTCATGGTAAGCGGCCCACAGCTCCGGCTCGTTCTGGGCCTGCGCGAGGACGTTGCGCAGCAGGGCGGAGGAACGCTTGACCAGGGCCCTGCGCCGTATGAACTCGACGCAGGTGACCAGGTCGTCGCGGACCGAGCGGCCGGTGAGCCGCGGGGTCTGCTCGTCGACGGACTTCATCACGTCGAGCATCAGCGCGTTCTTGCCCGCCCAGCGCCGGTAGACGGTGGCCTTGCCGACCCCGGCGGCGCGGGCGATGCGCTCCATCGACAGCTCCCCGATCGTGGCGCCCTCCTCCAGCAGGCTGAGGACGGCCTCGATGATCGCGGTGTCGGCGGCGGCGTTGCGCGGGCGGCCGCGCGGGAGGCGCAGGGCGGGCCCGGAGACCGTGACGTCCTCCGGCTCCGCCGCCGCCCGGGTCCCGGTCACCGCTCCGCCCCCACCGGGCTGGCCTCGCGTTCGTCTCCGCCGGCGGGGCGCGCCCCGGGGGCCTTGCCGGGCAGGAAGACCAGGACGACGAGCATGCCGAGCAGCGCGACACCGCTCGCGACGTAGGCGGTGACGTGCATGGCGTCGAGGAAGGCGTCCGTGGCCGGGGCGATCAGCGCCTTGCCCGTGGGGCCCATGCCCTCGGCCACGGCGCGCGTGGCCTCGATGGACTCGCCGGCCTGGTGCTGCACACCGGCGGGGAGGCCGGTCAGGTGGTCCGCGATGCCGTCACGGTAGACCGTCGACATCAGCGAGCCCAGGACCGCAACGCCGAGCGCGCCGCCGACCTGCCGGAAGGTGTTGTTGACGGCGGAGCCGGAGCCGGCCTTCTCGCGCGGCAGGGAGGACATGATGGCGACGGTCGCGGGCGGCATCACGTGGGCCATGGCCGTGCCCATGAGGAAGAACAGCACCTCCAGCTGCCAGATCGGGGTGTCGGCGTCGAGCAGCTGGAAGCCGACGAAGCTGAGCGCTATCAGCGCGAGCCCGGCGGCGCAGGTGGCGCGGGCGCCGATGCGGTCGACGACCAGCCGGGCGCGGGGCGCGAAGACGAGCTGGGCGACGGCGAGCGGGAGCAGCAGCAGACCGGACTCCAGGGCGCTGTAGCCCCGGACGCTCTGGGTGTAGAAGACCATGAAGAACGTCACGCCCATGAGCGCGAAGAAGACCAGGCCGATCGCGGAGACCGAGGCCGAGAAGGTCGGGTTGCGGAAGTAGGAGACATCGAAGGCGGGGTGGCTGCTGCGGGCCTCGTGCCAGACGAAGGCGCCGAGCACCACGAGACCGCCGACGATGGTCGTCAGAGGCGTGGCGGCGGTGAAGTCGGCGAGCTGGCCGCCCTTGATGATGCCGTACACCAGCAGCACCAGGCCGACGATGGAGAGCAGGACGCCGACGGGATCGAGCCGGCCCGGCCGCGGGTCGCGGGAGTCGGGGACGATGAGCACCATCGCGACCAGGGCGACGGCGATGATCGGTACGTTGACCAGGAAGACCGAGCCCCACCAGAAGTGGTCGAGGAGCAGTCCGCCGGTGACCGGGCCGATGGCTATCGCGAGGCCCACGGCACCGGTCCAGATGCCGATCGCCTTGGGCTGCTCCTCGCGCTCGAAGACGTTGATGATGATGGCGAGGGTGGCGGGCATCACGAAGGCACCGCCCAAGCCCATCACCGCGCGGAAGCCGATGAGCTCGGCGGAGGAGCCGGCGAAGGCCGACAGCACCGATCCGACGCCGAACACGGCCATGCCGAACAGGAGCACTTTCTTGCGGCCGATGCGGTCGCCGAGCAGGCCCGCGGTGAACAGCAGGCCGGCGAAGACCAGCGTGTAGGAGTTGATCGCCCACTCCAGCTGGCTCTGGGTGGCACCCAGGCCGGTCGGGGCGGGCTCGGCGATGGTCTTCATCGCGACGTTGAGGATCGAGTTGTCCAGCACCACCACGAGGAGGCTGAACAGCAGGACGGTCAGGATCGCCCAGCGGCGGCGGTGGACCGCCTCGGGAACGCTGAGGCTCTGCGGCTTCGCTATGTCGGCGGGCATGCGGCCAACGTAATCCCGATTTCCGATACGGGACCGTCTCGTATTGTAAAAGCTCGGCAAAAGGGGGAGTGACGGACTCCCCCCCTTTGCGCGCACGGCGGCGCGTGTCAGCATGGAAGCGGTCCGGGGACGCCGTCAGGGCGCCTCGAGATGACACAAGGAGCCGTTGCAATGACGCATGCCGTTCCGGCTGCCCAGACGCCCGCTCAGCCCGCTCCCGACAGCAGCAAGGCGCTGTACGGAGGCAAGGGGACACGGCGGATCACCGTCCGGGACATCGCCGCCGCCAAGGAGCGCGGCGAGAAGTGGCCCATGCTCACCGCCTACGACGCCATGACCGCCTCGGTCTTCGACGAGGCCGGCATCCCCGTACTGCTGGTCGGCGACTCGATGGGCAACTGTCACCTCGGCTACGAGAGCACCGTCCCCGTCACGCTGGACGAGATGACGATGCTCTCCGCCGCCGTCGTGCGCGGGACCAAGCGCGCGATGGTCATCGGCGACCTGCCGTTCGGTTCGTACCAGGAGGGCCCGACGCAGGCGCTGCGCAGCGCGACCCGGCTGGTCAAGGAGGCCGGGGTGGGTGCCGTGAAACTGGAGGGTGGCGAGCGCTCCGCCCAGCAGATCGACCTGCTGGTCCAGGCCGGCATCCCCGTGATGGCCCACATCGGCCTCACCCCGCAGTCGGTCAACGCCTTCGGCGGCTACCCGGTCCAGGGCCGCGGCGAGGAGGCCGCCCAGCAGCTGCTGCGCGACGCCAAGGCCGTGCAGAACGCCGGCGCCTTCGCCGTCGTGCTGGAGCTCGTCCCGGCCGAGCTGGCCGCGGAGGTCACCCGCATCCTGCACATCCCGACGGTCGGCATCGGCGCGGGCGTGGAGTGCGACGCCCAGGTGCTGGTCTGGACCGACTTCGCCGGGATGACCGGCGGCCGGGTGCCGCGCTTCGTCAAGCAGTACGCGGCACTGCGCGAGACCCTCGGCGGTGCGGCGAAGGCCTTCGCCGAGGACGTCGTGGGGGGTGCCTACCCGGCCCCGGAGCACAGCTTCCACTGACCCTCCGACGACCCGTCGCGGCGCCGCGCGCGACTTCCCCCTGAGGCGGTGCGAACCACCGCCGGCTTCCGCCCCGGGAACCCCCTCCCCGGGGCGGAAGTTTTTTCCGGGGACGTTGAGCACACCGGCCCCCACCCCCGTATGTGTGGGCAACCGCCCACCAGGGGCGGAGCACCGACGAGACAATGCCGGGGGCCTTGGCATGAACGTTCAGAAGTTGCGCCGATCAGTGGGGGCGGGGGCACTCGCCTCCGCCGCCCTGATCGTCGCCACCGCCTGCAACGCGGGCGTCGACCATGCCAGTCCCCCGGTGGGCGCGATCCAGGCGTCGCAGCCCGCACCGGCGCCCGGCCTCCGGACCGTCGACAACGCCCAGCTCGGCAAGCTGGTCACCGACGAGAAGGGCTGGGTGCTGTACCGCTTCGAGAAGGACGAGCCCAACCCGCCGACCTCGAACTGCACCGGCGAGTGCGCGACCCGGTGGCAGCCGGCCGCCGCGGTCTCGGACACGCAGGTGCAGGGCGTCGACCAGAACCTGGTCGGCAGCGTCAAGCGTCCCGACGGGACCATGCAGCTCACGCTCAACGGCATGCCGCTCTACCACTTCACGGGCGACCAGAACCCGGGCGACACCAAGGGCCAGGGCGCCGACCGCTCCTGGTACGCGGCCACCCCGGACGGCGCGAAGGCCAGGACGCCCGCGCAGCCGAAGAGCGCCTCCACCGAGACCGGGTCAGACGGGTACTGATGGGACAGCAGGCATTGAGAGGACTCGACCCCCGGCGATCAGTAGGGCAGGATGCGCTCGTGGCCGACCATCGCTCAGGTGGGGTCCCCGAAGAGGACCTCATGCGGGCGCTCTACCGCGAACACGCGGGCGCGCTCTTCGCATACGTTCTTCGGCTGGTCGGCGGGGACCGCTACCTGGCGGAGGACGTCGTGCAGGAGACCCTCCTGCGCGCGTGGAAGAGCGCGTCCCGGCTCGACCCGGGCGCCCGTTCCCTGCGGCCCTGGTTGGTGACGGTCGCACGGCGGATCGTGATCGACGGCCACCGCAGCCGTCAGGCACGGCCCCCGGAGGCCTCCCCGGCCGCCCTCGACCAGCTCCCGGCCGAGGACGAACTCGAACGCTCCCTGAGGCTGATGACGATCTCCGACGCACTGGATGATCTCACCGAGGCCCACCGCCAGGTGCTGATCGAAACGTACTTCAAGGGCCGGACGGTCAACGAGGCCGCGGCGACGCTGGGGGTACCGCCCGGCACTGTGCGCTCGCGCGTCTTCTACGCGCTCCGCTCCCTGAAAATCGCTCTTGAGGAAAGGGGTGTGACCACCTCGTGACGGTCTACGGTTACGGCTCCGGGGCAGGTACCCCCCACGACCCGCACGTCGACGTCGGGGCCTACGTCCTCGGCGTGCTCGACGACGCCGACATGGCGCGCTTCGAGCAGCACCTCGCCATCTGCCACCAGTGCGGACAGCAGCTCGACGAGCTGAGCGGCCTCGTGCCGGTGCTCGCCGAACTCGCCCCCGCCGGCGCCGGAGTGCCCGTCCCGCCCAGCGGCGACAAGGTGCTCGGGAGTCTCCTCGGCAAGGTCTCCGGCGAGCGCAAGACCCGCGCCCGGCGCAGGATGTTCGCGCTCGCCGCCTCGGTGGCGCTGATCGTGGCGGGCCCGACCGTCGCGGTGCTCGCCTCCGGCGGCTCGGAGGGCACCCAGGCCAGGGCCTACGCGGAGCAGTTCAAGGGCACCGACAACTCCACGGGCGTCAAGGCGACGGTCGGCGTCAACGAGAAGAAGTGGGGCAGCGAGGTCGGCCTCACCCTCGCCGGGGTCCAGGGACCGCTCACCTGCCGCCTGGTCGTCGTCGGCAAGGACGGCTCCCAGCAGACGGTCGGCACCTGGAGTGTCCCGACGGCCGGCTACGGTACCTCCGACCAGCCCAATCCGCTCACGCTGGACGGGTCGGCGGGGATGCAGCCGGACGACATCTCCCGCTTCGACGTCGTCACGTCCCAGGGGCAGCGGCTGGTGTCGGTCACCACTTGAGCCCTGCGGGGGCACCGAAACGCAAGGGGACGCGCGATGCGCGTCCCCTTCCCGCCGTTCTCGTGCCGGGGGCCCCACCGGAACTGCGTCCGGTGGGGTCCTTTTCGCAGGTGGGCGGCAATCTATCGGTCCGCTGAGTCCGTAGAAGTCCGCTGACGTCCGCCATTGTTGCCGTCAGCGCTGCCGTCAAAGGTCTAGACCTTGCCTTTCGGGGGCTGCGACCGTGCGAGCTACGCGGTGATGAGTTCCAGGCCGTGGTGCATACGGAAGTCGTCGAAGTCCTTGACGTTCAACGTCGCCAGCGGGAGGCCGTGTGTGAGGCAGCAGGCGGCGATCCACATGTCGTTCATCGGCCGGGGCCGGCCTCGAAGCAACCCGGCGGCTGAGAGGGCTCCGTAGGTGTCGGCCACGTCCTCGTCACCGGGCAGCATCGCACTCCTGCCAGCCATTCGGCGAGAATGGTGCGGTTTCCCGGCCCCCAGTGGCGAACCTCAGCCCACTTGGCCAGCTCTGCGCGCGTGACGAACGTGATGATCGGCTGCGTGTTCACCAGCCTGGTCGCCAGCGCAATCGGCAGACGCTTCTTGATGATCAGGGAGGAGACGTCGGAACGACCGTGCGCATGCTCGCTGCTCAGCTCAGGCCACGTCGCGGCGGCGCTCGGCGTACGTGAACGCCAGGAACTCGTCCAGTTCCTCGTCCGACTCGAAGATGTCGGCGGACATGGCCTCCAGGTCGGCGAGCGACTGGATCGGCTTGGCGTTCTTGGCCCGGACCAGTTCCTCGACCGACAGCCGGGGCCGGCGCGGCGGGATCACAGGATGGTCAGCGCTGCTCGTGCTCATGGCGACCTCCGCGTTCCGTCCAGTGTGCTTCCTCAAGGCAGCATAGGGCCGTCCCCGGCCATCGGGTACCGACTTCACCCTACGGAGTAGCCCTCCGGACACACGTGCACGCGGACGGTGAGGCAGCGCTCGGCGGAGGCGAAGTCGACCCGTCCCAGGGCCTTGGCCGAGTAGACGGTGTCCTAGCGCGACCCACGGACGGGCCGCACGGCTTGACCTGTATAGGACATGTCCGGATCCGGCAGTCCTGGCACCGAGTGCCACCACCCTCGCCAGGCGTCGGCCGGATGTCGGTGAGGCGTCAGCGATATGTCGGCGCCGTGTCGGTGGGGTGCGCGACCGTGGCGGCATGACACAACGAGATGCCAAGAGCGCGGACGCCGCCGTCAGGGTGCGCGGGCTCGTGAAGCGCTACGGGGAGACGAAGGCCCTCGACGGGGTGGACCTGGACGTGCGGCAGGGGACCGTGCTGGGCGTGCTGGGGCCGAACGGCGCCGGGAAGACGACGCTGGTGCGGATCCTGTCCACACTGATCCGGCCGGACGCCGGCACGGCGACGGTGGCCGGCTACGACGTCATGGCGCAGCCCCGGCAGCTGCGCCGGGTGATCGGGCTGACCGGGCAGTACGCGTCGGTCGACGAGTCGCTGTCGGGCCGCGAGAACCTCTACATGATCGGCCGGCTGCTGGACCTGGCCCGCCGCGACGCCCGGAGCAGGGCGGACGAGCTGCTGGAGCGGTTCTCGCTGACGGACGCCGCCCGCAAGCCCGCCAAGGAGTACTCCGGCGGCATGCGCCGCCGGCTGGACCTGGCGGCGTCGATGATCGGACGCCCGGCGGTGCTGTACCTGGACGAGCCGACCACGGGTCTCGACCCCCGCACCCGCAACGAGGTGTGGGACGAGGTGCAGAACATGGTCGCCGACGGCTCGACCGTGCTGCTGACCACGCAGTACATGGAGGAGGCCGAGAAGCTCGCGCACGAGCTCACGGTCATCGACCGCGGCCGGGTGATCGCCGGGGGCCGGGTCGAGGAACTGAAGGCGAAGGTCGGTGGCCGGACGCTGCAGGTGCGCCCGGTGGATCCGGGGGCGCTGGACGCGATGGCGGCGGCGCTCGGTACAGGGGCGCAGGCCGTGCCGGACCACGCGAACGGGGTGCTCAACGTGCCGATCCTCAGCGACGGACAGCTGACGGAGATCGTGGGCGTGCTGGGCGCGCACGGTTTCGCGATCGCCGGCATCGACACCCATCTGCCCAGCCTGGACGAGGTGTTCCTGGCCGTCACGCGCGGCAGCGGCACCCGGGACCGAGAGGAGCTCGCGGCATGACCGCCGTCACCGTCCCCTCGGGGAGCACCAAGGCCGCGGCCGCCGATCCGCGGATCGGGCTGCGGGCCAACCTGCGGCACATCGGCGCACTCGTGCGGCGCAACGTCCTGCAGATCCGGCAGGACCCGGAGTCGATGTTCGACGCGCTGCTCATGCCGATCGTCTTCACGCTGCTGTTCGTGTACGTCTTCGGGGGCGCGCTCGAGGGCAGCCAGGAGAAGTACGTCAACTACATGGTGCCCGGCCTGATGGCCATGATGGGCATGAACATCGCCATGGCCGTCGGCACGGGCGTCAACTCGGACTTCAAGACCGGGGTGATGGACCGCTTCCGGACGATGCCGATCGCCCGCTCCTCCGTGCTGATCGCGAAGATCGTGGTGGAGATCGGCCGTGCGCTGGTCGCCACGGTGATCCTCCTCGTCATGGGGTTCATCCTCGGGCTGCACGTGGACAACGGTGTGTTCGGGCTGCTGGGCGCGGTGGTGCTGTCGCTCGCGTTCGGGGCCTCCCTGATGTGGGTCTTCATCCTCCTGGGTCTGGTCGCCCGGACCCCCCAGTCCGTCCAGGGACTCGCCGTGATCGTCGTCCTGCCGCTGCAGTTCGGGAGCTCGATCTTCGCCAAGCCGACCACCATGCCGGGCTGGCTGGAGGCGTTCACCCGCTACAACCCGCTGTCCAACCTCGCCGACGCCTCCCGCAACCTGATCAACGGTGGTGCCGTCGCGCACTCGGTGATGATGACGGTGATGTGGGCCGTGGGCATCACGGTGATCAGCGCGCCCCTGGCGGTGGCGAGGTTCCGCGACAAGACCTGATCCTGGAGGCATGGACCCCGTCGAGGCGCTGGACCGGATCGCCTTCCTGCTGGAGCGGGACGGCGCCCCGACCTACCGGGTCCGTGCCTTCCGCGGCGCCTCCGCCGCGGTCGCCGCGATGCCGCCGGAGGAGCTCCGGCGGCGCGCGGAACGGCCGGGCGGCCTGGAGGAGGTCAAGGGCCTCGGCCCGAAGACCGCCGCCGTCGTCCGGGAGGCGCTGGCGGGCGACCGCCCCGCCTACCTGACCCGGCTGGCGCAGGACACGGCGGACGCGTTCCCGCGGCCCGGCGGCGACGCGGGGCAGCGGATGCGGGCCGCGCTGCGCGGCGACTGCCATCTGCACTCCGACTGGTCCGACGGCGGCAGCCCCATCGAGACGATGGCCCGCACCGCGATGGAGCTGGGCCACGAGTGGGCGGCGCTCACCGACCACTCCCCCCGGCTGACCGTCGCCCGCGGGCTGACCGCCGAACGGCTGCGCGCCCAGCTGGAGGCGGTGGCCGAGCTGAACGAGCGGCTGCCGCCGTCCTTCCGGCTGCTGACCGGCATCGAGTGCGACATCCTCGCGGACGGCGCGCTCGACCAGAACGCGGAGCTGCTGGACCGGCTGGACGTGGTCGTGGCGTCCGCCCACTCCAAGCTGCGGATGGACCGGGACGAGATGACCCGGCGCATGATCTCCGCGATCAGCAATCCGCTGGTGGACGTGCTGGGCCACTGCACGGGGCGGCTGGTGGCCGGCAAGCCGCGCCCGGAGTCGGAGTTCGACGCGGACCTGGTCTTCGCCGCGTGCGAGCGCTTCGGGGTGGCCGTGGAGATCAACAGCCGCCCGGACCGCCTCGACCCGCCGCGCCGGCTGCTGCGCAAGGCCGTGGAAGCCGGGGTGCTCTTCGGCATCGACAGCGACGCCCACGCCCCCGGCCAGCTGGACTGGCAGATCCTCGGCTGCGCCCGCGCCGAGGAGTGCGGCGTCCCCCCGGAGCGCGTCGTCAACACCTGGGACGCGGAGACCCTGCTCCGCTGGGCCCGCACCCGCGAGGTACCGGCCGCGGCGTCCCAGGGCTGAGCCGCTGCCCGGTCCGGGCGCGCAGGCAGCCGTTCAACGGCCTTTCGGGCGCCGGGTGGTGGCCGCCTCGCCGGTCACGCGTCGGGCCGCAGCCGCAGCACCGTGGTGAGGGCGTGGCGGCCCTCGCCCTGGAGGATCTCGACGGGGAGGGGGGCGGGCAGCGGGCGGTAGGGGGTGCCGTCGTCGAGGGCCGGGCCGAGCGGAGGCGGCGGGGGGACCAGGAGCGCCGCGAGCTGGGTGCGCAGGGAGGCGTCGAGAGGTGCGGAGGCGAAGGGGCCGTCGCCGAGGTCGAGAACGAGGGCGCGGGGGGCCCGGGGAGTGCCGGTGAAACCGATGGCCTCGGCGTCCTGCGGAACGGCGTGGCGGAGCTTGAGCCAGTCACGGCGGTCGGGGCGGTAGCGCTGGCCGCGGCCCTTGACGACGAGGCCCTCGATGCCGGCCGGGGCGAGCGAGGCGTACCACTGGAGCGCCTCGTCGCGGTCGGTCGTCATGGGAACGGCCTGCAGCGGCGGCCCGAGCGGCTCCAGCAGGGCGACGAGGGCGGCGCGGCGCTCGTCGTAGGGGCGGCCGCGCAGGTCGGTGCCGCCGGCGGCGAGCAGGTCGAAGGCCGCGTAGTTGGCGGGGAGGACGGGGCCGCGGGTGGAGCCGCGCAGGGCGCGGCGCTGGAGGGCGCCGAAGTCGATGCGGCCGTCCCGCCAGATGACGACCTCGCCGTCGAGGACGGTACCGGCTGGCAGGGCCCTGGCGGCCTCGGCGATCTCGGGGAAGGTGGCCGTCACGAGCCGGCCGGAGCGGGTCTGCAGGCGCACGGGGCCGGTGAGCACGACCATGCGGTGGCCGTCGAACTTGGGCTCGTAGGCGCAGCCGCCGGGGAGGGCGTCGGCCGCGGGGACGGCGTCGACGCGGCGGGCCAGGGCGACGCGGACGGGGAGCGGGAGGGGATCGGTCACGAGGGGGCCGCCCGTCACGGCAGGGTGCCCCGCCCGGCGGCGTCGTCCAGGGCGGCGAGCAGGTCGCCGCGGTGGGCGGCGCGTTCCAGGACCTCCTCCGGGGTGAAGGCGAGGTCCTCGGCCTTCCGGCACGAGGCGATCTCCTCCCACGTGACCGGGGTCGCGACGCCGGGGCGGTCGCGCAGCCGCAGGGTGTACGGGCAGGCGGTGGTCTTCGCGGAGGCGTTCTGGGACCAGTCGATGAAGATCTTCCCGGCGCGCAGGCTGCGGGTCATGGAGAAGACGACGAGGCCGGGGTGCTCGTCGCGCATACGAACGGCGAGCGCCCTGGCGTAGCCCGTGGCGGCGGCCTCGCTGACGGGCCGCAGCGGCGCGTACAGGTGCAGCCCCTTGCTGCCGGAGGTGACGGGGGAGGTGGTGAGCCCGTCGTCCTCCATCATCTGCCGCAGACGTTCGGCGACCCGGCAGCACAGGACGAGGTCGGCGCCCTCGCCGGGGTCGAGGTCGAGGACGAGCCGGTCGTGGGCGTCGCGCCCGCCCGCCACGGTCCACTGGGGGACGTGGACCTCCCAGCCGCCGAGATTGGCCATGGCGACCAGGGCGGGGGTGGAGTCGACGACGACGTGCGGCTCGTCGGCCTCCCCGGCGGTGGTCACCCAGTCGGGCGTGCCGGCGGGCGGGCGTTTGGCGAACCAGCGCTGGGCGTGCGGGCCCTCCGGAGCGCGGACGAAGGAGGCCAGGCGCCCGGTGGCGTGCGGCACCAGCACCGGGGCGATGCCGGCGTAGTACCGCAGCAGCTGTGCCTTGGTGTGACCGGTGACCGGGAAGACGACCTTGTCCAGGTGGGTGAGGACGACGCGGCGGCCGTCCACCTCGACCGTCTGCCGGTCGGGCGAGGCTGAGGGGGCGGGCATAGTCTGGAAAGTCCCCGGAAAGGGACGAAAGTATGCGATCCATGTGGAAAGGTGCGATCGGCTTCGGACTGGTCTCCATTCCCGTCAAGCTCTACGCGGCCACCGAGGAGCACGGCGTCTCGCTGCACCAGGTGCACGCCGAGGACGGCGGTTCTCTGGGGGTGCGGGCTGTTCCGGCGAATGACGGGCCGAATCTGTGCAGCTCAGCACCGGCGTAGCCGAAACTATCGCGTGCGACACCTGTGGCGCCATCACCCTTGGGGGTGGTCGCTCACAACGCTCGGTTGCAGCGCCGCCACGCATCGGACGACCTTGGCCAGCACGCGCCAAGGTCGTCCGTGAGATGACGCGGTTCAGGGCCGCGTATCGATGGGTCGAAGGCGGTTGGTCAGACGCTGTCAGGCCAGGGGAACCCGAGCTCCTCGGCTCGCTCGCGGCTGCCGCCGCACACTCGTGCGTAGGACTTCGGGTCCTCTTCGCCCAGCCGGCGCAAGGCGGCGGCGGCCTGCGCCTCGGGCGTTGTGCCGTCGTCCGGAATGACCCAGCGGAACTGGAGGGGACTGTCGGCTCGTTCCGGTCTGCCGGACGCCAGCCCCGGCACATACCAGAAGGTCACCTCGGCGGTGTCGGGGTCATCGAAGCCGCTGCTGATCCAGCCTCGGCTTGCATCCCATTGGCTCAACAAGTCCGGCTCCTCGATCAGCCCCGCCTTGATCAGGCGGGCGATGGTTCGTGCCCGCCAAGACCAGGAGCTGTCGGTCTCCGCCCTGGCGATCGCAGTGTCGTACTCGGAGGCGTCGAACCAGTACGTGGGCAGCTCGGGCGCGGGCTCGCGAGAGCCCGGCAGTGTCTGCCGCCACTTCTCCCACACCACCTGGTCCGCGTCTCGCCGGATGGTGACGTAGAGCGCGCCGCAGCACCCCTCGGTGCAGGAGGCTTCCGCGAGTTGCACTTCGCGGGGCTCCTCACCGGCGCGCAGGCGGCCATCGTCCAGTAGATACTCGGGGCTGTGGACGGGACCGCGGCCAAACGCTGCCGGGACCACCGGCCGGCCATCGATGAGCACTCGTGTCTCAACGGGATTTCGGTCCGCAGGGTCGCCGGCCACCACCTCGATGCGGAACTTGTCGGGCGTCGCCGGACGTGTGAACGGCTGCCGTCCGGTGCGGCGGATCCAGTCGGATCGTCGCCGCTTGTCCTCTTCGCCTCCGGTCGCGCCCGCCACCGCCCATCGGGGCTCGGCCAGCAGCCGCCCAAGCGATTCCAGCAGTGCCGCTCGCCGTCCGGGCGCCCAGTCCAGCAGCACGCCGGTGCCGCTGCTCAGGTCCAGGGCGAGCGATAGCAGCATGGCTGCGTTGTCGAGGGTGGGCGGCAGCAGATCGGACCGAGTGACGACCCTGTCGTACACACGGAGCGCGTCACGGTAGGCCAGGAGGTCGGTCGGATCATCGCGTGAGCATCCCATCCGGACGAGCAGCCTGCCCGCACGAGCGAGCAGGCGGGTGTCGGAGGGATGGTGATCGAGTAGGTCGGGCAGGTGGGAAGCCTCCGCGATCCGGCGGGCGACCGCGCTGCTGACGAGGCGTGGTGAGTCAGGAAGCGCGACCAGCTCCGGGCGCACGGCCTGCCGGTCAGCTGTCCATAGGGCGTGGACGAGCGACTGCAGCTCGTCGCGGCGGGCGTAGACCACGAGCCACACGACAGCCGCGGATTGGCGATCGAGGTTGTCGAGCGCGTTGACAGCTGCGCCGGTGAGATCCCGGAACAGGCCGAGAACAGAGAGATACGGGACGTCCTCGGGCTCGCCGAGGCGACCCAGAAGGGCGATACCCACGGTGACGGCGGACGCGGTCGTACCGGTCCGGATCAGCCGCCGCCCCAAGGCCCGGGCCGCACCAACCTGTTCGGCTGGCAGTGCCAGGCCGGCGACGCTGGACTTGATCAGGTGCCTGTGGCGATCCTGAATGCCAAGTCGCTCGAAGCGGCGATGCAGGGTGGCGGGGTCATCCGGGAGTGGGCTCAGCGCTTTCAAGATGGCGCTCTTCGCCTCTTCTCGAGGAAGCAGATCCTCGCCCGCTGCGTTCTTCTGCGGCAGCGAATAGCCGCGTCGGAGCGGGACACCCTCGGGGGACTCGCGCAACAGACGTAGGGCGTGGTCATACAGAGCAGTCGGGGGAGTGAGCGCCTTGCGCTCTTCCTGGGCGCTCACAGGGTGAAGTGGGACTCGATTCCGTAGGTCATGTGCGCAGCTTGCCAGCCGGTCAGCGCCATGTCGAGGGGATTGGTTCCTGCGTCAAGCAGCCTGGACCTGAGGTAGGGGCGTCAAGACGCTCGGGTCCTGCGTCGTCCGCCTGTGCCGGCGAGAGCTTTGATCAGATCCTCCCGGGTCATTGTCGAGCGTCCCGGGATGTCGGCGTCTGATGCCCGCTTGTAGAGGTCCGCCTTGCTCAGGGATTCCAGCTCCGAGGCCTTCGCGGTTTTCTTCTCCGTCTTCTTTGCCGCACGCGTTGCCTGCCGCTTCTCGGCGGCCTTCCGCAACTGGGTGGGCGGTCGCCCTTCCGTGGATTCAGCCTTCCCGGCAGCACCGCCCTTGGCGGTCTTGGCCCGGTCGACGCTGGCCTGCAGGGCCTCCATCAGGTCGATGACGTTGGTGGACGACGGCGGCGCCTCGCCCTTCTCCACTACCGCTCCGGAACGTTTGGCCTCGACGAGTTCCCGCACCTTCTCCTGATATGTGTCGTGGTAGCTGTGCGGATCCCAGTCGATGCTCAACGCGTCGACGAGTTGCACGGCGGTCTGCAACTCGCGGTCGACCACTTCCTTCGCCTCGGGAATGTTCCCGATCTCGCGTCGCGGGTCGCGGACCTCGTCGGCCCAGTGCAGGGTGTGGAGAGCCAGGACGTCCTCTTCTGCTTTCACGGCGACGAGGTATTCGCGGTTGCGCATGACGACGGTGGCGATCCCCACCTTGCCGGACCGCGCCAACGCCTGGTGCAGGAGGGTGTAGACCTTCGAGTACTCCTGGCCGCGTGGGGCCAGGTAGTAGCTCTTGTCGAAGTAGATGGGGTCGACGTTCTCCAGGCCGACGAACCCCGTGATGTCCAGCGCCTTGGAACGTCCCGGGGCGATCTCGTCGAGCTCTTGGGGTTCGACGACCACGTACTCGTCCCCCATGTCGAAACCCTTGACGATCTCGTCGACGGGGACTTCTTCACCGGTGCGCTCATTCACACGCTTGTTGCGCACCCGGTCAGAGGTGCCGCGTTGGATCTGGTTGAAACGGATCGTGTGACTCTCGGTCGCCGTGAAGAGCTGCACGGGCACGGACACCAAGCCGAAGGTCAGTACGCCGCTCCAGACTGCGCGTGCCATCGTGATCCGCCTTCCTTGATCTCTCCAGAACCATCGGACCCCGGCTCTGCAGTGATCGCATCTCGGCGGTGCCACGAGGTCACCTCTGGCTTTGGTTCAGCGTCCGGGTCAGCTCGCGGTTCGCCGCCCGTGCGGCGTCGAGGTCCTCGGTGCGCTCCTCCAGTTGGCTCTGGAGGTCGACGACCCGCTGTTCGAGGGTCGTGACCTGTCGCTGGAGCTGGTCGAGGTCTGCGCTGGCACCCAGCCCCGACTCGCGCCAGGCCTGGTCGCCGAGCATTTCTGACAGCCGCTTCTCCAGTTGCCGGACGCGGGTCGCCAGCCGTGTGTTGCGTTCGAGGGCGTTCGCGAGGTCTGCCTGCAGCGATGCCCTGCTCACGGGGGTCTGTCCATCGAAGGAGGCTGGGTTGCCGGCGGCTGTGTGGAGATGTTGCAGCAGGTCGCGGTGACGGTAGAGGAACGAGCGGTCCACTCCAGCGGCCCTGGCGATGCCGGCGGCGGTGATCTCCTCGCCCCCCTTGGTGGCTGCCTCGATCGCCTTCAGTACGCGCTGCCGGCGTCTGGCCGCGTCGGCCCGCCTGCCCTCGGCCATAGGGTCCGTGCTGGTCATGGGGTCCTCTCGGGGCGCAGGTCGGGTAGCGGCTGGCGGACGCGGGGCATACCCAGCAGGACGCTCTGTCGTCCGCGGCGGACGACGGCGACGGCGTCCTCGATCTCGGTGCGCTGTTTCTCGTCCAGGTCGTCCATGCCGTCCTTCACACGTTTGATCAGCCGTCTCACCCGCCGGATCTCCTCGTCCGACGGCATCGCTTCGGCTTTCGCCCAGTCGTCGGCGTCCAGTGCAGCGGCCAGTCGTTCGCGATTGCGCAACAGGTCGGCGAGGTAGGCCTCCAGGTCGGGCAGGTAGGAAACGTCGGTGCGGAAGTGGCCGCAGCCGACGCAACGGAATCTGACCGGGCAGTCCTGACCGCCGGCGGCGACGTTGGACGGTTCGGTGCAGACGCCGTAAGGGACCGCGACCTCGCCGACCGCGCGGCGGGCGTGCTCGGAGTCGAGCAGGGCCTTGGCCTGGCGCCAGACGCGGTTGCCGTGCCGGTCGAACTGCATCTCCGTGACCCGGTCGACGGCCTCGCGCCGCCGTTCCTCGCTGATGCGGTAGTAGGCCTGCGTGGTGTCCATCCGCCGGTGGTCCATCAAGACGCGCAGGACATCAACAGGAACCCCCGCATCCGCGTGCCGCTGGCAGTAGGTATGCCGGTAGGCGTAGAGGAAGATCCTGGACTTGTCGAACGGCAGCATTTTGGTCACCGGTTGCCCCTCGACCTCGAGACGCGTGGGGACCAGGAAGTCCGGCAGCGAGCGAACCCACTCACGGTGACGGCCGGACAGCCAGCCGGGCCCGATCGGCTTCCGCCCCCACGGATTGCCGACCCTGGTCGGCAGAAGCATCAATTCTGCGGTCGGTGTCAGGGGGTAGTCGGCACGGATCCGCTCCTGCTGCTGGGTGATCACTCCAGCCGTGGTCTTGGAGATCGGCAGCCGGCGTCCCTTGCGGTTGGCCTTGTAGTTGTCGTAGATCAGCAGGAACTGGCCGTCGGCATCCTGCTTGAGGCAGTCCCAGCGTAGCTGGCAGATCTCCTGCGGCCTCCGACCGGTGTCGATCAGCAGTTCCACGGCCACCCGGTTCTCCTGGCCGTTGCGGCGGTGACCGACAAGGGACGGCAGGTGGTCGCAGAGCTGCCGCATCACCTCGGCAGGCAGATCCTTGCCCGCCTCGGAGTCCTCCGGATCGTCGGGGATGTCCTCGGCGACAAGTGCGAAGTCGTCCGGCAGCCCGTGCAGAGGTTGTCCCGGGCGAGCGAGTCCAAGCGACCGCATCCGGACCAGGTTGCGGTGGACGAAGCGGCAGGTCACCAGCCACTGGTGGGCAGAGATCTCCCCCGTGTGGTGCAGGTAGGCCAGGCGGTTGGTGAACGCGACGATGTCACGTCGGCCCACCTCGCGGACGTCGTCGCCGTGATCCTCCCGCTGCAGCCGCAGGCTCTCGGAGAGGAGCGCGAAGGCATTGACGATCTGCTGAACGCTACTGAGAGCCTTTCCGCGACGCTGAGGCAGCGAGAAGAAGGCCCACTCCTTGAGCGCGTCCCGCAGCCACGGCTGATGGATCGCGGTGAAGCGCACCTGGCCGGAGTGGCCGAACACGGCGCCGTTCCATACATCCTTGATCCGCTCGCCATCGGGGGTGAGGCCGACCCGGCCGACGAGGGTGACCAGGCTGCTGCACAGCCCCCGGACGCCGCGGGAGACGTGATCGGGTTCCACAGCGCACAGCGAGGGAAGTTCGAGTTCGCGCAGCCGGTTGGTGAGGTTGCGGAGCTGGAACTGGGTGGTGTGAAAACCCTCGCTGGTTCGGGCCTGGATGCCGTAAAGGATCTCGGCGACCACCCGGTCGGGCAGCCCTCGCAGGCTCACCTCGTTGTTCGCCGTGACCGGGGCGGTCGTACGCCGCCAACGCTCCTCATCATCGGCCGTGAGCCGTCCTCGCCGGATCGCGTCGGAGAGGCGAACACGGTGGGCGTGGCAGTAGGGCGACTTTCCGTCCCTGTCCCGGTGGCAGGACACGACCTCGCAGGGCCCGAAACCGGGCAGTGCGACGATGTCGTCGAGCGCGAGGAACTCCTCCACCGTCACTTTCCTGCGGTCAAGTTGACTCATGTGTGTCGAGCAAAGCGGCCGCCGCCACGAGCGGAACGGCCGCTCGCATCCGGACACCGAGCAGGTCTCGACGCCGACCCGACGCCCGTCACCGCGGCCCATTTCGACGAACTCGTCCAGCGCGGGTTTGCCCAGTTCTCTCCACCGCAGTCGGCAGCCCGAGCAGAGCTCCCTGCTGTAGCTCGTCTGCGAGCAGCCCTTCACCCGGCAGAGCGGCGTGCCGAGTTGAGCGTGGTCGGCCGGGAAGAACAGCACGCGGACCGTGGGCGACCACCCGAGGACGGCCAGGAAGTCGGGGTCGATCGCCGCCCACAATGCCGAGACGCCGCCGGGGTCCTGCCCGTGCTCGGGACCCGGGGCCGGGACAGCCCTGAGGGTCATCGAAGGCCCTCCTCGGTCAGTTCACGCGGTGAGGGAACACGATCGATCGCCTTCCTCAACCGGGCATCCGCCGGGTGCAGGTAGGGGCGGGCGGACTCCGGGTGCCTGTGGCCCAGGAGCATCTGGATCTCGTCCAGGGTGCCGCCCGCGTCGGCGACGTTGCTGGCCATCGCGTGCCGCATCATGTGCGGCGCGATCTTCCGTTCCAGGCCTGCCCGCCGTGCCAGGCTCTCCACCGTCTCGCCGATGGCGTCCGGCGTGACCGGTGAGCCCAGCGGTTCCCGGAAGAGGTTCACCAGGACGAAGTCGCCGCCCGCGGCTCCCAGCCGCTCGTGGCGTTCCAGCGCGTACTGGTCAAAGGCCTGCACCACCAGGAAGTCCACCGGCAGCACGACCGAGCGTCGCGACTTCGACCACGCCTGATTCTGGTTCTGCCGCCGCACGATGTGAAGATGGGCGCCCCCGACCGGGCATCCCAGGGCAGCGGAGTCCATCAGCAGATGGACGTCGCTGCGACGCAGGCCCGCGGCCTGGCCCCGACGCAGCCCGACCCGGGACAGCAGCAGCACCAGGAGCCGGTCTCGGGCCGAACGGCAGGCCCGGAACATCGCCACGATCTCCTCGTCGCTCGCCCGGTCGACCTCCGGCTCCGACTCCGGCAACCGGTGCTGAGCCCGCAGCCGGTAACGCATGGCCCCGTCCTCACCTTGCGCCTGGACCGGGAGATCGCGCGTGTCGCCCAACTCATAGAGCCGTTCCAGGACCCAGCCCGGCACGGCCTTCTCCGCCACCGCATGGGCCAGGAACCCCCGAACCGCCGCCAGTACCCCGTTGATCCGGCGAGCCTTGCGGACCGGCTCCGCCCCTGGCCCGGGCACCACCGTCGGCCGCCTTTCAGACCTGCAGGGCTGCCACTTCAGCCAGAGGATGAAGGAGCTGAGGTCGCGGGCGGCCGTACGCCAGTCCCGGCCGGTCGCCGCACACCAGCGCAGGAACAACGCGATCCCACCCGCGTAGGACTTCGTCGTCGACTCCGCACGGTCCCTGCCCAGCCGCAGGCCCAGCAGGAACCGGTCTGCCTCCTTCACCACCTGGAGATCGCCATCGACCACCGTCCAGTAGGCGGCACCGGATGGCATCCGCACACGAAACGCTTGCACCAAGAACCCCTCACTTCACAGCCGTGCGCAACGATCCAACGCAGAGCCACACCCCCGGAGAACCGTCGCGGCATCCTCAACGACGGCCCTCGGCACCACGTCACGCGACGGACTCCCAACCCCCGGAGAACGGCGGCCGCATCCGCATGAAGCGGTTCTGCGAGAAGGAGGGGAAGGAGGTCCCCTACGCGGAGATCGCCAAGGGGTACGAGGACGAGACCGGCCGCACGGTGGTGCTCACCGACGAGGACCTGACCGCCCTCCCCCTGCCCAGCAAGAAGCTGATCGACGTGCTCGCCTTCGTCGACGCCGACGAGATCGACCCGCTCTCCTTGTCCCGGGCCTACTACGTCGGCGCCGAGACCGCCGCCGCCAAGCCGTACGTCCTGCTCCGTGAGGCCCTGAGCAGCAGCGGCAAGGCCGCCGTCACCAAGATCGCGCTGCGTACCCGCGAGTCGCTGGCGCTGCTGCGCGTCCACCAGGACGTGCTGGTGCTGCACACGATGTACTGGCCCGACGAGGTCCGCGCGGCCGAGGGGCTGGCGCCGCCGGAGAAGGTCACCGTGCGGCCGCAGGAACTGAAGATGGCGCGGAGCCTGATGGACACCCTTTCCGAGGACTTCGACCTGGAGTCGATGCACGACGAGTACCAGCACGCGCTGGACGAGCTCGTCGCCGCCCGTCTGGAGGGCGAGCCCGTACCCGAGATGGGCGAGGTCACCGCCGCCCCCGACAACGTGGTGGACCTGATGGCCGCGCTGCAGGCCAGTATCGACGCCCGCGGCGCGGAGAAGACCGGCGCGAAGAAGACGGCGGCCGGCAAGGCCCCGGCGAAGAAGACGGCCGCCAAGAAGACCCCCGCGAAGAAGGCGGCGGCCAAGAAGACCGCGGCGAAGAAGGCGGCGCCCCGCAAGAAGGCCGGCTGAGGGGGCCTCAGACGGGCTCGCGCAGCAGCTCGACCGCCTCGGGGAAGGTGAGCCCCCCGCCCTCGCGGCGGGCCGCCGCGAAGTCCTCCTCGCCCAGGTACCCGCGCAGGCGTACCGCGTCCTCGTCCAGACTCATCCGCTCCCACGGGGTGCAGGCGGTCTGCCGCAGCGCGTCGTGCGCGCCCAGCAACACCGCGGCGCGGCGCGCGGGGCCGCGGACGTCGTCGCCGTTCCGCAGACCCGCGATGGCGGTGAAGAGCGCGACGCCCGGCGGGAAGAGCAGCACGCCCATGCGCGGCCCGATGACCTGGCTGAGCGGGTGCCCCTCCATGGAGGCGACCGCCTCGACGAGATGAGGCAGGCCGCCGTGCGGGTCACCGGCCATGCCGGTGAGCCAGCCGCGGATGGCCGCGAGCAGTCCGACGATGAACGAGGGCATGCCGCGCGGTGGGTCGGACTGCATGACGTCGAGCAGCCCGAAGGCCTCGTCCAGTTCACCGCGCCGGGCGAGCAGGGCGATGAGGAGTACCTTGCCGTAGTAGTCCGCGTCGTCGCCCACCGGCCGGAAACGCGCGGCCTCGGCGACTCCCGCGCGGATCAGCCGCTCGCCCTCCTCGAGGTCGCCGGCGTTGGCGAGGGCGTCGCCGAGGCGGACCATCATGATCGGCACGTGCTGGTACGCACCGAGTTTGCGGGCGAGCTCGATGGCCTCGCGGCAGCTCTCCGCGGCACGCGCCCAGTCGCCGGCGTTGGCGGTCGCCTCGGCCTCCGCCGCCAGCGCCTCGGCCATCCCCCAGTCGTCGCCGACCCGGCCGAACAGCTCCCTGGCCTCGCGGATGTCGTCCATGGAGGCGTCGAGCCGGCCCTGCATGTCGTTCATCACCTTGGCGCGGAACTGCAGCGCGAACGCCAGCTCCCACACGCGGCCGTGCGACCGGCAGCTCTCCACCGTGCCGTCGATGAGCTCGGGCACGCGATCCAAGCGCCCGCTCAGGACGCCACCGAGCATGCGGAAGAGCCCGGGCCGAAGGCTGGACTGCGGCAGCTCCGGCGGGTAGGCCTCGATGATCGCCTCGCCCAGCTCGATCAGCCTCGGGTCGTTCCACACGTCGTGCTCGCCCATGTACGCGAACACCTCGCCGGTGCGCACCCAGCGCCGGGCCTCGGTGAGTTGCTGCGGCGTCATCGGCGGCGGGTCCTCCAGTGGCCCGCGGTCCAGCGGCGGGAGCCGCAGCGGCTCGGCGAAGGCGTCCACCGGGCTCATCGCGACCACCACGGCGGGCCAATGCCCGATCTCGCTGCGATAGTTGCGCATCTCCCAGAACCAGCTGCAGGACAGAACGAGGCAGAGCGCCTCCTGCTCGTCCCCGGTGTCCACCGCCCGGCGGATCGCGGCCCGCAGGTTCTCGTGCTCGCGCTCCAGCCGGTCCAGCCAGAGCAGTTGGCGCGGTCCGCGCAGCTCCGGGTCGGCGGTGCGGGCGTACTCACGGAAGTACGTGGTGTGGCGGCGCCCCACGGTGTCGCGCTCACCGGCCTCGTCGAGGCGTTCGGCGGCGTACTCGCCGATCGTCTCCAGCATCCGGTAACGCGCGCCGTCCTCGGCCAGGTCGGCGACGACCAGCGACTTGTCGACGAGCGAGGCCAGAACGGAGGCGATGTCACGGGCGTCCACGGCGCCGCCGTCCTCGCCGCACACCGCCTCGGCGGCGGCCAGGTCCCAGCCGCCGGCGAACACCGCGAAACGCCGCAACACGATCCGCTCGGCCTCGCTGAGCAGGCCCCAGCTCCAGTCGACCACCGCGCGCAGCGTCTGCTGGCGGGGCAGCACGGTGCGACTGCCGGCGGTCAGGATGCGGAAGCGGTCGTCGAGCCGGCCCGCGAGCTGACGGGGCGTCATCATCCGCAGCCGGGCCGCGGCCAGTTCGATGGCGAGCGGCAGCCCGTCGAGGCGGCGGCACAGCTCGGCGCAGGCCTCCGGGTCCTCGTCCGAGGTGAAGCCGGGTCGCGCCGCCGCGCCGCGGTCGGCGAGCAGCCGCAGGGCGGGGGTCTGCGGCAGCGGGTCCAGCGGCCGGATCAACTCGCCGGGCACACCCAGCGGTTCCCGGCTGGTGGCCAGCACCGCCACCCCGGGGCAGTGCGCGAGCAGCCGCTCCGCGAGCTCGGCGGCGGCGCCGATCACGTGCTCGCAGTTGTCCAGGACCAGCAGCATGCGGCGTTCCGCGCAGTACTCGGCGAGCTGCAGCAGCGGGTCCTTGGCCGCGCCCCCCTTCGCCTCGGCGGCCAGCGCCGCCTCGGTCGCCGAGGCGGCGTGCAGCAGCGTCTCGCGCAGGCCCAGCGCGTTCACCACGGCGACGGCCACGGTGCGCGGGTCCTCCACGGGTGCCAGCTCCGCGAACCAGACGCCGTCCGGCCAGCGGTCGGCGACCAGGTCGCCGGCCTCCTGCGACAGGCGGGTCTTGCCGGTGCCGCCGGGGCCGGTGATGGTGACCAGCCGTGCCGCCGCCAGGTCCGCGGCGATCGCGGACAGGTCGCTCTCGCGGCCCACGAAGCTGGTCAGCCGGGCGCGCGCGTTGCCGAGCCGCGCCGGGCTCCCGGACGGGGGCGCCGGGGCGGGGGTGGCGGAGGCGGGGGCGAGGGCGGAGGCGGGGGCGGGGGCAGAGGCGGAGGCGGGGGCGGAGGCGGAGGCGGAGGCGGAGGCGGGAGGATTCAGCAGCTCGGCGTGGAGGGCGCGCAACTCCGGGCCCGGATCGGTGCCCAGGGTCTCGGCGAGCTCGCGCCGCACCTCCTCGTACGCCACCAGCGCGTCGGCGCCCCGGCCCGCCTCGCCCAGCGCGCGCAGCCGCAGCACCTGCACGGCCTCGTTCAGCGGATGGGCCACGGCCAGCTCCACGGCCTCCGGCAGCACCTGCTCGGCACGCCCGAGCGCCACCTCCGCGGTGATCCGCAGCCGCTGGGCGTCCAGCCGCAGCGCGTCGTAGCGGGGCGCGACGGACGTGCGTTCCGGGAGGTCGGCGAGCACCGGGCCGCGCCACAGCGCGAGCGCGCAGTCCAGGGCCTCGACGGCCTTGGCCGCGTCACCGTCGGCCAGCGCCCGGCCGCCGTCCTGCACGAGCCGCTCGAAGCGGTACAGGTCCACGGCGTCCGGCACGGCGACCAGGCGGTAGCCGCCGTCCACCGATCCGACCGCCTCGTGCCCGATCGCCCGCCGCAACCGGGCCACCAGTGCCTGCAGCGCCCCTGTGGCGTCGGAGGGCGGTTCGTCCTCCCACACCTCGCCGATCAGCGCGTCGGTGGTCCGCACCCGCCCGGGGCGCAGCGCCAGTGCGGCGAGCAGCGCCCTCAGCCGCGCACCGGCCAGCGGAACGACGGTGCCGTCGTCGCGATGAGCCTGGGTCGTCCCGAGAATGCCGTAGCGCACGCCCCCCATTCTGTCCGAGCGGCCGGTGCCTCCGCCCCCGGGTCGTGGTTGCGGCCGCGATGGGAAACCGCGCTAACGCGGCGCCGCAGACGAAGAACCGGTCACCTGCCTTCGCACGCGTCCGCCCGGAACTCCCCCATCGACGTCGTGGCGTTGCCGTCCCCGTCGGTGCCCGGCTCCCCCATGCCCTTGTACCAGCGGACCTGACCGGGCTCGAGCCCGGCGAACTGCGCCGCCGTGAAACTCACGTGCGCCGTCGACCAGGAGTTGTCCCGGGTCCAGCCGTACAGGCTGTAGGTGCGGTGCGGTGTGAAGGGGACGGACGCGGGCACCTCGGCGCTCCAGCCCCTGCCGCCGCTCTCCAGCAACCACGTGGTGAACCCGGTGGCCGGCTTGCCGCGGCTCCACCTGCCGAGGCGAGCCGGGGCGTCGTCCGCGTCGGAGTCGTAAAGCGTGGCCCCGTCGATGTGGTCGTGGCAGACCACTATCACCCCCAGCGGCCTGCCGTCCTCGCTCACGGAGATACCGGTGGTACCGGCCACCGGCACGGTGCATCCGGTCAATGTGCCGAGCACGGCGATGCCGAGCAGCGCCGGCACGGCGAACCTCTTCCACGTCATGACTCCCCCGTCCTGACCGAGCACTACCAGGCCCCCCGGCCCCGGACGCCTCCAGGGTGCCTCCGTCCCCGCCCCGGCGCGACGGAACGTGCACGATCGATGACGTATCGCAACGCTGTCGCGACCCGGACGTCCGCGGGCCGCCGAACCGCAGGACCGCCTTGCCCCAGGAACGTCCGGCGTTGCCGGGGCGTTATCCCGCCGTGGGTGTGCCCGGCGGCGGCCGGATGGCATGATCGGGCGGCCAGCACCACGACCGACGACGCACCGCCACCGCAGGAGCCCGCACGATGACCACCGCAGCAACCCGCAGTGAACGGCAGATCAGCCCGATCTTCCTCGGCCTGGTCGCGATCATGGCCGTGTCGGGCTGGGCGGTGTGGACGGGCTTCTCCACCAGCACCGGCTTCGCCGTGTTCCTCTTCGTCGTGTCCGGCTGGATCGTCTCGCTGTGCCTGCACGAGTACGCGCACGCCCGCACCGCGCTGCACGGCGGCGACATCTCGATCGGCGCCAAGGGCTACCTGACCCTGAACCCGCTGAAGTACACGCACGCGCTGCTGAGCATCGTGCTGCCGGTGATCTTCGTGATCCTGGGCGGCATCGGCCTGCCCGGCGGCGCCGTATTCATCGAGCGGGGCCGGATCCGAGGCCGGTGGAAGCACAGCCTCATCTCGGCCGCGGGGCCGCTGACCAACGTGCTGTTCGCGATCGCCCTGATGCTGCCCTTCACCCTCGGCCTCATCACGCTGGACAGCGCCCACGCGCCCTTCGCGTCCGCCCTGGCGTTCCTGGCGATGCTGCAGGTCACGGCGGCGATCCTGAACCTGCTGCCGGTGCCGGGCCTGGACGGCTACGGCGTGATCGAGCCCTGGCTGTCGTACCGGACGCGGCGCCAGCTGGAGCCGTTCGGGCAGTTCGGGCTGCTGGCCGTCTTCGGTGTGCTGTGGATCCCCGAGGTCAACGCCGCGTTCTTCGGCTTCATCCACTCCGTGACGGCGGCCTTCGGCATCCCGGACGGGCTGTCGGGCCTCGGCTACGCCTTCTTCCAGTTCTGGAAGGGCGACCCGTTCAGCCAGTGATCCGCTGTTCGGCGGACTCCCGCTCCGCCCGCGCCTTGCGCAGGTAGTACCAGCACATGTTGCTGGTGAGGCCCGCGATCAGGATCCAGAAGACGCCGAGCCAGCTGCCCTCCACGAAGGAGACGACGGCGGCGGCCACGGCGAGCGCGCACAGGACGAGCGCGTAGAGGGCGAGGCGGGGCATGGGGGGCGGCTCCTGTCGGGTCGGGCACGAACCCGGCCATTGTCCCCCATGCCCCCGCGGCCCTACACGTCGGTCAGGCGCAGACCGGCGTGGGACTTGTAGCGGCGGTTGACCGAGATCAGGTTGGCGACCAGCGCCTCCACCTGGTGGGCGCCCCGCAGCCGGCCGGCGAAGACGCCGCGGACGCCGGGGATGCGCGCGGCCAGGGCCTGGACCAGGTCGGTGTCGGCGCGGCTGTCGCCGAGGACGAGGACGTCGGTGTCGATCGAGGCGATCTCCGGGTCCTCGAGCGTCACGGCGGACAGGTGGTGGAAGGCGGCGGTGACGCGGGACTCCGGCAGCAGCGCGGCGGCCTGCTGCGCGGCGCTGCCCTCCTCGGGCTTCAGGGCGTAGGCGCCCTGCTTGTCGAAGCCCAGCGGGTTGACGCAGTCGACGACGAGCTTGCCGGCCAGCTCGTCGCGCAGCGCCTCCAGGGTCTCGCCGTGGCCCTCCCACGGGACGGCGACGATGACGACGTCGCTGCGGCGGGCGGTCTCCGCGTTGTCCGCGCCCCGCACCCCGAGGCCGAGCCGGTCGGCCGTGGCCTGGGCGCGGTCCGCGGCGCGCGAGCCGATGATCACCTGCTGGCCGGACTTGGCGAGCCGGTACGCCAGGCCGCGGCCCTGCGGGCCGGTGCCGCCGAGGACGCCGACGACGAGGCCCGACACGTCGGGCAGCTCCCAGGGGTCCTTCGCCGGGGCCTTGGGGGCGGGGGTCTCATTGCCACTGTCAACAGTCATACCGCGATCCTGCCAGGTGGGGGCGGCGCGTGGCCCGCGCAGGCGCTGTGACGCGCCCCTCGGCGCCCGGCCCGCCGGCGCTGCTCCGCCGCTGCCGCGCGGGCTGTCCGCGGTGCGCGGAAGTCCCCGTACGCACCGGTATCGGCTCGGGCGACGACGGATGTGGGGTATGACATCGATGCGCGGCCGCGGGGTGGACGCAGGACGTCCCTTGTCCCGTGCGGGCCGCACGGGACAGCTGACGGAACGTCAAAGCGCGGAACAGCACAGGGAAAGGCGGCCACCCGTGACCAGAACCGCCGGCAGGAGCCGCGGCCCGAGGCTCCAGGACCGCATCATCGAGCTGATCCACGAACAGCGGCTCGCCCCCGGCGCCACCCTGCCGACCGAGCCGCAGTTGATGGACCTGCTCGGTGCGAGCCGCAACAGCGTGCGCGAGGCGGTGCGGGCGCTGCAGGCGCTGGGCATCGTGGAGATCCGGCACGGCACGGGGACGTTCGTCGGGGAGGCGCCGCTGGCGGTGCTGAAGCCCTCGCTCACCTTCCAGCTACGGTCCCGGGCGCGCGCCCTGGCCGACCTCGTCGCGGTGCGCGAGCTGCTCGAGGTCGGCCTGATAGCCGAGGTGGCCGGGACGATACCGCCGCGGCGGCTGGACGAACTCGACGCGCTCGCCGCCCGGATGGCCGACGACCCGGACGCGGACCGCGCCTTTCACGCGCTGCTCTACTCCTCCTGCGGCAACGAGCTCGTGCTGCAGCTCGTCGACCTGTTCTGGAGCGCCTGCCACGAGGCCGGCGCCGCCCTGGCGCCCGCCGACGACCCGGCCGAGCGCGTCGTCGCCGACCACCGCGCCGTCGTCGGCGCGCTGCGCACCGGGGACGCGGACGCGGCCAGGGCCGCCATGCGGCGGCATTTCACGGAGGTGCGGGATCGGGTGTCCCGGGCCCTGCCCGCGGACGGCGCGGACTGACCCGTTCGGGTGAGCACGGCGCGAAGCGGGGCCGGGCGGCGGCGCGGTCCGCGAGGATGCGGGGATGGATGCCGTACGGGTGGAGGTCGTCCGTGAACTGCTGGCCGGGAGCGAGTGGCCGGAGCTGACCCGGTGCTTCGCCGGCTCGCTGCGCGGGTCCGTCCGCCGGGGGGCCGCGGGCGGGCTGCTGCTCGTCGGGAGCGGAGGCTACGAGCCCTGGCACATGGCGGCCCATCTGGACGACGAGGCCGCCTGGAGCGGGCTGCCCGAGCTGTCACCGACCCTGGTGCGGCACCGCGTGCCGCCGGGCGCGCCCCCGCACCTCTCGGTCGGGGCGGCCCGTCTGGAGGCGGCGGGCAGGGGCGAGACGGTACTGGTGGTCACCCCCGAGCGGGCCGACGCCGGGCTGCTGGAGCGGGTGGACGACGCGCGGCGTTCCGGCGCGACGGTGCTGGCCATGGACGCGGGCGACCCGGAGCTGCGCGGGCTGGCGCACGACGCCCTCACCGTGCCGCCGGAGCCCTCCGAGGTCGGCATGGACGTGCTGCAGCACCTGGTCAGCGCGGCAGCCGGACGCCGGGTGCGGCTGCGCGACCGGCTGCCGCGATTCGCGCGGCTCGCCGAGCAGTTGGTGTCGCCACCACCGGCGAGCTGGTAGGAAGCGGTCCATGACCGCAACCGGGACCGATCCGCTCCGCCCACTGCGCGGGGTCGTGCCACCTCTGTGCACCCCGCTCACGGAGACGGGGGACGTCGACACCGAGGGACTGCGGGCCCTGGTCGGGCATGTGCTCTCGGCCGGGGTGCACGGGGTCTTCGCCCTGGGTTCCAGCGGCGAGACGGCCTTCCTCACCGACGCGCAGCGGCGCACCGCGCTCACGGCGGTCGTGGAGGCCGTCGGGGGCCGGGTTCCCGTGCTGGCCGGTGTCGTCGACATGACCACCCCGCGCGTCCTGGAGCACGCCCGGGCCGCCGTCGCGGCCGGCGCCGACGCCCTGGTGGCGACCGCGCCCTTCTACGCGGCGACGCATCCGGTGGAGATCGCCGACCACTTCCGGCGGGTGCGGGACGGGGCGGACGGGGTGCCGCTGTTCGCGTACGACATCCCCTCGGCGGTGCACACGAAGCTGCCCGCCGCGACCGTGCTGGCCCTGGCGGAGGAGGGCACGCTGGCCGGCCTGAAGGACAGCAGCGGTGCCGACGGCCCCATGCGCCGACTGCTGACCGAGCTGCGCCATCGCGGCCTGGACCCCTTCTTCACCCTGCTCACCGGGTCCGAACTCGCCGTGGACGGCGCCCTCCTGGCGGGGGCGCACGGCGTCGTCCCCGGCCTCGGCAACGTCGATCCGCACGGATACGTACGGCTCCACGCGTACGCCGTCGCGGGACGCTGGCGGGAGGCCGCGGCGGAGCAGGACCGGCTCGCGCGGCTGTACGCGATCGTCGACGCGGGGGCGGACTCCATGCCGATGGGCCCGGGTTCCTCGGCGCTGGGCGCCTTCAAGGCGGCGCTGCGGCTGCGCGGCGTCATCGGCTGCGCGGCCACGGCGCCCCCGCAGGTCCCGCTGGACGACACCGCCGTCGCGGTGGTCCGGCAGCGGCTGGCGGCCGCGGGGCTGATGCCCTGACGGTTCCGGACGGTGCCCGGCCGGACCGGGACGTGCCCGGCGGAGGAAAAACCCGGTTGCGCCGGAGGACCCGCGCGCGGAGCATGCGACCTCGTGTCCAGAATCCTTCCCGACCTCGCACCGTGGCGGACCTCGCGCGACTTCCGCCTGATGTGGTGCGCGGGCCTCATCACCAACTTCGGCAGCTTCCTGACCTTCGTCGCCGTCCCGGTCCAGATCAAGGCGCTGACCGGCTCGACGCTCGCGGTCGGCGCCCTCGGGGCCGTCGAACTGGTGCCGCTGATCGTCTGCGGGCTGTACGGAGGGGCACTCGCGGACGCCCTGGACCGGCGCAAGCTCATCCTGTGGACGGAGGCGGCCCTTGGGGTGCTGTCGGCCGTGCTGCTCGCCAACGCCCTGCTGCCGCGGCCGTTGATCTGGCCGTTGTACGTGGTCGCCGCGCTGACCAGCGCGCTGAGCGGGCTGCAGCGGCCGGCCCTGGACGCGATCGTGCCGCGTATCGTCCCGCACGAGCAACTGACCGCTGCCGCCTCGCTCAACGCGCTGCGCTGGCAGATCGGGGCGATCGCGGCGCCCTCCCTGGCGGGTGTGCTGATCGCGTACGCCGGCCTGCGGTGGGCGTACGCCATCGACGCCCTCACCTTCGCCGTCTCCGTCGTCCTGGGCCTCGGGCTGCGGCCCTCGCCGCCCTCGCACGACGCCAAGGGCCCGTCGCTGCGCTCGATCGCGGAGGGGGCGCGCTACGCGTGGAGCCGCAAGGAGTTGCTGGGCACCTATGCGGTGGACATCGCCGCGACCGGGCTGGCGTTCCCGATCGCCGTGTTCCCCTTCCTGGCGGACGAGCTGGGCGCGCCCTGGTCGCTGGGCCTGATGTACGCGGCCCTGCCGGCCGGTGCGCTGCTGATGAGCCTCACCGGCGGCTGGTCGTCGCGGGTGCACCGGCACGGACGGGCGATCGTGCTGGCCGCGGCGGGCTTCGGCCTGTGCATGGCGGCGGCCGGCTGGTCCCGCAATGTGTGGCTGGTGCTGGCCTTCCTGGCGCTGGCCGGCGCCTTCGACATGATCAGCGGGGTGTTCCGGGCCACGATCTGGAACCAGACCATCCCCGACTCACTGCGCGGCCGGCTGGCCGGCATCGAACTGCTCTCCTTCACCCTCGGCCCGCAGCTCGGCCAGGTGCGGGCCGGCGGATCGGCCGCGCTGCTGGGCCTGCGCACCTCGGTGTGGACCGGCGGCCTGGCGTGCGTGGCGGCGGTCGGGGCGCTGGGCGTCTGCCTGCCGACGCTGATGACGTACGACGCAAGGACCAACGAGCACGCGGTGGGCATGAGAAAGGCGGCGGAGGACGCGGTGTCCTCCGCCGCCTGACCCGTGGGGGGCGGGAGTCCGATCAGCCGGTGAAGCCGGCGGTGATCGAGGTGAACTGCCAGGTGCTCTGGTTGATGCCGGAGCAGTTGCTGGTCACGCCACCGCCGGGGCACGGGCGGTCCCGGTTGACGGCCCAGTACGCGAGCCGGGCGATGTGGTGGGAGTTGGCCCAGTCCCGGATCTGGGTCCAGATGGCCGGGGTGGTGGTCTCCTGCTGGTCGCTCAGCCCGTTCATGCCGGAGATGCCGAGGTGGGCGTAGGCGGTGGCGTCGTCCCAGCCGAAGGTGGACTTCAGCTTGGCTTTCAGGCCCTCGGCGGCGTTCACGGTGTTGCCGTACATGTCGGCGCCGCCGCCGAAGTCGAACGGCATGATCGTGAAGACGTCGATGTTCGCACCGAGCGCGTTGGCCCGCTCGACGAGGCGGTTGCCCCAGTAGCTGGGACCGGTCGTCGACGTGCCGAAGGTGACGATGGTGCGGATGCCGGGGTTGTTCTGCTTGACGATCCTCAGGGCGTTCAGGACGCGGTCCTGGACGACCTCGCTCTCGAACTCGTCGGTGTTCTCGATGTCGACGTCGATCGCCTTGAGGCCGTAGGCGTCGATCACCTTCTGGTACGCGCCGGCGAGCGCCTCGGGCGTTGAGCAGTTGGGCCCGAGCTTGTTGCCGCTCCAGCCGCCGATGGACGGGACGATGTCGCCGCCCGCGGCGCGGATGGCGTTGATGGTGGACTGGTCGGTGCCGCCGGTCAGCGGCCGGGAGCCGTCCCAGGCGGGGTTGCAGCCGCCGGAGGAGAGGATGAAGGCCATCGTGAACCACTTGATGCCGGTGGCGCTCATCACCGTGGACGGGCTGGGCGGGTCGCCCCAGCCGAGGTAGAGGTAGGGCGCGGCCTGCTTGAAGCCGGTGCCCCCGCCGCCGCCCGCGTTGGTGGTGACCGACACCGCGTTGGAGGCGGCCGAGGTGTTGCCCGCGGCGTCGCGCGCCTTGACGGTGAAGGTGTACGCGGTGCTCGCGGCCAGGCCGGTGACGGTGGCGGAGGTGCCGGTCACGGTGGTGGCCAGGGTGCTGCCGCGGTAGACGTCGTAGCTGGTGACGCCGGTGTTGTCGGTGGCGGCGTTCCAGGACAGCGACACGCTGGAGGAGGTCTTGCCGGTGGAGGTGAGGCCGCTGGGCGCGGTGGGCGCCTGGGTGTCACCGCCGCCGGGGCCGTCGAGGCTGATGTCGTCGGCGTTGTAGGTGCCCTGGGCGTACCAGCCGTGCACGTAGATCTGGACGCTGGTCTGCGAGGCGCCGGTGGTGAAGGGGACGGTCAGCTGGGTGTAGGAGGCGGCGGACGGGGTCCAGGTGGACGCGCCGCCGGTCACTCCGAGGTAGACGTACGCGCCGCGCACCCAGCCGGAGAGCGAGTACGCGGTGTTCGGCTGCACGGAGACGGTCTGGGTGCACTGGGCGGTGTCGCTGCTGCTGACCGCGCCGGCGAGTGCCTTGGTGCCGCTGTGCACGGGGCTGCCGACGACCGATCCGCCCGAGCAGGACCAGCCGGAGAGGCTGCCGCTCTCGAAGCCCGGGTTGGCGACGAGGTTGGCTGCCTGGGCGGTGCCTGGCAGGGCGATCAGGCTGCCGGCGGCCGCGAGGAACGCGGCGGTGAGGCCGGCCAGGATGCGGGATCTGCGGGATCTGCGCGATCCGGTACGGGGGACATGACGACGGAAGAGCACGTGACCTCCCTGTGAGGGGGGCGGGGGGCTGCGCTGGGCGAGTGGTCTGGACCGTTGGTCTGGACCTGTCATCGCGGATTGAAGCGAAGTGTCGTGCTCCCGTCAAGAGGTCCGGACCACCGCCGCTTCCCGGCACGGCAGCGGCCCGGACCGGCCGCGGGGTTCCGGTCAGCCCACGCGCTCGATGCGTGCCTTCCTGATCAGGAACTTGCCGGGTTCCCTGACCTGCTCGAAGGCCGCGTTGTTCAGCAGCGCGCAACTCCCTGAGGTCGAGGTCACCGACACCGTGGTCGACTTGTTGTTGTCCAGGTTGGTCACCTTGAGCTTGGTACCGAGCGGGAACTGGTTGCTGGAGGCGGCGGGCGCGCCGGCCTCGCCGGAGAGGGTGACCGTCGAGCCCGCACAGACGACCTGACCGCCGGCGCCGCCCGCCGGCGGCGCGGCCTGGCCCTGGTTCTGGCCCTGGTTCTGGTTCTGCCCCTGGTTCTGGCCCTGGCCCTGTCCGGCGGGGGCCGCGGGCGCCGCCTGGGCGGCCCCGCAACCGGAGGCCTCCCGCTGCACGTTGATCTGCTTGATCACGGCCTCACGATTGGCGATCCGGGCCGCCGACTGGGCGTCGGGGTTGGCACGTTGACCCGCGATGAAGCTCTCGTTGTTGCGCAGCGCCTGGTCGAGTCCGTCGCACACCACCGAAGCGTGACCCATGCTCATCGTCACCACGGCGAAGCCGCCGGCCAGGGTGGCCGCGCCGGTCACGAGCGCGATCTTCTGCTTGGTGCTCATCGTGCGTTTCCTGGACATGGGGCCCCTTTCCTCCGACCGGCCGTCGGTCGGATCCGGTCCACGTGCCCTTGGAAACGGATCGTCGTTGGTCTGGACCTCAATCCGTTCGGAATCCCGGACAGGAAGAGGGACCGTGTGCTACGGGCGGGTAGCCTCGCCGTCCCAGCGAACCACCAGCCTCCCGCCCTCCTCCGCCACCCCGTGCCCGAACGCGGCACAGGCGCGCCGGAACCGCCGGGCGATCCAGGCCCGTTCACCGCGGTCGGCCAGGCGGGTGAAGCAGTAGTCGAGGGCGATCGGCACCGCCTCCAGCCGGACGGGACGGTGGCCGGCGGGGTCGAAGGTGACGAGGAACAGCAGGCCGCGGTCGTTGCGCAGCCGCGGATCGGTCGCGTAGTCGTCGACGAAGTCGCCGAGGTCGTAGAGCACCCCGTCCGTCACGCCGTGGAAGACGTGCGCGGAACTGCCCGCCACGAGCGTGGCGCCCGCCGTGCGCAGGGCCGCGGCGGCGTCGCGGATGTAGCGGGCCGGCGCGGTGGTCATGTTGGGCCCCCAGTGCGGGGTGACGAGCACAGCCGCGGTCCGGGCGCGCAGGGTCGTGACGGCGTCGGTCAGCCAGCGCGGGACGCCCTCGCCCAGATCGGCGTAGGCCACCCCGGGGCGGTCCGGTCCCGCGGCGTACTCGGCCGGGTGGTCGGTGACGCCGAGGACGCCCAGGCCCGTGGCGTCCGCGGCACCCGGCCGTCCGCCCAGCAGCGCCGGGGCGCGCGCCGCGGTCACGTCCGGGCCGGCCCCGACGGTGGCGATCCCGGCCGCGGCCAGGTGCTCCAGCGTGTCCAGCAACGCCGCCCTCCCGTAGTCCAGGGCGTGGTTGTTGGCCAGGTTGACGCAGCTCACACCGAGGTGCCGGAGGGCGCGCACGGCGACCGGCGGGGCGCGGAAGAAGAAGGACTTGAAGGGGTCGGGCCAGGGCTCGCCGCGGTCGGAGATCGCGCACTCCAGGTTGAGGACGAAGAGGTCCGCCTCCCGCGCGACGGCCACGACCTCCTCGGAGAACAACGCCTCCGGAGGGGCCTCGGCCAGCCGCGCGGCGACCATGCGGCCGAGCATCGTGTCGCCGGCCAGCCCGAGCTTCACCCTTCCATCGTGCACCCGGCCCCCGGCCGGGTCACTCCTCCCCGTCCTCCCGCCCGCGGTCCTTCCACCGCGGGTCGTTCTCCCACTGCAGGTTCCGCTCGGCGGCCGTCTCCATCGCCCGCTCCGCGTCCGCCCGGCTCGGGTACGGCCCCATCCGGTCCTTGGCGGGGCACTCCGGTCCTTCCTCTACCTTGTGGTGCTCTATGCAGTAGAACCACTCGCCAGGTTTCCCCGCGGGCTTGCGGACTCGCCTGAACAGCGCCATCGTCCCTCCTCGTACGACGTCCTGCCGCCATGCTGCCCGAACGGCCGCCGATACACTCGCTGACATGTCTGTCCTGGTTCCCGGCAAGCTCTCCCCCACCCGTTCCGTGCCCGCCTCGATCCCGCGTCCGGAGTACGTGGGCCGGCCGGCGCCGCGGCCGTACGACGGCCCCGAGGTGCAGTCGGCGGAGACGATCGAGAAGATGCGGATCGCCTCGCGGATCGCCTCGCAGGCCATGGAGGAGGCGGCCAAAGCCATCGCGCCCGGCGTCGCCACCGACGAGCTGGACCGGATCGCGCACGAGTACATGTGCGACCACCAGGCCTACCCCTCGGACCTCGGATACCGGGGTTTCCCCAAGTCGCTGTGCTCCTCGATCAACGAGGTCATCTGCCACGGCATCCCCGACTCCACCGAGCTGCGTGACGGCGACATCGTCAACCTCGACGTGACCGCCTACATCCACGGGGTGCACGGGGACACCAACGCCACCTATCTCGTCGGTGAAGTGGCCGAGGAATCAAGGCTGTTGGTGGAACGCACCCGGGAATCGCTGAACCGCGCCATCAAGGCGGTCAAGCCGGGACGGCAGATCAATGTGATCGGCCGCGTCATCGAGTCCTACGCCAAGCGATTCGGTTACGGCGTCGTGCGCGACTTCACGGGCCACGGCATCAATACCGCCTTCCACTCCGGCCTGATCGTCCCGCACTATGACGACCCCCGCGCGACCACGGTCATGAAGCCGGGGATGACCTTCACCATCGAGCCGATGCTGACCCTGGGCACCCACGAGTACGAGATCTGGGACGACGGCTGGACGGTCGTCACCAAGGACCGCAAGCGCACCGCGCAGTTCGAGCACACCCTTGTGGTGACGGACACGGGCGCGGAGGTACTGACACTGCCTTGACCCTTCCATTACCTTTCCTTTGCCAAAAACGGGGAAAGGCGCGGAGCGCCTCGGATAGGTTAGGCAAGCCTTCCACAGGAAAGGCTTACCTAAGCTGTTCCACTGAGCCGCCAGGAGATCGCATGTCCGCCGTCCGCATGTCCGCAGTAGCCGCCGCCGGCATAGTGGTCGCCGTCACGGCCGTCACCGGGTGCGCGGAGAAGGCGGACGACAAGTCCTCGGACGCCGTCACGGTCACCGCGACGGACACCGCGTGCGAGGTCTCCAGGACCGGTTTCCCGGCCGGCCACGTGCAGCTCGCCGTGGAGAACAAGGGCTCGAAGGTCACCGAGGTCTACGTCTACACGTCCAGCGGCAAGATCGTGACCGAGCGGGAGAACATCGGCCCCGGCACCAAGGCCACCATCACCGCCGAGATCAAGGCCGGTACTTACGAGATCGCCTGCAAGCCCGGCATGAAGGGCGACGGCATCCGCCAGAAGATCACCGTCACCGGCAAGGGCGCCGCCAAGGCCGACCCACGCCTGGACGCCGCCGTGGCCGCGTACCGCAAGTACGTCCAGGAGCAGGCCGACCAGACCATCCCGGTGGTCCAGCAGTTCGCCGACGCCGTCAAGGCGGGCGACGTGGAGAAGGCCAAGTCGCTCTTCGCGCCCTCCCGTGTCGGCTGGGAGCGCACCGAGCCGGTGGCCGAGTCCTTCGGCGACATCGACCCGCTGACCGACACCCGCGAGGACGGTCTGGAGGACGGCCAGAAGTGGACCGGCTGGCACCGGCTGGAGAAGTCCCTGTGGCAGGACGAGAAGGCCGGGGCCGAGGAGGGCGCCCTCGCCGACCAGCTGGTCTCGGACCTGAAGGACTGGCGGACCCGGGTAGGCACGGCCGACATCACCGCCACCAGCATGGCCAACGGCGCCAAGGAGCTGCTGGACGAGGTCGCCACTGGCAAGATCACCGGTGAGGAGGACCGCTACTCCCACACCGACCTGTCGGACTTCCACGCCAACGTCGAGGGCGCCCTGAAGGCGTACGAGCTGCTGAAGCCGGTCGCCGCCGGGAAGGACGCGGCGCTGACCGCCGAGCTGGACAAGCGGTTCCCGGCCCTGACGACGCTGCTCGACACCTACCGCAAGGGCGGCAGCGCGACGGAGTTCGTCTCCTACGACACGGTCGGCAAGGACCGACGCAAGGAGCTCTCGGACGCGGTCAACGCGCTCGCCGAGCCCCTGTCGAAGCTCGCCGCGGCCGTCGCCAAGTAATCCGAGGGGACAGCGGACCATGTCCGAAGAGACCGTCACATACACGTCACGGCGCAGGGTGCTCGGCTGGACCGGTGCCGGCGTCGTCGCCGCGGCCGCCGCGGCCGGCGGCGCCGTGGCCGCCGTCCGCTCCGGGGACGACGTGCAGCCCGCGGGTGCCGCGGGCAGCGCGATCGCCTTCCACGGGGTGAACCAGGCCGGCATCACGACCCCGGTGCAGGACCGGCTCCACTTCGCGTCCTTCGACGTCAAGACCGAGGACCGCGAGGAACTGGTCGCGCTCCTGAAGGAATGGACCGATGCCGCCCGGAAGATGACGCAGGGCCGGCCGGTCGGCGAGGGCGCGGTCGGCGGCCTCGCCGAGGCCCCGCCGGACGACACCGGCGAGGCGCTGGGCCTGCAGGCCTCGCGGCTCACCCTCACCATAGGCTTCGGCCCCTCGCTGTTCACCACGAAGGACGGCGGGGACCGCTTCGGCCTCAAGGCGCACCGCCCCGAGGCGCTGGTGGACCTGCCCAAGTTCCCCGGCGACGCCCTCGACCCGAACCGCAGCGGCGGCGACCTGTGCATCCAGGCCTGCGCGGACGACCCGCAGGTGGCGGTGCACGCCATCCGCAACCTGGCCCGGATCGGCTTCGGCAAGGTCGCGATGCGCTGGTCGCAGCTCGGCTTCGGCAAGACCTCATCGACCACGCCCGAGGAGCAGACCCCGCGCAACCTGATGGGCTTCAAGGACGGCACGCACAACGTCGCGGGCTCCGATCGGGCCGCTCAGGACAAGCACGTGTGGGTGTCCTCGAAGGACGGCCCGTCCTGGATGGCCGGCGGCTCGTACCTGGTCGCCCGCCGCATCCGGATGCACATCGAGACCTGGGACCGCACCCCGCTGCGGGAGCAGGAGCAGATCTTCGGCCGGACGAAGGGCGAGGGGGCCCCGATCGGCAGGCAGCGCGAACACGACGCACCGGACTTCAAGGCGATGCTCCCGGACGCGCACGTCCGGCTGGCGCACCCCGACAACAGCGGTGTGACGATCCTGCGCCGCGGCTACTCCTTCACCGACGGCACCGACGGCCTGGGCCGCCTGGACGCCGGGCTGTTCTTCATCGCGTACCAGCGCGACGTCCGGGACGGCTTCGTGCCGCTGCAGATGCGGCTGGCGAAGCTCGACTCCCTCAACGAGTACATCCAGCACGTGGGTTCGGCCGTCTACGCCGTACCGCCGGGCGTCCGCGACGCGGACGACTGGTGGGGCCGCGAGCTCTTCCAGACCAACTGAAGGGAAGTGACGGCGGTGTTCGCCAACTACCTGATCGGGCTCCGGGAGGGCCTGGAGGCCAGCCTGGTCGTCTGCATCCTGGTCGCCTACCTGGTGAAGACCGGCCGCAAGGAGAAGCTGCCGCCGGTCTGGCTGGGCGTGGGCACCGCGGTCCTGGTGAGCATGGCCTTCGGCGCGGCCCTGCAGTTCGGCTCCTCCACACTCACCTTCGAGGCGCAGGAGGCGCTGGGCGGTTCGCTGTCGATCGTCGCGGTCGGCCTGGTGACGTGGATGGTCTTCTGGATGCGGCGCACCGCGCGGCACCTGAAGGCGGAGCTGCACGGCAAGCTGGACGCGGCCGTCGCCATGGGCACCGGTGCGCTGGTCGCCACCTCCTTCCTCGCCGTGGGACGTGAGGGGCTGGAGACCTCGCTCTTCATCTGGACGGCCGTGCAGGCCACGGACGACGGCGTGCGTCCGCTGGTGGGCGCGGTACTGGGCCTGCTGACCGCGGCGGTGCTGGGCTGGCTGTTCTACCGGGGCGCGCTGCGCATCAACCTCGCCAAGTTCTTCACGTGGACCGGCGCGATGCTGGTCGTGGTGGCGGCGGGCGTGCTCGCGTACGGCTTCCACGACCTGCAGGAGGCCGACTGGCTGCCCGGGCTGGGCGCGCGGGCCTTCGACATCGCCGAGCAGATCCCGGTGGACTCCTGGTACGGGACGCTGCTCAAGGGCGTGTTCAACTTCCAGCCCGACCCGACCTGGCTGCAGGTCACGGTCTGGGCGCTGTATCTCGTACCGGCGCTGTTCCTCTTCCTCCGCCCCGGTAGGGTTACGGCGCCGTCCGCCGCAGCCCCGAAGGAGCCCACGACCGATGACCCGCAGGCCGCGATTCCTGCCGGCGCTCGCCCTGCTGGCGCTGACGGCGACACCGCTGACCGGGTGCGTGACGGTGCACGGGGAGCGGGCGCTCGTCCCGGCGGTGACGAAGGCTGAGGCCGCCAAGGCCCTGGACCGCTTCACCGAGGTCAACAACGAGGCGAACAAGAACCTCGACGCGAAACTGATCGCCACCGTCGAGAGCGGCCCCCTCGGCGCCGTCGACGGGGCCGGTCTGCGCGCCCGGCACGCCGTCGAGCCCGGCGGCAACCACGGCTTCAAGGCGCTCGAACTCGGCGACCCGCGCTTCCTGATACCCCGCCAGGTGGGCTGGCCCAAGTGGTTCGTGGCCGACGTCGCGCCGGAGCTGGGCGGCGCCGGCTCCGGCACGAACCGCTGGCTGATGGTCTTCGAACGGGGCGGCGCCCGCGAAGCGTGGCGCGTGTCGTACGTCGCCTCCGTACGGGCCTCCGCCATCCCGGAGTTCACCCGTGACGCGCAGGGGTACGTGGAGCCGGTGCAGGCCGAGGGGTCGGGGCTGGTGGTGGATCCCGGCGAGCTGGGCGGCGCCTACACCGGCTACCTGGCCAAGGGCGACGCCAAGGACGCGTCCGTGTTCGCCCCGGGCTCGTCGACCTCGGAGCTGATCACCAGCCGGGCGAAGAGCGCCCGTACCGCCCAGTCGGCCACCCAGTACGCCGACCAGCCCGCCACGGAGGGGGACTTCGCCCCGCTCGGGCTGCGCACCAAGGACGGCGGCGCACTGGTCTTCTTCGCCACGCACCACACGGCGAAGATCACCATGCTGCGGGCGGGCGTCACGCCGCGGGTCGACATGTACACCAAGGCACTGATGACCGGCACCCCGGACACGTCGGTGACGCTGGGCCGGGTCGCCCGCCAGGCCGTGCTCGTCCCGTCGAAGAAGGACGGCGGCGGTCAGGTCATCTTCCTCACCCGCACCGTGGGCCTGGTCGCCGCGCGCGGGGAGTGACCGGCGGGGGGCGGTGCGGGCTGGGGCGAGCGGCCGGGGTCAGTGCAGCCAGCCTGCCGTCTCGGGCTCGGGCTCGATCTGGGCGCAGGCGTCGGTCAGCACCCCGAGCAGCGGCAGCGGGTCGGGCAGCGCCCGGTCCGGGCCGTGACCGGTGACCCACGCCACGGTGGCGCCGGAGGGCAGCCGCGAGGGCGGGAGCAGCACATAGCTGGCGCGGCAGTGCCAGCGCAGTCCCGGGTGCTCGTCGAGGGTCTCCGGGTGGCAGTCCAGTTCGCAGGGCCACCACTCGTCCTCGTCGGCCGTGGCACGGGTGGCGGTGAAGAACAGCATCCGCCCGTCGGTGACCGCGACGGGACCGGCCGCGGAGCCCTCGGCGGCCAGCCGCTCCAGGGCGATCCGGCCCGCCTCTGCGGGTACGTCCAGGACGTCGTGGGCGATGCCGGTGGCGGTGATGAAGTTGGCCAGCGGGTGCGTGCGCAGCCAGCGCCTGACCTGCTCGGGGTCCGTGGTGGCCTGGGTCTGCCAGGCGAACGAGACGGGGTGCGTGCCCGGGGTGGGACAGCCGATCCGGTCACAGGAACAGCGGTAGCCCGAGACGGGCGACGGATGGGCGGCCGGTGCCAGCGGCAGCCCCGCGTCCGCGGCCTCCAGCACGAGCTCGTCCCGGCGCAGGTCGTCCCCGTTCCGGCCACCGGCGGCCGCGCGGACCGCGGCCCCGTCCACTCCGGCACCACGCTCCCCCGTCTTGCGGCGCAGCCAGTCGGACAACCTGCCCTTGGTGACCATCGAGCCCCTTTCCTCGCCCGTGAACCCTTGCTCCACCTTATGTAACGAGGTAAAGGCCGTTGGAGGAATCCACGGATGGTTGGAACCGTCCTGCTCCCCGTCCGCATTCCGGCCGCACACGGGTCCCCCGGGGAGGGGCGGCTCCGTCCCGGCCGATTCGGCCCCGCATATCGGGGCAAACAGTTGGAATGACATATGAGGGATTCAGCTGACATTCAGCTATGTTTTCCACGTCGCCGCTGGTCGCGGCAGTCTCGGCGCGGCCCGCACCGACCTCGCCGGCCGTGACCACTGTCACCCGCGGAACGGCACGTCGACCGCCCCGGGAGGTCGATCCGCGCTCGCCTGGGTTTCCGACAGCTTGTCGGCAACCCAGCGACTCAGGTCTACCTGAGTCGCGACGATTCCTGCAGGCCCGACGCAGGAGGATTCCCTTGACGCCGGCCCACGGCTCCGCGACCGCACCGTTCTCGGCCGTCATCCGCTCCGCCAGCCACGACCGGCACACCGAGGCGGAGACCTCGGTCTTCATCGACGACCGCGGCCAGGGCTCGCCGTGCCGTCTCCGCCAGGGCCGGGCGGCCCAGGCACGCGCGCGGTTCAGGCGCTCCCCGGCGAGATACCGGCCGACGCCGGTGAGCGCGGCGGCGGGAGCCCGAAGGGACGGTTCCCCGCGCCCGGCAGCCCCGACTCATCTGACCAGCCTGTCCGCCGGCGTCGCGGGGGCTCGCGTCCGGCGGCGCCGGCGTCGGCGTCCCCGTCAGTGCGGGTCCCCAGGACGACCGGGGCTGCTAACCCAGGGGGGAGGTCCAGCCCGAGGGGTCGACTCCGCCCGGGACGGGGGCCGTCGGGTCGTAAGGGGTGCGGGTGAAGACGAAGGAGCCGAGGTCGAGATGGCTGACCGCGCCGTCGGGGGTGCGCACGGCGCGGAGGGTCTCGCCGTCGTAGTAGCCGTCCAGGCCGGTCCAGGTGCCGTCCGGTTCCGCGCGGAAGCGGGCACCGCGGGCGGTGCCGGACAGGGCGGCCAGTTCCAGGTCGCGGCCGGTGCGCAGGCGCAGAACGTGGGAGGCGGTGCCCCAGTACCAGGGGCCGGTGAGGGCGAGCAGTTCCGGGTCGGGGTCGGAGACCGGCCGCCAGGGCTCGGGGATGCGGGGCTCGCGTTCGGCGACGAGGCGCAGCAGGTCGGCGGCGATCGTCGTGGCCGGGGCGCCGGTGGTGGAGTTGGCGAGGACGACCGCGCCGAGGCCCTCGGCGACGTCGCACCACAGCCCGGCCACGAAACCGGGCATCGAGCCGCCGTGGCCCACCAGCACCCGGTCGCCCGGGGCCTTCGCCAGTTGAACGCCGAGGCCCTGGTCGCCGCCCGGCGCGGCCGGCCTCCGCATCTCCTCCAGCGTCGCCGGCGCCAGCACGCGCTCGTCGCCCGCGGCGAGGAAGGCCGCCCAGCGGCACAGGTCGTCGGCGGTCGACCACAGTTCGCCCGCCGGGGACATCAGCCCGGTGTCCTGCACGGCCTCGGCCATCATCAGCTCGGCGTACGGGTGGACGGCCCAGCCGCCGGCGTGCGGGGCACGCGGGCGGCGCGTCGTACGGGTCATCCCCAGCGGCTGGAGGACCTCGGAGGTCAGCACCTCGTCCCAGGGCCGGCCGTCGTGGAGCGCCTCGACGACGGCGCCGAGCAGAGCGTACCCGGGGTTGGAGTAGTGGTGGCGTTCGCCGGCGGGGTGCAGCCGCGAGGTCCCGCCGAGGAGGTCGGCCGTCTCCGGGCGCAGCTCGCCGGGCGTGCGCTCCCACCAGGGTCCGGGGGTCTCCGCGGCCAGTCCCGCGGTGTGTGTGAGGAGTTGGCGCACGGTGACCCCGTCCGCCGGGGTGCCGCCGATGTGCTTCTCGACCGGGTCGTCAAGGCCGAGGCGCCCGGCGTCGCGCAGCCGCATCACCAGTACGGCCACGAAGGTCTTGGTGATGGAACCGATCCGGTACTGGGTGTCCCCGTCCGGGGCGTGCCCGTCCACGCAGGAACGCGCCCCGGTCCACACGTTCTCGCCGTCCCGGACGACGGCCGCCACGAGGGAGGGGGTACGGCTCTGGGACTGGGCGACCGCGACGCGGTGCAGCAGCGCCCGGCGGGTGTCGGGGAGCAGGGCGGCGTCGGGGTCGGTGTGCGGTGTCGGCATGCGCTCACCTTAGAGGTCGCCCCGGCGCGGGTGCCGGGCGCTCGGTCGCGGGCGTCAGCTGGTCAGGAGCACTCCGGCGTAGGAGACGGTGGCGATGAGGGTCCAGGAGATCAGGCCGACCGCCACCACACGCGGCCCGGTCCGCGCGAGCGCGGGCAGGTGCACCATGCTGCCGAGCCCTACCATGGCCATGGCCAGAAGCAGTTGCTGCAACCGCTGCGCGCCGTCGAGCACGTCGGCCGGCAGGACTCCGGTGCCGCGCACGGCGATCATGACGAGGAAGCCGACCACGAACAGGGGCAGCAGCGGGGTCCGCCGCGCGGACGCGGTGGCATCGGGCCCCGCGGTGCCGGAGCCGGCGCGCCGCCTGCGCAGGGAGTAGGCGACCGCGGCGACCAGCGGTGCCAGGAGCGCGACGCGCATCAGCTTGACGAGCACCGCCTCGCCGAGCGCCGCCGGGCCCGCGGTCTGGGCCGTCGCGACGACCTGCCCGACGTCGTGCACGCCGGCCCCGGCCCAGCGTCCGAACTGGACGTCGTCCAGGCCGAGCGGGTGGTGCAGCAGCGGCAGCACGCCGATGGCCAGGGTGCCGCAGAGCGTGACCAGGGCGACGGACGCGGCGACGTCCTCCTCGTCGCTGCCGGTGACCTGGCTCACCGCGCCGATGGCGGAGGCACCGCAGATGGAGTAGCCGGTGGCGATGAGCAGGGGCTGGTCGCCGCGCAGGCCCATGCGGCGGCCGAGCCAGACGGTGCCCCAGAAGGTGGCGGCCACGACGCCGACCACCATGCCGGCCGTGGCCCAGCCGAGGCCGAGCACGTCGTCGAGGCTCAGTTGCAGCCCGAGGACGACGATGCCGACCCGCATCAGCCGTTTCCCGGCGAAGGTCAGTCCGGGCCGGGCCCCGCCGCGCAGGGTCGCGCGCAGGCCCGGCAGGTTGGCGGCGGCGATGCCGAGGACGACGGCGGTGGTGGGCACCGGCACGGCGGGCAGCAGCAGGTGCAGCGCGGTCGCGAGCGCGGCGCCGAGGGCGGCGACCAGCAGGCCGGGCAGCACGGCCGCGGCGGCCCGGCGGCGGCCCGCACCGCCTCCGGCGGGGGCGGTCACGGCGGGCGCCGCCGGGGTCGCTCCCGCGGGGGCGGGCGACGGGGCGGCGGCGGGCGCGTGAGTGCGGAGGTTCACCGTTCGCCGACCGGCAGCCGGTAGACCCGCCGCACGCTGGAGCCCAGACGGGAGATGTCGGCCCCGTAGATGTGCAGCGATACGGCCTTGCCGGTACCGCCGTTCCACACCTCGTGGATGTCGCCGGGCGGCGCGAAGCCGCACACGTCGCCCGGGGCGTTGACGACGTCCTGGGTCGGGACGAGGCGGGAGCCGTCGCCGTCGGGGACCAGCCGGTAGCGGCGCTCGTGCTCCTGGCCCTGGTGCACGCCCGTGACGCACCACGAGACGTGGTCGTGGATGGACGTCCGCTGCCCCGGCAGCCAGACCAGGGCGACGATCGAGAAGCTGCCGTCCTCCTCGGCGTGCAGGATGTGCTGGCGGTAGCGGTCCGGGTCGCCCTCGGTGTGCCGGTCGGCCAGCAGGCCGGCGGCGCCGAGGTACGGCGCGAGCCGTTCGCCCACCAGATGGGCCGTCGGGCCGGGCGGCAGGCCACGGCCGACCGTCTCGCGCACCTCGTCGACGAGGCGGGCCAGCCGGGCGGTGGGCGCGGAGAGCGCCGGAACGGTCGCGGAGGTCATGCCCGCAGCGTCCGTGCGCGCGGGCCCGCGCGTCCACTGACAGTTCCTTCACCCTGCCCGCGCCGCTCCTTATGGATGGGGCACGGACAGGGGCCCGGGTCAGCAGCCACTGCGCCGCTCGGCGACCGTCCGCAGCGCGTCGAGCACCAGCGCCGCGGCCGGGATCCGCAGATGGTCGCGCGGCACGTACGCCGCGACCCGGCGGCGGGAGACGGGGTCGAGCGGCCGCCCGGTGACCCGGTCCAGCCGCATGAAGGACAGCACCAGCCCGGGCATCATCGCGACCCCCAGCCCCTCCGCGACCAGCGACTGCACCACCAGGTTGTCGTCGGTGGCGAAGGCGATGTCGGGGGCGAAGCCCAGCTCGGCGCACTCGTGGAGGAAGTTGACCCGGCAGCGCATGCAGCCGGCGATCCAGCGTTCGTCCGCCAGGTCGCGGAGCCTGACCGAGCGGGACCTGGCCAGCCGGTGCCCGGTCGGCATCAGGACCATGAGCTGGTCCTCCAGCAGCGGGATCTCGACCAGGTCGTCCGGCACCGCCTCGTGCAGTCCGGGATAGGTGAAGGCGAGGGTGATGTCGCACTCGCCGCGGGTGACCCGCTCCAGCGACTCGGGCGGTTCGTCCCCCAGCAGCTCGACCCGTATGCCGGGGTGCTCGGCCGCCAGCAGGGCCAGCGCCTCGGGGATCAGGGTGGCGTTGGCGCTGGGGAAGGCGCACAGCCTCACCCGGCCGGTCTCCAGCCGGGTCACCGCCCCTATCTGCTCCCAGGCCACGGACATGCTGTCGAGGATGGTCTCGGCGTGCCGGGCCAGTGCCTCGCCCGCCTCGGTCAGCCGCATGCGCCGCCCGACGCGGACGAAGAGCGCGGTGCCGACCGAGCGCTCCAGCGCCTTCATCTGCTGGGTGACCGCGGGTTGCGTGTAGCCCAGCGCCGCGGCCGCGGCCGAGTAGGAGCCGGCCGTGACCACGGTGTGGAAGGTCTTGATGTGTCTGGAATCGAACACCTACGAATCATAAGAGGAACTTGGGGCAACCCGGCACGGGGCCCTCTGGTGCTTCTGGGACCGCTGCGCCGGGAGGTGTTTGCGTCCGCAATCCGGTGCGTGGCGTCCGCTGCGGGTCCACCATGTCTCTACGGCCTCAACCACACCGCGAGGAGCCTTCATTGAGCGCAGCGCGAACCGCCTCGTACCGCCGGTATCTGATGTGTCCTCCCACGTACTTCCGCGTCACGTACTCCATCAACCCCTGGATGGACCCCACGAAGCCGGTCGACCCCGCGCTCGCCCTGCTCCAGTGGGAGGACCTCCGCGACCGCTACCGCTCGCTGGGGCACACGGTGGACGTCCTGGAGCCGCTGCCGGGCCTGCCGGACATGGTCTTCGCCGCCAACGGCGCCACCGTGGTCGACGGCCGGGTCTTCGGGGCCCGCTTCGCCAACGCCGAACGGGCCGCGGAGGCGCCCGCGCACCGCGAGTGGTTCCTGGGCCGCGGCTACGGCGAGGTGCACGACCCGCACCACGTCAACGAGGGCGAGGGGGACTTCGCCGTCACCGAGAGCTGGCTGCTGGCCGGGAAGGGGTTCCGCAGCAGCCCGCTGTCGCACGCCGAGCTCCAGGAGTTCTTCGGCCGCCCCGTCATCGGCCTGGAGCTCACCGACCCGCACTTCTACCACCTCGACACGGCGCTGTGCGTGCTCGCCGGCGACGAGATCATGTACTATCCGGACGCCTTCTCCCCCGGCAGCCGCGCGGTGCTCCGCCGGCTCTTCCCCGACGCGCTGACCGCCACCCGCCAGGACGCCACGGCCTTCGGCCTGAACAGCGTCAGCGACGGCCTGCACGTCCTGATCCCCTCCGGGGCCACCGGGCTGCTGCGGCGGCTGCGCGAGCGCGGCTTCGAGCCGGTGCCGGTGGACATGTCCGAACTGCACAAGGCCGGAGGCAGTGTGAAGTGCTGCACCATGGAGCTGCGCGACTGACCGTGATACGAAAGGGCGCATGTCGCAGCAGCTGCCCCTCCGCACCTCGTACGACGTCGTGATCGTCGGCGGCGGCCACAACGGCCTGGTCGCCGCCGCCTACCTCGCCCGCGCCGGCCGCTCCGTGCTGCTGCTGGAGCGGCTGCCGGACACCGGCGGCGCCGCCGTCTCCACGCGGGCGTTCACCGGTCTGGACGCACGGCTGTCCCGCTACTCGTACCTGGTGAGCCTGCTGCCCCGGAAGATCGTCGACGACCTGGGGCTGCGTTTCGCCGTCCGGCGCCGCCGCATCTCCTCGTACACCCCGCACGGCGACGGCGGCCTCCTCGTCGACGCCGAGTCGCCCTCCGCGACCCGCGAGAGTTTCGTCCGGCTGACCGGCTCCGACCGCGACTTCGAGGCCTGGCAGCGCTTCTACGGCATGACGCAGCGGGTCGCCGAGCGCGTCTTTCCGACGCTGACCGCGCCGCTGCCCTCCCGGGCCGAGCTGGAGCGGACCGTGGACGACGCGGAGGCCTGGTCGGCGCTGTTCGAACGGCCGCTGGGCGAGACCGTCGAGTCCGTCTTCGAGGACGACGTGGTGCGCGGCGTGGTGCTGACCGACGCCCTGATCGGCACCTTCAGCCACGCGCACGACCCCTCCCTGCTGCAGAACCGCTGCTTCCTCTACCACGTCATCGGCGGCGGCACGGGGGACTGGGACGTGCCCGTCGGCGGCATGGGCGCCCTCACCGACGCGCTGGCGGACGCGGCGCGGGCGGCCGGTGCGGAGATCGTGACCGGGACCGAGGTCACGGCCGTCGAGACCGACGGCACCCGGGCCGAGGTGTCCTTCGAGGGCGGCCTGGTGGGCGCGGGCCACGTGCTGGTCAACGCCTCCCCGTACGCCCTGGCCGAACTGCTGGGGGAGGCGCCCCCGGACAAGCCGGAGGGCGCCCAGCTCAAGGTGAACATGCTGCTGCGGCGGCTGCCACGGCTGCGCGACACGGCGGTGGACCCGCGCGACGCCTTCGCCGGCACCTTCCACATCGCCGAGTCGTACACCCAGCTGGACCGGGCCTACCGCGAGGCGGCCGAGGGCGCGGTGCCCACGGCGCCGCCCTCCGAGATCTACTGCCACTCGCTGACCGACCCCTCGATCCTCTCCCCCGAGCTCGCCGCCCAGGGCGTGCACACCCTGACCCTCTTCGGGCTGCACGCCCCGGCGCGGCTGTTCACGGACGACCCCGCGCAGGCGAAGGAGACCCTGCTCAAGGCCACCCTGGCGCAGCTGGACGCGGTGCTGGCGGAGCCGCTGGCGGACTGCCTGGCGGTGGACGCGGACGGGCGGCCGTGCATCGAGGCGAAGTCGCCGCTCGACCTGGAGCGGGAGGTCGGCCTGCCCGGCGGGCACATCTTCCACCGGGACCTGGCCTTCCCCTACGCGGAGTCGGGCGGCGGCGCCTGGGGCGTGGGGACCGCGCACGCGAACGTCCTGCTGTGCGGGGCGGGCGCGGTGCGCGGCGGCGGGGTCAGCGGCGTCCCCGGCCACAACGCGGCCATGGCGGTGCTGGGCGGCCGCTGAACGCACGGCGGGGTGCGGCCTGCGCGGTGCGCGACGGCTCCCCGGCAGGCGAGCCGCTCCGCGCACCCGGGGCACCGGCCGCACGTCGTCCCGGACGAGGTCGCGCAACTGCCGGCGCCGCACCACGCGGTCCGGCGAGCCACCATCCGCCGCCCACCGCCCGCCGACGACAGGCGGTCGCTCCCCGGACCCGGCGCATCGGCCTTGTCCGGCGGCCCGCCCCGGGGTTACTCCGGCTCCGCCGGAGGAGGCGGCCACGTGTCGCCCCAGGTGACGTCGCGGGCGGCGCGGTACAGCGGCCCGTGCCGCTTGGTGACGGTGTCGCGGCGCAGGCCGTCCTCGACCGTGCACAGGTCGACGAGGACCTGCCCCTTGCGGATCTGCGGGTGCCGGACCACCCGGTCCGGTGAGCCGTGCCGCGCCGCGGGGAAGCGGGCCGCGGCGACGTAGCTGAACTTCTCGTCCTCGTACGGGAGGGAGCCCCCCTTGACCTGCCGGTGCAGTGAGGTCCGGGCGACCCGCGCCGCGAAGTGGCACCAGTCCGGGGCCTGCACCGGGCACGTGCCGTCGTGGGGGCAGGGAGCGAGAACGTGGAAGCCGTCCGCGACGAGCCTCGCGCGCGCCGCGAGGATCCGCGCGTAGCCGTCGGGGGTGCCCGGCTCGACGATGAGCACGGCGCCGCGCGCCGCCCTGGCGGCCTCGGCGACGACCGCGTCGCGGTCGGGTCCGGTGAGCTCGCCGATGACGTACGACAGCGTGACCAGGTCCGCCTCCGGCAGCCGGGCCCCGCCGCCCAGCGGCGTCTTCTGCCAGCGCGCGTCCCGCACCGCCGCGTGCTCCGAGCCCGCGGCCAGCTCACGGCCGAGCGAGAGCGCCGCGTCCGACCAGTCGAGGACGGTGCTGGTGTGCGTGCCGTCCTCCCAGGCGTCGGCGACCGCCCAGGTCGCGGCGCCGGTCCCGCCGCCCACGTCCAGGTGGCCGGCCGGGGCCCACTCCCCCGCCCGGGCCCGGAACTCCGCCAGCGCCGCGCCGACCGCGGCGTGGGTGGCCGGCATGCGGTACGCCGCGTATGCGGCGACGTCGGAGCGGTCGCGGAGGATCGGGGTGCTGCTGGGGGTGCGCCCCCGGTAGGTGGCGATCAGCCGGTCGACGGCCTGGGCGGCACGGCCGGGCGGGAGCCCGTCGAGGAGACCGGCGAGGGCGGATTGCAGAGAGGACACAAGGATCAAGGGTAAGGCCCGCCCGGAGCGGGCCGGCGCGGTCGCCGGCAGGGTGCTCCGGCACCCGGTCGGCAGGAGGTCGCGCGATGTTCCTGGAGATCGTGCTCACCGCTGCCCCCCTCGACCGGACGAGGCCGAGGAGGCGCAGGAGGCCGCGTTCGGGGACGACGGTGAGATCACCGGCGCCTGGACCGGCGAGGGCCGCTGCCACCTCGACCTGGAGGTCGATGACGCGGCGGACGGGGATGAGGTCCTGCGGCGGGTCGGCCGGGTCCGCCGGGTCCTGCTCGGCCTCGGTCTCGGCGGCCACGCCAGGGTGATCGTCCGGGACCGACGGAACCCCTGGGGCAGGCCCGGGGGTTGCGTCGGTCCGGATCCTCGCGGCGTCGTGCCATCCGGCCCACGCATCCGCCGCGTTGTCGTCGGTGACCCCTAGGCTCTGCCGTCATGACCTCGCCGGATGATCAATCGGATGACATGCGCCGAGACTTCGGCCGGCTGTGGGGCGCCTACGCGGTGAGCGCGGCGGGGAGCGCGGTCGGCTCCGGGGCCCTGCCATTGGTGGCCGTGCTGGCGCTGGACGTCACGACCTTCCAGGTCTCCCTCCTCGCGGCCCTGTCGGCGCTCGCGGGCGCCGCCATCGCCCTCCCCCTGGGCGGCCACGTGGAGCACCGCCGCAAAAGGCCGGTCATGATCACCGCCGATCTGGTCCGCTGCCTCGTGCTGCTCAGCGTCCCGGTCGCGGCCGCCCTCGGCGTGCTCACCTTCGCGCAGCTGTGCCTGGTGGGTGTCTTCCAGTCGGCCGCGGCCATCGTGTTCGGCGCGGCGAGCACCGCGCACCTCAAGGGCCTCGTCCCGCCGGCGGAGCGCCTCCGGGCGGCCTCGCGGCTGGAGACCACCAACTGGCTCAGCCAGAGCGCGGGGCCGCCGATCGGCGGGCTGCTCGTCACCGCCTTCGGGACGACGGTCTCGCTGGCCGTGGACGCGTTCTCCTTCCTGCTGTCCGCCCTGGGCGTCCGCCGGATCCGCCGCCCCGAACCGGTGCCCCCGGCACGGTCCCGGTCGCACGGCCGCGGCCGGGAGCTGATGGCCGGCTGGACCTACGTCCTGGGGCACCGCGGACTGCGGCCGCTGTTCTGGAACGCCATGCTCTTCGGCGGGGCCATCATGATGAGCAGCCCGCTGCTGACCGTCCTGATGCTCCGCGAACTGCGCTTCGCTCCCTGGCAGTACGGCCTGGCGCTCGGACTGCCCTGCCTCGGCGGCGTCCTGGGCTCCCGCCTCACCGCCCCGCTGACCGGCCGGCTCGGCCCGCACCGGGTGCTGCTCCTGTTCGGGGTCCTGCGCACGCCCTGGCTGCTGCTGCTCGCCTGGGCACCTTCCGGCTCCCTCGGGCCCGTCGTCCTGATCACCGCCAACACCTTCCTGCTGCTGGCCGCCGGTGTCTTCAACCCCTCCTTCACGACGTACCGCATGGCCGCGACGGACGACGCCGTCATGACCCGGGTCGTCACCGCGTGGTCGGTGGGATCCAGGACGGCCCAGCCGCTGTCCATGCTGGCCGGCGGCGCCGTCGCCGCAGTGGGAGGTGTCCGCCTGGCGATCGTCGTCGCGGGCGTGCTGTGCCTGGCCAGCGCCCTGCTGCTGCCCTGGCGCGCACTGCCCTCCGCGGCCGCCGGCGGGGCAGGGGCTGGGAAGGAGGCCGAGCCCTCGGGCAAGCCCGCCACGACCTGAACCCCGTCGGGCTGCCGTCGGAGTGGGACGGCGAGCCGGACGGTGTCATCACGGTGGCCCCTGTGGACCGGCGCAAGCGGCCGGCCGGCCGGGTGTTCCGTCCCGGCGCTCCGGCGTGTCCGTCGTGTCCGGGGTGTCCGTCGTGCCGTGCCAGGAACGCCAGAGGGCGGCGTAGGCCCCACCGCCGGCCACCAGGTCGTGGTGGGTGCCGAGCTCGGTGACCACACCGCGGTCCATGACGGCGACGCGGTCCGCGTCGTGTGCGGTCTGCAGCCGGTGGGCGATGGCGATGACCGTACGGCCCCGCAGGACACCGGCGAGGGCACGCTCTGTGCTGCGCGCCGTCGTGGGGTCGAGCAGTGCGGTGGCCTCGTCCAGGATCAGGGTGTGCGGGTCGGCCAGCACGACCCGGGCCAGGGCGAGTTGCTGCGCCTGGGCGCCGTCGAGGCGGTGGGCGCCACCGCCGAGTTCGGTGTCGAGACCGCCGGGCAGTTCACCGGCCCAGCCGGCGTCGACGGCGGCGAGCGCGGCGCGCAGCTCGGTGTCGCCGGCGGCCGGTTTCGCGATGAGGAGGTTGTCGCGGAGCGTGCCGTGGAAGACGTGGTGTTCCTGGGTGACCAGGACGACCTGGCGGCGCAGGTCGTCCGGGGCGAGGTCGGCGACCGGCACACCGCCGACGGTGACGGTGCCGCTGCGCGGCCGGTCGACGCCCGCGAGCAGCCGGCCGAGGGTGGACTTGCCGGCCCCGGACGGGCCGACCACGGCGAGCCGTTCCCCGGGCCGTACGTCCAGGTGGACGCCGTGCAGCACATCGCCGCCGTGGCCGTACGCGTACCGGACGTCCACCACCTCGATGCGGTCGTCGGCGGGCACGTCCGTGGTGGGCGGCCCGGCCCCGGGGACCATGGCCAGGCCCTCGACGCGGGCGTACGAGGCGGCGCTGCCCTGCAGGTGCTCCACCCACAGCAGCAGGTTGTCCAGCGGCCCGGCCATCTGCCGCAGGTAGATCGCGGAGGCGATCACGGTGCCGAGGGAGACGGCACCCCGGGCGTGCAGCGCGCCGCCGGCCAGCAGGACGCACACCACCGGCAGCGTGTAGGAGACGTCCACGGCGGGGAAGAGCACCGTGCGCAGCCAGAGCGTGCGCAGCCGGGTGCGGCGGGCCTGCGCGACGGCGGCCTCGGCCGTCGCGACGCGGCGTTCCTGCAGGCCGAGCGCCTCGACGGTGCGGGCCCCGCCCGCCGTGGCCGCGAGTTCCTCGGCGAGCGCCGAGTTGGCCTCGCCCTCGGCCAGGTAGGCGGCGCGGGCCCGGCGCAGGTACCAGCGCAGGGCGACCGCCATCACTGTCATGCCGGCCAGGCCGCACAGTCCGAGCAGCGGGTCGAGCAGGACGACGGCGCCGACGACGAACAGCACCTGGACGCAGGAGATGAGGACCTCGGGCACCGCGTCGCGCAGCGTGACGGCGACGGCGGTGACGTCGGTGGTGCCGCGTGCGACCAGATCGCCGGTGGGGACCCGTTCGACGGTGGCGGCGGGCAGCGCGAGCGTACGGTCGAGGAAGCGCTCGCGAATCCGGGCCGCGGTGCGCTCGCCGAAGCGGGCGCCGGCCCGCAGGGCCTGACGGGAGAGCAGGATCTGCAGCACCGTGCAGGCGGCGATGGCGAGCGCCAGCCGGTCCACGGCGGCGAGGGCGGCGCGGCCGGGCGCGTCCTTGACGGTGTCGACGATCGCGCCGAGCAGCCGCGGCCCGGCGAGTCCGGCGGCCGCGGCGAGCGCGTTGAGCGCGAGCACTCCGGCGAACGCGCGCCGTTCGGCGCGCAGTTCGCCGAACGCGGCGCGACGGACCCGGGCGCGGTCGGCGACCGGCAGCACCCCCGTCACCTTCCGGCCTCCTCACCCGTGCCGCGCGCCACCAGTGCCCGGTAACCGGGCTCGTCGCGCAGCAGGTGGTGGTGCGTGCCGGTGGCGGCCGCCTTGCCGTCGACGACGAACACGACGACGTCGGCCTGTTCGAGCACGAGCGGCGACGTCGTGGTGACCAGGGTGGTGCGGCCCTGCCGCGCGGCGCGCAGCCGTGCGGCCATCGCGGCCTCGGTGTGCGCGTCGACGGCGGAGGTGGGTTCGACGGCGAGCAGGGTGTCCGGGGCGGCGTGCAGGGCGCGGGCGAGCCGCAGCCGCTGGCGCTGGCCGCCGGAGAGGTTGCGGCCCTGGGCGGCGACGGCGGAGTCGAGGCCGTCGGGGAGGGCGTCGACGACGTCGTCGGCGACGGCGGCGTGGACGGCCGCGCGGATCGCGTCGTCGGCCGGCTCGTGGCGTCCGGCGACGACCTCGCGGACCGTGCCGGCGAAGAGGTCGGCCTCGTTGTCCGCGACGAGGACGCGGTCGCGGAGCGCCTCCACGCAGACGGCGTGCAGCCGGACGTCGCCCCAGGTCGCGTCGGAGGGGGCGAACCGGCCGAGCCGGTCGACGACGGCGACGGCGTCCTCGGGGCGGGTGGCGGCGAGCGCGGTCAGCAGCCCGGGGCGGACCTCCACTCCGGAGCCGGGGTCGCGCAGCACGGCGGGCCCGTCCGGGAGGTGGGCGGTGACCCGCCCCGGGGCGTCCGGGTCGTCGGCGTGTTCGGGCCGCAGGGCGAGGAAGCGGATGACCCGCCGTGCGGCGACGGTGGCCCGGGCGAGATCGGCGCCGCCCTCGATGAAGAACGCCACCGGGATCACCAGCACGGCGACGTAGCCGTAGACGGCGACGAGGTCGCCGACGCTGAGCGAGCCCTGTGCGGCCATCCGCGCGGCCAGCCAGGTCACCACCGCGAGGAAGAGCGCGGGGAGGCCGTTGCCGAGGGCGCCGACCCAGCTGGTCACGGCGCCGACCCGGTACCCCTGCTCGCGCAGGTCCGCGGAGTCGCGGCGGTAGCGCGCGGCGTACGCGTCCTTGCCGCCGAGGCCGCCCAGCACCCGCAGTCCGGTCACCACGTCGACCAACCGCGCGGTCAGCGCGCCCTGTTGTTCACGGTAGCCGGTGCCGACCCCCTGCAGCCGGCGCAGCAGGGGCCCGACGGTGAGGGCGAGCAGCGGCACCCCGGCCAGCACCACGACCGCGAGCAGCGGGGATATGGACAGCAGGAGCACCGCGACGGCGACGTACGCGACGACGGCGCCGACCCCGGGTCCGGTCACGGTCAGCGACTGCGCGATGGCCTGCACGTCGCTCATGCCGATGGCGACGACCTCGCCCGCCGTGACCCGGCGCGGCAGGGTGGCACCGAGGCGCGTCGCGTGCGCGACGGTGACCCGGACTGTGCGGAAAGAGGCGTCCATCCGGACCTTGGTCATCGTCCGGTGCCGCGCGACGCCGAGCCACGCCGTGCCCGCGCTGCCGGCGAGGATGGCCGCGGCCCAGCCGGCGAGGGCACCGTGGTCGTGCGCGCGCAGGCCGTCGTCGACCGCGCGCGACAGCAGGTACGGCGAGAGGGCCAGGCTCGCCATCCACGTGCTGCCCAGCAGCGCCCCGAGCACCACGCGGCGGCGCTGGCTGACGACCAGCCACCACAGGAACCGGACCGGACTGCCGATGTGTCTCGGGGCGGGAGCGATGCGGCTTCCTGGCATGGCCACACCATACTGACCCGGTCCGCCCGCTCCGTCACCCGCCCACCCGCCCGGAATGAGCGGTTCCACCCGCGCGCGCCCGTATACGAAGTGCCGGGGCGTACCGCACCATGGCCAGGGGGCGCACGAACCGCCCACCGGAGCGCGTCCGGGGGTGTACAGGGCGCCCGCGACCCCGCACAATCAGGAACGCTCCGCAGACGGCGCATTACCACATCACAGGGCCACTGAGCGGACAGATCAAGCCGTATGTGAACTTCAGGACAACTGGCCTCCGAAATTTCGTAAACCGCAGCGAACACACAACTGTTTGGCATAGCGTTCCGGGTTATTACGGCGCACGGCTACTTGGGGAAGTAGCGGGTGTGCCCACTTTTGTCGCGTTGTGCCAGGGGGGTCCATGCGGCGTGTCGGTATACCCAATTCAGTCCCGATAGATACGTCCCCCGCGCCCGGCCGTACGGCCGCCCCGCGCGGGCTGAGCGACAAGGCCCGCTGGTACCTGCCGGCGGCGCTCGTCACGGACGCGGTGGGGGTCGCGCTCCCGGTGGGAGTCGTCTTCGACGCCACGCTCCAGCCACATCCCGTGCTGTGCGCCGTGACCGCCGCGGCCGCCTGGCCGACCGTCCAGATCGCCCGCCGCCGGTACGGCCAGCGCGCGCTCGGCGAGTCGCGCAGCGGGCTGTCCGTGCTCTACGACTGGCTGGTCCTGCTCGGCGTGCTCGCGGTGGTCCGCGCGCTGCTCGGCGAGCACTCCGAACCGTACGTGGCGCTGCTCGCCCTCACCCCGGGTCTGCTGCTGACCACCGCCTGCCGCAAACTGACCTACCGTCATCTGCTGGCCTCCCGCCGCGAGGCGCACGCGGTGCGCCGCGTCCTGGTGATCGGCGAGCCGAGCGCGGCCGACTACGTCGTCGACCAGCTGGCCGCGCGCACCGACCACGAGTACGTCGTGGTCGGCACCATCCCGGTGGGCCTGGCCAACCTGGAGTGCGGCGCGCCCGTGGCCGCCCGGCTGGAGTCACTGGCACCGGCGCGGCCGAGCGCCGACTCCGGCGCGGTGCTGACCGCGGCCCGGGAGCTCGGCGCCGACCTGGTGCTGGTCGCGCCCGGCCCGCGGATGGCCGGCGAACGCCTGCGGCGGCTGTCGTGGGCCGTGCACGACGCCGGCATCCCGCTGGCCGTGCTCCCGGGCCTGACCGACGTGGCGGTACGCAGGGTGGAGCTCACCTCCGCCGCCGGGCTCACCCTGCTGCACATCAGCCCGCCGCTGCGGCGCGGTTTCCAGGTGGGCCTGAAGGAGGTGCTGGACCGCGCCGGGGCCGCCGTCGGACTGCTGCTGCTCTCCCCGCTGTTCGGCCTCATCGCGGCGGCGATCCGGCTGGGCTCCAAGGGGCCCGTGTTCTACCAGCAGATCCGGCATGGGCTGGACTGCGTGCCCTTCACCATGTGGAAGTTCCGCACGATGGTGACGGACGCCGACGACCGCAAGCCCGAGCTGGCCTCCGCCAACGAGAACGACGGCCTGATGTTCAAGCTGCGCCGCGACCCGCGCGTCACGCGGGTCGGGCGGATCCTGCGCCGCTGCTCGCTGGACGAACTGCCGCAACTGATCAATGTGTTGCGGGGCGAGATGTCGCTGGTCGGCCCGCGTCCCCCGCTGCCGGACGAGGTCGCCCGCTACGACGAGGTCGCCCTGCGCCGGCTGTCGGTGAAGCCCGGCCTGACGGGCCTGTGGCAGGTCAGCGGGCGCTCGGACCTCTCCTGGGACGAAACGCTGCAGCTCGACCTCCGGTACGTCGACAACTGGACCTTCACCAGCGACGTCGACGTGATGGCCCGCACGTTCCGGGCCGTCGTGGACGGCCGCGGAGCGTACTGAATGTCAGGCAGCGCGATCGTCCCTCCACCAGCGGTACGTGGCGGCGATCCCGTCCCGCAGCGGGATCGCCGGCTTCCAGCCGAGCGCGGAGAGGCGGGAGATGTCCAGCAGCTTGCGCGGGGTGCCGTCGGGCTTGGAGGTGTCCCAGGCGATGGCACCCTCGTAGCCGGTGACCTCCCGTACGATCTCGGCCAGTTCACGGATCGTCAGGTCGGCGCCACAACCGATGTTGACCGGCTCCTCGCCGTCGTAGCAGCGCAGCAGCACCGCGCACGCGGCGGCGAGGTCGTCGACGTGCAGGAACTCCCGGCGCGGGCTGCCGGAGCCCCACAGCACCACCTCGGGGGCGCCGTCGCGGCGCGCCTCGTGGAAACGGCGGATGAGCGCGGGCAGCACGTGCGAGGTCTCGAGGTCGAAGTTGTCCCCGGGGCCGTACAGGTTGGTGGGCATCGCGGACACGAACGAGGCGCCGTACTGCCGCCGGTAGGACTGCACCTGGACGATGCCGGCGATCTTGGCGAGTGCGTACGCCTGGTTGGTCGGCTCCAGCGGGCCGGTGAGCAGTGCGTCCTCGTGGATCGGCTGCGGCGCGTGCTTCGGGTAGATGCACGAGGAGCCGAGGAAGAGCAGCCGGCCCACCCCGGCCGCGTGCGCCCCGGCGATCACGCTCAGCTGGATGCGCAGGTTGTCCTCGAGGAACTGCACCGGGTAGGTGCTGTTGGCCATGATGCCGCCGACCTTGGCGGCCGCCAGCACCACCGCGTCGGGCCGCTGCTCCTTCAGGAACGCCTCGGTGCGCGCCGCGTCACGCAGATCGAGTTCCCCGCGGCCACGGGTGATCACCTCGTGCCCGTCGGCGGCGAGCCGTCGGGTCAACGCCGATCCGACCAGGCCACGGTGGCCCGCGACGAAGATCCGGGCGCGGTCGGGCAGCAGTGCGTTCGCTTCGCTCATGGAAGCGGATTCTGCCAGCAGGGTTCGCCCCACCGGGGGTGATTCCAAACATCAGTACGCAAAAGAAACATAACCGACCCAAGGGGGGAGATCGCATGGGCAAGAGTGCCCTGATCACCGGTGTGACCGGCCAGGACGGCTCCTATCTGGCGGAGCTGCTGCTGGGCAAGGGGTACACCGTGCACGGCCTCGTCAGGCGGTCGTCCAGCTTCAACACCGAGCGGATCGACCACATCTACCAGGGGCCGCAGGAGGCGAACCGCTCCTTCGTGCTCCACCACGCCGACCTCTCCGACGGCGTGGCCCTGGTGAACCTCCTGCGCGACCTGCGGCCCGACGAGGTCTACAACCTGGGCGCCCAGTCCCATGTCCGCGTGTCCTTCGACGCCCCGCTCTACACCGGGGACGTCACCGGGCTCGGCTCGATGCGGCTGCTGGAAGCGGTACGGGCCAGTGGGGTGGAGACCCGGATCTACCAGGCCTCCTCCTCCGAGATGTTCGGCGCCGCCCCGCCGCCGCAGAACGAGCGGACGCCCTTCCACCCCCGCAGCCCGTACGGCTGCGCCAAGGTCTACGGCTACTGGGCGACGGTCAACTACCGCGAGGCGTACGACATGTTCGCGGTCAACGGCATCCTGTTCAACCACGAGTCCCCGCGCCGCGGTGAGACCTTCGTGACCCGCAAGATCACCCGCGCCGTCGCCCGCATCAAGGCCGGTCTGCAGGACCGGCTCTACCTGGGCAACCTCGACGCCGTCCGCGACTGGGGCTACGCCCCGGAGTACGTCGACGCGATGTGGCGGATGCTGCAGCGCGACGAGCCGGACGACTATGTGGTCGCCACCGGCGAGGCGGCCACCGTGCGGCAGTTCGTGGAGACCGCCTTCGGGCACGTGGGCCTCGACTGGGCGGAGTACGTCCGCTACGACCCCAAGTACGAGCGTCCCAGCGAGGTCGACGCTCTGATCGGCGACGCCAGCAAGGCGGAGGAACTGCTCGGCTGGAAACCCTCCGTGCGGGTCGAGGAACTGGCCCGGATCATGGTCGACGCCGACCGCAAGCAGGTCGAGGACCAGCTCGCCGGCGTGACCGTGCGCATCGACCGCTGAACCCGTCTGGGGCCGCGTCGCGTCGATCCCCGGCGTCATCCAGCCAAGCCATGAGTGCACACAATTTCGTCAAACTTTCACGCGAGAAGCTTTACGGGCCCCTACGCTGCCGACCACAGGTGGGCGATCGGGCCGCTTGTGTACGAGACGGCCTTGGGGGGCACATGCGAAGACTTGGGGCGATGACCGCCGCCGGGACACTGGTGGCCGGCACTCTGGCGGGGTTGGGGGTGGTCGCGGCTCCGGCGGCGACCGCGCTCACCCCGCCGGTCGCGATGACCGCGGACGAACTGCCGACCTGGCAGACCAACGGCATCGTCTGGGCGATGGCCCAGTCGGAAGGGGTCGTCTTCGCGGGCGGGACCTTCTCCACCGTCCGTCCGCCCGGCAGCGCGGCGGGCAGCAACGAGCAGTCCGCGGTGAACTTCGCGGCGTTCGACGCCGCCACCGGCGCACCGGCCGACTGCCACCTGTCGTTCACGATCGGCCCGGGCAGCACGGCCACCGTGCGCGCCCTGGCCGTCTCACCGGACGGCGACACGCTGTACGCGGGTGGCTACTTCAGCTCCGTCAACGGCGTCCAGGTCAACAGCCTGGCCGCCATCGACATCGCGAGCTGCACGCCGATCGCGTCCTTCCACCCGGCGGTCTCCGCGACCGTGCGGGCGCTGGACGTGACGGCGGACACCGTCTACATGGGCGGTGACTTCACCAGCGTCGCCGGGCAGTCCCGGCGGTACTTCGCGGCACTGTCCACCGCGGGGGCGCTGACGGCCTGGGACCCGCAGGGCGACAAGCCGGGGCGGGCCGTCCAGGTCGCCCGGGACGGCTCCCACGTGATGATCGGCGGCGACTTCGACACCATCGGCGGGGGCGACTCGCACGCCCTGGCCGTCGTCGACTCCGGCACGGGCGCGCTGACGAAGGCGTACCCGATGGGCTTCTTCCCAGCGACCTCCGTCGTCAAGGACGTCACGGACGACGCGACGGGACTGTACGTCGCCAACGAGGGCACCGGCGGCGGTGTCTTCGACGGCCGGACCGCCTTCGACCTGAGCGACTTCGACCAGCGCTGGCGCGACACCTGCCTCGGCGCCACCCAGTCGCTCGCGGTCTACCAGACGGTGCTCTACAGCGGTTCGCACGCGCACGACTGCAGCAGCATGGGCGAGTTCCCCAACCAACGGCGCAAGCACCTGCTGGCGCAGTCGGTGGACGACCCCAAGCTGCTCGGCTGGTTCCCGGACACCAACGACGGCCTCGGCGAGAGCATCGGCCCGCGCGTGATGTCCGTGTCGTCCGCGGGCGGCAAGGACTACCTGTGGGTGGGCGGTGAGTTCACCACCGTCGAGGGCACGCCGCAGCAGGGCCTGACCCGCTTCTCCAACGGTCCCGACACCGGCAACCCGAGCACGCCGGAGGCGAGCGCGGCGAGCCTGGCGGCCGGCCAGGTGAAGGTGAGCTGGCAGGCGAGCCTGGACAAGGACGACAGCGCGCTGACGTACAAGGTCTACCGGGACGGCGTGGCCACTCCCGTGTACACCACCTCCGGCAGCTCGCTGCCCTGGGTACGGCCGCAGCTCAGCTTCACCGACACCGGGCTGACCGTGGGCTCGACCCACAGCTACCGGGTCACCGCGAGTGACGGCACCAACACCAGTCCGCTGTCCTCGACCGCCACGGTCACCGTGGCCGGCGGCAGCAACAGCTACGCCTCGGCGGTGCTCTCCGACGGCGCGAACCTGTACTGGCGCTACGACGAGAGCGGCGGCACCTTCGCCGCCGACGCCTCTTCGTCGGACGACAACGGCGACTACGTCGGCGGGCCGTCGTACCGGCAGAGCCCGGGGGCGGTCAGCGGTTCCAGCACGGCGGTCGGCTTCAACGGCTCGGACCAGTGGGTCCACAGCGACCGCAGCCACCCGCGCCCGGCCACCTTCAGCGTGGAGTCGTGGTTCAAGACCACCACGACCTCGGGCGGCAAGATCGTCGGCTTCGGGAACACCACCAACGGCACCAGCAGCCAGTACGACAAGCACGTCTACATGACCAACGACGGCCGGCTGGTCTTCGGCGTCTACACCGGCGCCACCAACACCATCACGACCGGCGCCGCCTACAACAACGGCGCCTGGCACCACGTGGTGGCCACCCAGGGCGCCGACGGCATGAAGATGTACGTCGACGGCACCCTCGCCGGCACCCACCCGCAGACCTCCAACGAGAACTACACCGGCTACTGGCGGGCGGGCGGCGACAACCTCAACGGCTGGCCGAACCAGCCGTCCAGCGGCTACTTCAACGGGCAGATCGACGAGACCGCCGTCTACCCGTCCGTGCTGACGGCCGCCCAGGTCGGCAACCACTACGCCCTGGCGAGCGCCCCGGCCGACACCGTCTCCACGCTCACCCCGGCCGAGGACACCTACGTCAACGCCGGAGCACCGTCGGCCAACTACGGCACCTCGGGCTCACTGGCCGTCCGCGGCAGCTCCGCTTACCTGACGTACCTGCGCTTCAGCCTGCCGCCGGCCCCGGCCGGCCAGACCCTGAAGAGCGCCGTGCTGCGGGTCATGACCAGCAGCGACCCGGCGGCGGGCACCAACGACACCGTCTCCGTCGTGCCCGTCACGGGCGCGTGGACGGAGACCGGGGTCACCTACGGCAGCCGTCCGGCGCTCTCCTCGACCGTCCTGGGCACGCTGAGCGGTGCGACGACGAGCTCGACGTCGTTCACGGTGCCGCTGGACGTCTCCTCGCTCACCGGCTCGCTGGGCGGCTCCTACAGCCTGGCGCTGACCAGCACCGGCACGGACGCGATGTGGCTGTGGTCGCGGCAGGCCGCGTCCTCCGCGAACGGGCCGCGGCTCGTGCTCACCTTCGGCTCCTGACCAGGTGACGGAGGGGCCCGGCCGAGTCCCGGCCGGGCCCCTCCTCACTCCTCGCCGCCCCGGGGCGCGGCCGGTGCGGACGATCCCGTCGGCGGCAGCTCTCCGGCGAACACGATCATCTGGTCGATCCTGCCGTTCCGCAGGTGCACCACGTCCGTCCCCGTGAGCTCCCGCTCGCCCTCCGCGGTGCGGAAGGCCCACTGATAGCGCGCCCATTCCCCGGGCATGTCCACCGCCGAGGAACGCGCCATGGCGCCGGGCCCGGCCGGGTGCCCGCGCATCTCGATGATGAAACGCTCCACGGCCGCGACCCCCTCGCTGCGCCCCAGCGGACCCCAGAAGACGACATCCGGGGTGAGCGCGCGCGACAGCAGCGCGGGGACGTACCCGTCGTGGGAGGCGTTGAACGCGGCGATGAAGGTGTCGATGGCCTCCTGGCCCGCTGCTTCCTGCATCCTCCTGTCCTATCAGAGGGTGCCCGTACGCCGCGGGAGAGGCGGTGCGCCGGCCCTCGCCGGAGCCCCGTCCCCTCGTGCCGCCCCCACCCGAGCCCGGAGTTTAGGCCGAAGTCTCCTCCCAGCCGCCCGAGACCGCGTACGCTGCCGGGCAGGGCGGTTCGTTTCCGCACCGCCGGGGGCGGCGAGGGCTGGGGGGCTCATGCGCACTTGGGGAAGACTGTCCGCTGCGCTGGTACTGACGGCGGCCTCACTGGCCGGCGCGGGGGTCGCGGCGGCGCCGACCGCCGGGGCGCTGACCCCGCCCGTGGCCATCACCGCGGACCCGCTGCCGACCTGGCAGACCAACGGCGTGGTGTGGGCGATGGCCCACCAGGGGGGCACGGTCTTCGCCGGCGGCACCTTCTCGGCCATCAGGTCCTCCGGGTCCGGCAGCACCACGCAGCCCGCCGTCAACTTCGCGGCGTTCAACGCCGCCACCGGCGCTCCCACCGGCTGTCGGCTCTCCTTCACCATCAGCTCCGGCACCGCGACGGTACGCGCCCTGGAGGTCTCACCGGACGGGCGGACGCTCTACGCGGGCGGCTGGTTCAACGCCGTCAACGGAGTGACGGTCAGCAGCCTCGCCGCCATCGACATCGCGAGCTGCACGCCGATCGCCTCCTTCCGGCCCTCCTTCTCGGCCACCGTGCGGGCCATCGACGTCACCGACGACACCCTCTACGTGGGCGGCGACTTCACCTCCGTGGCCGGACAGTCCCGGCCGCGGTTCGCCGCGCTGTCGACGGCCGGAGCGCTGCGCGCCTGGAACCCGAACGCCGACAAGCCCGGGCGGGCGGTCCAGCTCACCCCGGACGGCGCCCACGCCGTGATCGGCGGCGACTTCGACACCGTCAGGGGCACCGCGTCCCACGCCCTGGCCGTGGTCGACACCGGCACGGGGGCGCTGACCCGGGCGTACCCGGGCGGCTTCATCCCGCCGACCTCGGTCGTCAAGGACCTGACGGCGGACGCCACGGGGGTCTTCACCGCCAACGAGGGCACCGGCGGCGGCGTCTTCGACGGCCGCATCGCCCTCGACATCAGCACCTTCAACCAGCGCTGGCGGGACACCTGCCTCGGCGCGACCCAGTCCGTGCAGGTCTACAAGACCGTGCTGTACAGCGGCTCACACGCGCACGACTGCAGCAGCATGGGCGGCTACCCGAACCAGCGGCGCAAGCACCTGCTCGCCGAGTCCGTCGGCAACCCGACCCTGCTGCCGTGGTTCCCGGACACCAACGACGGCATCGGCGAGGGACTGGGCCCGCGGGTGATGACGGTGGCCTCCTCCGGAGGCACCGACTACCTCTGGGTCGGCGGTGAGTTCACCACCGTCGCCGGGGCCGCCCAGCAGGGCCTGACCCGCTTCGCCTCCGGCCCGGACACCGGGGCTCCGAGCGTGCCCGAGGTGAACGTGGCCAGCATCCGGCCGGGCCAGGTCACCGTGCGCTGGCGGACCAGCCTCGATCTGGACGACGGCCCGCTGACCTACCGCGTCTACCGCAGCGGCTCCACCACGCCGATCCGCACCACCACCGGCTCCTCGCTGCCGTGGGTGCGCCCGCAGCTGGCCTTCACCGACACCTCGGTCACGGCGGGCACGACGTACTCGTACCGGGTCACCGCGAGCGACGGGACCAACACCAGCGCACTGTCCCCCGCCCGGTCGGTGACCGCCGCTTCGGCCACCCAGGCCTACCCGGCCCGGGTGCTCGCCGACGGCGCGAAACTGTACTGGCGCTACGACGAGGCCTCCGGCCAGTTCGGCGCCGACTCCTCGCCCGGCAACGACAACGCGGTCTACCTCAACGGACCGCTGTACCGGCGGACCCCCGGCGCCGTGCCCGGCAGCACCGCCATGGGTTTCAACGGCACCAACGACTACGCCTACAGCGACGCCCGGCACAACCGCCCCTCGGCCTACAGTGTCGAGACCTGGTTCCGGACCACGACCACGGCCGGCGGCAAGCTCATCGGCTTCGGCGACCGCAACGTCGACAACAACCTCAGCAGCAACTACGACAAGCACATCTACATGACGAACAACGGGCGCCTGGCCTTCGGGGTCTACGTCAGCGGCACCCACACCATCACCACGCGGGGCACCTACAACAACGGCCGGTGGCACCATGTCGTCGCCACCCAGGGCAGCGGCGGTATGCGGCTGTACGTCGACGGCGCCCTCGTCGGCACCAACACCACGACCACCAGCCAGAACCACGTGGGCTACTGGCGGATCGGCGGTGACAACCTCAGCGGCTGGCCGAACCGTCCCACCAGCAACTACTTCGCCGGGCAGCTGGACGAGACCGCGGTCTACCCGCTGGTGCTGACCGCCTCCCAGGTCGCCGGCCACCACACGCTGGGCGCCGGGTGAGGCGGCACGGCGCCGGGCACCAAGGCCAGGGTCGCCGTCTCGCAGGACGCGTACGACACCGCATGGGCGGCGTCGGCCGGCCACGGCACCTCGGGACCGCCCGCGGTGCGCGGCACGCTCACCGGGGCCACGGCGGCCCGGAGCACGTACGAGACGGCGCTGAACGCCGACACGCTGGCCGGGGCCCCGGGCGGCTCCTACGCGCTCGCGCTCACCAGCACGGGCAGCGACGCGCTGTGGCTGTGGTCGAGCGAGGCGGCGGGAGCGGGCAACCATCCCGTGCTCGTACTGACCTTCGGCGCACCTTAGTGCTCACATTTTCTTCAAACACCGTCCATCAGCCGTATGTCAGCCCATACCCTGCGGTGCACGGGCGGCCAAGTGGGACGCTCGGGGGCATTGGGGCCTTGGGGGGCACATGCGCAAGCTCAGATCCATATCCGCTGCCTTGACCATGGCGGCGGGCTCCTTGGCGGCGGGAGCGATCGCGCCGCAGCCGGCGGTGGCCCTGACGCCACCGGTGGCGATGACGGCCGACAGCCTGCCGACCTGGCAGACCAACGGCATCGTCTTCGCCATGGCGCAGGCGAACGGCACCGTCTTCACCGGCGGCACCTTCTCCTCGGTCCGTCCGTCCGGAGAGGCGGCGGGCGGACCGAACGAACGGGCGGCGGTCAACTTCGCCGCCTTCGACGCGGCCACCGGCGCACCCACCGACTGCAGCCTGTCCTTCACCGTCGGCTCCGGCACGGCGACCGTGCGGGCGCTGGCGGTGTCGCCGGACGGGGCCACGCTGTACGCGGGCGGCTTCTTCGGCGCGGTCAACGGCACCCCGGTCAGCAGCCTCGCAGCGATCGACATCGCCACCTGCACCGTCAGGACGAACTTCGCCGTCGCGGTCAACGCCACCGTCCGGGCGCTGGCCGTCACCGGCGACACCGTCTACCTGGGCGGTGACTTCGGCTCCGTCGACGGCCGGCCGCACGCCAACTTCGCCGCCGTCACCACCTCCGGCGAGGTCACCTCCTTCACCGCCGACGGCGACGCGCCGGGCCGCGCGCTGGAGATCACCCCGGACGGGGCGAACGTCGTCCTCGGCGGCGACTTCGACCACGTCAACGGCACGGCCTCGCACGCCCTGGCCGTGGTCGACGCGACGACCGGCGCCGTGGTGAAGGGATACGGATCCACCTTCATCCCGTCGACGTCGGTCGTCAAGGACCTCACGACCGACGCCACCGGCGTCTACACCGGCAACGAGGGCACCGGCGGCGGCGTCTTCGACGGCCGCATCGCGCTCAACCTCGACGACTTCAACCAGCGCTGGCGCGACACCTGCCTCGGCGCGACCCAGTCGGTCGAGGTGTACAAGTCCGTGCTGTACAGCGGCTCGCACGCGCACGACTGCAGCAGCATGGGCGAGTACCCGAACCAGCGGCGCAAGCACCTGCTCGCGGAGTCCGTCGACAACCCCGCGAAGCTGGGCTGGTTCCCCGACACCAACGACGGCCTGGGCGAGGGGATCGGCCCGCGCGTCATGTCCGTCTCCTCCTCCGGTGGCACCGACTACCTCTGGGTCGGCGGCGAGTTCACCACCGTCAACGGGGTCGCCCAGCAGGGGCTGACCCGCTTCTCCTCGGGCCCGGACACCGGCGTGCCTACCACCCCGAACGTCAACGCCTCCAGCGTCACCCCGGGCTCGGTCAAGGTCCGCATCCAGACCAGCCTGGACCTGGACGACAGCTCGCTGACCTACCGCGTGTACAAGAACGGCGGCACCACGCCCGTGTACACCACGACCGCCTCCTCGCTGCCGTGGGTGCGGCCGCAGCTGACCTGGACCGACACCGACGTGACGGCCGGCGCCACCTACACCTACCGGGTCACCGCGAGCGACGGCACCAACACCACCGTCAAGTCGCCGACCCAGACGGTCACGGCGGCGACCGTGCCCGAGGCCTACCCGACCCAGGTCCTCGCCGACGGGGCCACGCTGTACTGGCGCTACAACGAGACCGCCAACACCTTCGTCGCCGACAGCTCGCCGGCCGACGACGGCGGCAACCACGTCGGCGGCCCGACCCGTGGCGTGAGCCCGGGCGCGATCGCCGGCTCCGGCAGCACCGCCGTGACCTACAACGGCACCACGCAGTGGTCGTACAGCGACGCCAAGCACAACCGGCCGTCCGCCTACAGCATCGAGACCTGGTTCCGGACGACCACCACCACCGGCGGCAAGATCATCGGCTTCGGCGACCGGACGACCGAGGCGAGCGCCACCACCGACAAGCACGTCTACATGACCAACGCCGGCCGCCTGATCTTCGGCGTGCGCAGCGGCAGCAACCGCACCGTCACCACCCTCGGGGCCTACAACGACGGCGAGTGGCACCACGTCGTCGCCACGCAGGGCTCCAGCGGGATGCGGCTGTACGTCGACGGCTCGCTGCAGGCGTCGAACCCCTTGATCACCGGCGGCAACGACTACGTGGGCTACTGGCACGTCGGAGGCGACAACCTCTCCGGCTGGACCAGCCGCCCGTCGAGCAACTACTTCGCCGGGAGCATCGACGAGACCGCGATCTACCCGAGCGTGCTGTCCGCCTCGCAGATCGCCCAGCACTACGACCTGGGGAAGAACGGATGAACCACCCGCCCCGCCGGGTCGCCACCGCCGCCGCCGTCCTGCTGACGGCGGCGGCGGTGCTGCTCACCGGCTGTTCCAGCGGCTCCGACGGCAAGGGCACCGCCGCCAAGAACGCGCCCGCGCCCTCCGCCTCCGCCTCCGTACCGGCCCCGGACCCGGGCTCGGACTCGGCGGAACCGACCGCCCCCACCGACCCCGCCTCCGACGCAGTCCCGAGCGGGCCGAAGGTCCCCGAGGCGGAACTGACCCCGGTGACCGGCTCCTTCACCAAGAAGGAGAAGGCCTACCTGTCCGGGCGGGTGCCCAGGGGCACCGACCCCGCGGCCGTGCTCCAGCTCGGCCAGGAGACCTGTGACCGCATCGCGCGCGTCGCCGAGGTCGACAAGGACGCCGCCATCGGCGGCATCATCACCGGGCAGATCGGCGGCGCCAAGGGCGCCGTCACCCACCTGTGCCCGGACCAGGAGGACATCCTGGCGGCCGCCGCGACCGGCTTCGCCGACGGCTCCTACACCGTGGGCACCAAGGCGAAGGCGGGCAGCGTCGTCGTGCCCGGCACCTACCGCGCCCTGACCCCCACCAAGGACTGCACCTGGACGGCCGGCACGAAGACCGGCACGGCCCACAAGGTCACGATCACCGCGGGCACGAGGACCTTCGACTCGCGCGGCTGCTTCGCCTGGGCACGGGAGGGCCGGTGAACGAACTCGTGAGCAGGCTCCCCGTCGTGGTGGCGATCCCGACCAAGAACGAGGCGGAGAACATCGCCACCACGGTCGGCTCGGTCATCGACCACTTCGAGGCGGTGGTGGTCGTCGACTCCGGCAGCACCGACGACACCCGCGCCATCGCCGAGTCGCTGGGCGCCCAGGTCGTCCCCTACACCTGGGACGGCAAGTACCCCAAGAAGAAGCAGTGGTGCCTGGACAACGTCCACCCGGACATCCCCTGGCTGCTGTTCCTGGACGGGGACGAGGTGCCCACGCCGGAGCTGATCGCCGAGCTCCGCGAGCTCTTCGCGCGGCAGCCGGTCCTGCCCGCGGCCTTCGACATCCCGCTGCTGTACTGGTTCGCCGGGCGGCCGCTGCGGCGCGGCTACACCGTCGTCAAGCGGTCGCTGCTGGACCGCACCCGGGTGTCGTACCCGGAGGTCGACGACCTGGGCGCACCCGGCATGGGCGAGCAGGAGGGCCATTACCAGCCGCGTGCGGACGGACCCGTCGGGAGGCTCAAGGGGCGCATCGAGCACCGCGACCTGGACCCGCTACGCACCTGGTTCGAGCGGCACAACCGCTACTCGGACTGGGAGGCCTGGCTGGAGCACCACCCGGGGGCGAAGGAGCAGGTACGCGGGCTGAAGACCCGGCAGGGCAGGCTCTTCCAGAGGGTGCCGTTCAAGCCGCTGCTCTTCTTCGGTTACACCTACCTGGCCCGGCGCGGCTTCCTCGACGGCCGCGCCGGCTTCGACTACGCCCTCGCGCTCAGCTTCTACCGCTGGCAGATCGGGCTGAAGACGCGGGAGAACGTTCCTTCATAGCCGTCTCGTAGACGCCTTGAAGGACGTCGAGCGCGGCGTCGAGCGACAGCTCGTCCCGGATGAGGCGCCAGGCGGCCCGCGAGGCCGCCTGGTTCGCCTCGGGCTCCAGCAGTTCCAGGACGGCCTTCCCGACGTCCTCGGGCCGCCACACGACCCGTCCGGCGCCCGCCCGCTCGATGTCGGGCGCGAGGCCGTTGGACTCCCGCACGACCACGGGCGTGCCCACCGACATCGACTCCAGCAGCGACATCGCGAACGGCTCGTCCACGGACGGCAGGACGTAGACGTCTGCGGCGCGGAAGGCCTCCAGCGCCTCGGCGTGGCTGAGCGGTCCGACGTGCCTGACGGCGTTCTCGACTCCCAGCGCGCGGACGGTCTCCAGGGTGCCGGACAGCTCGCCCGAGTCCGGGCCGGCCAGGACGAACCGGGCGTCCGGGTACCGTCTCAGGATCTCCGGGATCGCGGCCGCGAAGACCTTGGGGCGCTTGCGGGCCTGGAAGCGGGCCAGGTAGAGCACGGTGGGCGGGCCGCTGCGGACCCTCGGCTGGTGCAGCGCGGTGCCGTTGGGCAGCCGTACCGGACGGGCCAGGTTGCCCGCGCCCACGACGGCCTCCAGGTCGGTGCGTTCCCACTCGGTCAGGTGCAGCACGGCGTCGGCGCGGCGCAGCAGCCGCTTGGTGGCGAGCGCGTCGAGCACCTTGGCCAGCGGCTTGTCGCTGGGGTCGACCATCCCGTGCGTCTGCAGCACCAGCGGCCGCCCGCACCGCAGCGCGGCCACGGCGACCGGCAGGGTGATCAGGTCGCGCATCAGGTGGACGTGGACGACGTCCGCCGAGCGCACCAGCCGCCGGGCGCCCGCGAGCAGGGACGGTGAGGTGATCCCGGAGACCTCGAAGCGCGGCAGCACGTGCCGGGCCCGGAAGATTCGCGCGGGCACGCCCTCCACCTCGCCGGGCAGCTCGCCCTCGGGAAAGCCGTCGCCCAGGGTGACCAGTTCGGCGTCGACGCCGCGGCCGCGCAGCCCACGGGCGAGGTTGAGGGCGACCCGGGTCGGGCCGCCGAAGGCGTTGGTCGGCGTGTGCAGGGTGACGACGTGCAGCACCTTCACGACTGTGGCTCCTTGAGCGTCCGGATACCGTCGGCGGCGTGCAGGGTGAGCTCGGGCAGGTCCTTCGACAGGACCGTGCCGGCGCCGACGATGGCGTGGCGGCCCACCGTCACCCCGGCGAGCACGATGGCGCGGGCGGCGACCCAGGCGCCGTCCTCCACCGTGATCGGCGCGTTGCGGTAGCGGAAGTCGACGGTGCGGTGGTCGTGGCTGCCGGTGCACAGCAGCGCCTCCTGGGAGACGCAGACGTCGGTGCCGATGGTGATGGGCTCCAGGTTGAGCAGCCAGGCACCCTCGCCGATCCACGTGCGGTCCCCGACGGTCAGCTTCCAGGGCCACAGCACCCGGACCCGGTGCCGGATCAGCACGCCCTCGCCGATGGTGGCGCCGAAGGCCCGCAGGATCGCCACCCGCAGCCGCGCCGGGCAGAACCAGGCGGAGAACACGGTGTTCATCACCGCGAACCACAGTGCCTGGACGGCCTTGCCCCGTCCCTTGTCGTACCCGGCCAGTGTGAAGGCCGACAGATCACGTGCCGTCACGGACGCACCCCCAAGAACCCCCGCCCCTGGTGCCCTCCCCGGCACCGTTCGCACAGATTATCCGTGGACGCGCTACCGGGGAGGCAGGATCTATAGACTGCGCGAGGGGAATCGTTGGGGGGCTGTCGCATGGCCGTTCAGGCACACGGAATCCAGCCGCGCGGAATCCCGCCGCGGGAGCCCGGCGGCCCGGGGGGCCCGGCCGGTCCGGGGACGGGCGACGTCGAGGTCCCGGCGGTCTCGCCGCGGGCGCTGCTCTCCCGCGCGCTGGCCGTACCGCTCATCCTGGGCCTGGGCCTGTTCCTGCCGGCGGTGGTCGCGGCGCAGCCTGGCCCGGGGGTGCGCGACGGCGTCTTCTGGCTGCAGATGGTGCTGACCTGCTACTCCGGCACCCGGCTGGCGGTGATGGCGCTGACGGCCCACCGCAAGCTGATCCAGGGTTCGTTCTGGCTCTTCGTGTACGTGGCGATGGGTGTCGCCCCGCTCGTGCAGGACGTGCTGGACCAGACGCCGACGCCGGTCGTCGGCACCCGCGCCGACCTGCTGGTCGCGGTCGCGCTGGTGCTGATCGGCTGCGCGGCCTTCGACGTCGGCGCCCTGCTGTCGCGGCACCGGCCGATCCGCCGGGCGCGGCGCGGGGACCGCTCCGCCTCCTTCCACCGCAGACGGGTGTTCCTGCTGGTGGCGATCGCGTTCGTCGGCAGCGCGCTGCTGGTGGTCAAACTGGGCGGCCCGGCGGTGTTCTTCAGCAGCCGGCAGGCCATCACCGACACGATCCGGGCCGACGGCGCCGCCTCCGCGGAGTCCAACGTCGGCTCCGCCTTCCTGCGCGGCTTCGGCACCGTCCCCGCGCTCCTGGCGCTGCTCGTCTTCACCCGCTGGCTGGTGACCTCGCGGCGAGCCCGCCGCCGGCCGCTGGTGATCGCCACCTGGAGTGCCCTGCTGCTGCTCAACGGGGTGGTCAACAACCCGATCAGCAACCCGCGTTACTGGTTCCTGACGGTGCTCTTCTCGTTCCTGTTCACGGCCTTCCCCAGGAGCCCGGCGATGTACCGGACGGCCTTGGCCCTGGGCGTGCTGGCCGCGCTGGTCGTCTTCCCGTTCGCCGACCGCTTCCGCTACGACGACGACGGCTACAAGCCGGTGCAGACCACGTCCGTCTTCGAGCCGCTGGCGATCAAGGACTACGACCAGGTCGGCATGTTCGCCAACACCATCACCTTCTCGGACAGCGGCCCCGGCCACTTCTACGGCCGCCAGCTCGCGGGCTCCGCGTTCTTCTTCGTGCCGCGGTCGGTCTGGCAGGGCAAGCCCCGTGACACGGGCGTCATGATCGGCCAGTGGATGGGGATGAAGAACGTCAACCTGTCCTCTCCCACGTGGGCCGAGGTCTGGATCGACTTCGGCGCCGGCGGCGTCGTCGTGGCGTTCACCGCCCTCGGCTACGTCGCCGCCCGGGGCGACCGCCGCTATGCGCTGCGCACCTCGGTGGACCCGCGCCCGGGCAACGTGATGGCGATCGTCATCCCGCTCGTCGCGGGCTACTCCTTCATCCTCCTGCGCGGGCCGCTGCTCCAGGCCTCGGGCCGCATCGGGGTCGCCCTGATCTGCTTCGCCCTCGTCACGACCCTGCGATCCGACGAGCGCAAGCACCTGCGCTGACGGGGCGCCCCGGTGGGCTACCGTCCGGCCGCGCCCGCCGCCGGGGTCGTGAGCGCGTCGAGCGCGCGGCGCAGTTGCGTGCTGGAGGTGTGCACCGTGTAGGGGAAGTAGACGACCTCGACGCCGACCGTGGCGAAGTCGCGCTCGAGCCGGTCCCCCTTCTCGGTGCCGCGCCAGTCGTCGCCCTTGAAGATGACGTCGAACCGGACCTGCTCCCAGGTCTCCAGTTTGTCCGGGACGGTCTCGACGAAGGCCGCGTCGACGAAGCGCACGCTGCGGACGATCTCCAGCCGCTCGACGAGCGGGACGACCGGCCTGCGCCCCTTGGCGAGGGCGGCCATCTCGTCGGAGACCACCCCCGCGACCAGGTAGTCGCACTGGCTGCGGGCGTGCCGCAGGATGTTCAGGTGGCCGACGTGGAACAGGTCGTAAACACCAGGTGCATACCCCACACGGTGCGCCATGTCGCGAATCCCCCCACAGGAATACAACCATTCCGCGAGCTGCGGAGTCTCAGACATTAGCGTGAAGCCAGTGTGTTTCTCCGGTGAACGGATAAGGTGAGCATCTGGTCACTTCTGGGGGGAAGGGGTCCTTCCGTGCCCGAGTTCAAGGGCCGCACACTGCTATTGGTCTCCACCAACTACGCGCCCGAGCACGCGGGCATCGGCCCGTACGCCACACAGATCGCCGAGCACTGGGCGGCCGCGGACGGCGGCGGCGCGGAGGTCCATGTGCTCGCCGGCATGCCGCACTACCCGTCGTGGCGGCTCGATCCGGCGTACAGGGGCGTGTGGCGGATCGAGGAGCGGCGTGCCGGGGTGCGCGTGCACCGCCGGCGGCACACCGTGCCGCCACGTCAGACGGCCGTCAAGCGCGCCCTGTTCGAGGCGTCGATCCTCGCCCACGGGCTGGTCGCGGCGCCCCGCGTCCGGCCGGACGCGGTGGTGGCGCAGATGCCGAGCCTCGCCGGCGGTGTGATCGGCGCGCGCATCGCCGCCCGGCACAAGGTGCCGTACGTGCCGATCGTGCAGGACCTGATGGGCGCCGCCGCCGCGCAGAGCGGCATCCGCGGCGGTGACCGGGCGGCGGCGGCCGCCGGGGCCGTCGAGGCGTACGCGCTGAAGCGGGCCACGCTGGTCGGCGTGATCCACGAGAGCTTCGTGGACAAGGTCGCCGCGATGGGCGTGGACCGCGGGCGCATCCGGCTGGTCCCCAACTGGTCGCACGTGGCCCGTCCTTCGCGCCCGCGCGAGGAGACCAGGGCCCGGCTGGGCTGGGGCCGGGGGCAGACGGTGGTGCTGCACTCCGGGAACATGGGGCTCAAGCAGGGCCTGGAGGTGCTGGTCGAGGCGGCCCGTCTCGACCCCTCGGTGCGGATCGTCCTGATGGGCGACGGCAACCAGCGCGAGCACCTGCGGGACCTCGCGGCGAACGTGCCCAACCTGGAGTTCGCGCCGCCCGCCGACGACGCCGACTTCGCCGACGTGCTGGCCGCCGCCGACGTCCTGGCGGTCACCCAGCGGGCCTCGGTGCTGGACATGAGCATCCCGTCGAAGCTCACCTCCTACTTCGCCGCCGGACGGCCCGTGGTCGCCTCCGTCGCCGCCGAGGGCGGCACCGCGCAGGAGGTGCTGCGGTCCGAGGCCGGGCTGCTGGTGGAACCGGAGGACCCGGGGGCGTTCCTCAAGGCCGTGCGCGCCCTCGCCGAGGACCCGGAGGCCGCCGCCGAACTCGGGGCCCGGGGACCCGTGTACGTGGCGGCGCACCTGAGTCGTGAGGCCGGATTGTCACGGATCAGTGCGCTCCTCGCGGAGGCACTGGACACGGCCGTAGAAGCTGTCGATCCTGAGGGATCGGACGTATGGGGGGTTCCACGCACGTGAGTGATCAACCGCACGCATCGCAGATGTCCGAGGCCCACGACGAACCGGACCTCCTGCGCGACCAGTTCCGTCAGCTCGTCCGCTACCGCGCGCTGCTGGTGGCCGGTGTGCTGATCGGGCTGCTCGGCGGCGGATACCTGGCCGTCTCCGGCAAGGACACCTATGTCGCGACCAGCGAGGTCGTACTGCGGGCGGCCACCGTCGACGAGTTCGCGGCCGGCGGCACGGCACCCGACAAGGCGATCAACATCGGCACCGAGCGGCAGACGGCGATGAGCAACGAGATCGCCAAGCGCGCCGCCAAGAAGCTGCACCTGCCGGCACGTTCCGTCTCCTCGCTCCAGTCCGACCTCCAGGTCACCAACCCGCCCAACACGCTGGTGCTGCGCTTCGCGTACACCTACACCGACCCGGACGAGGCGGCCCGCCGGGCCAACGCGCTCACCCAGGCGTTCATGGACGCCCGCCAGGAGACCACCGAGAACACCATCAAGAACACCGTCCACAACCTGCGCAAACAGCTCGACCCGGTGGTCAAGCAGCGCAAGGAACTCGACGACCAGATAGCCAGGCTGGGCGAGGGGCCCACTCTCGACGCGGCCACGACGGTGCAGGCCACCCTCGTCGGCCGCATCTCCGAACTCAGCACCAACATCACCAGGTTGCAGACCCTCGACACCACGCCCGGCAAGTGGATCCGGGTCGCCTCCCCGCCGTCCGCGGCCTCCGGCCCCGGGCTGCCCATGATGCTCGGCCTCGGAGCCCTCGTCGGCATCGCCATCGGCCTGCTGGCCGCGTGGGTGCGGCTGGTCTTCGACCCCACCGCGCGGTCCGAGAGCGACGTGGTGCGGGCGCTGCGCGCGCCCGTGCTGGGCACCCTGCCGCGCGCCAAGGGCGGCCCGCTGCTCGCCGTCGACCAAGCCGACCCGCGGCTGGCCGAGGAGTTCCGCTCGGTCGCCTTCCGGCTCGCCTACGACCAGCGGTTCGCCGAGCACCGCCGGCTGCTCGTCGTCGCCCCGCGCGGCACCGGCGAGACGGCCGCCTCGGTCGCCGTCAACCTGTCCGCGTCCTTCGCCGAGATGGGCATGGACGTGCTGCTGGTCGAGGCCGACCTGCGTACCCCCGGGCTTTCGGCGCGGCTACGCGCGGCGGACGGCTCCCGGCCCGGCTGGGCGCGTTCCCCGCATCTGAGCGAGGGCGGCTGGCCGGCCGGTCTCCAGGTGCCCATCGACGCCGGCGAGTCCGGCTCCTTCGACCTCGTGCCGGGGCGCCGGGTGCGCAACGTGGCGCGGGCGCTCACCTCGTCGGCGGCGAGCCGGCTGTTCGCTGAGGCGGACGCCCCGGGCGCCGCGGTGATCGTGCTGGCGCCGGCGGTCCTCACGTACGCCGACGCGCTCGCGGTGGCCGACCGCATCGACGGGGTCCTGGTCGTCGCCGACCCGCACGCGGTGCACCGCGCCGACCTCGACCGGGTCCGCCAGCTGATCAGCGGCGTGGGCAGTACGGTGCTCGGCGCCGTCCTGCACACCTCGCCCGGCCGCGGCTGGTGGGCCCGGCGGGCCCGGCGGGCGGCGCGCAAGCGGAACGCCGCCGCCGCGTCGCGTTCCGAGGCCTCCGTCCCGGCGGCCGGGGCCGCGTCCTCCGCCGACGCCGGGGTCACCGCCGCGGCGGCCACCAACGCCGCCACGGCCAGGACGCCCCTGCCCTCCGGTGACGACACCCCGGCGCCGACCACGGACACCATCCCGCTGCGCACGGTGACCAGGTGACGGTGCGCCCGGCGCCGGGCGCGAGGACCGCGATCGTCTGCTCCGTGCTCGACCAGGGTGTCGCGGCGCTCACGAACATCCTGGTGCTCGTGGTCGCCGCGCGGCTGTCCAGCGCCGCCGGGTTCTCGGTCTTCTCGATGGTCTACACCGTCTTCTCCGTGCTGCTGGGCGTGAGCGTCTCGTACGTCGGCCAGGCCCTGGTGCTGGAGCGGGGCGAGGACGCCTCGGTGGCCGCCGCCTGCCGCTCGGCGGCCTCTTTCGTGGCCGTGGCCTCCACGGTGGCCGGCGGCGCCATGGCGGCGGTGCTCGCCTTCGTCCCCGGCGAGACGGCGTGGGCGCTGGCGGTGCTCGGCATGGTGCTGCCTCTGGTCCTCACCCAGGACGGGCTGCGCTACTGCTTCTCGACCCTGCGGCTGCCCCATCTCGCCCTCGCCGGCGACTCCTTGCGGCTGGCGGTCGCGCTTCCCGCGCTCGCCCTGCAACCGCACGGCACGGGCCCGGCCAGGCTGGTCGCGGTGTGGGGCCTGTCGGCGGCGCCCGCGCTGCTGCTCGGCGGGGCCCTGCTGGCCCCCCGGCTGCGCGGCGCCAGGACCGACCTGCGCCGCTTCGTGCGCCGCGGCCACCTCGGGCAGCGCTTCGTCGTCGAGTACGGCGTGGGCAACGCCTCCAGCCAGCTCGCGGTGGTCGGCCTCGGTGTGTTCGCCAGCCAGTTGGCGGTGGGCTCGCTGCGCGGTACGACGACGCTCTTCGGCCCGATGAACGTGCTGTTCAACTCCGCCACCGCCTTCGGTCCCCCGCTGCTGGGCCGCGTCCCGGGCATGCGCGGGCAGGTCCGGGCGACGGCCGTCCTCGCCGCCGTCCTCGCGGGTGTCGCCGCGGTCTGGACGGCCGTCCTCACGGCCTTGCCGGACCGGGCCGGCCGTGAACTGCTCGGCGAGACCTGGGCGGCGGCGTCCCGTCTGCTGCCCGCGACGGGCACGCAGTACGCCGCCATCGCCGCCGGAACGAGCGCCCTGCTCACCCTCCGCGTCCTGCGGCCGAAGGCGACCCTGCCCATCCAGGTGGTCTTCTCCCTGGCCTCGGTCGCCTTCATGATCGGCGGCTACGCCCTCGGCGGCGTCCTCGGCGCCGCCTGGGGCCTGGCCCTCGGCTCGGCCCTCAAGGCGCTGGTGCTCTGGGCCCGCATCGCCGTCGTCCGCCGCGAGACCGCCCCGGCGGACGACCCCGAGACCCGCCCCGAACCGGCCCCGGCCTAGCGCCCGGCGGGGTGTCCGGCTCCCTTCGGTCGCACCGATGCGGACTGCGGGCGGGAGGGTGGGGGCGGGCCCGGCCTCACGGGCCGGGCGTCGCGGCGGGCTGCCGGTGGGCGGAGTGCGGGAACAGCGGGGCCGGCGGCGGGAGGTGGCCGTCCGGGGTGGGCGCGCAGCGCCGGGCGATCAGGGCGGCGGCGTCCGGCAGGAAGGGTTCCAGCTCGGCGGCGAGGGCGCGGCAGGCGTGCACCAGGGCGGCCAGGACCGCGTCGAGGCGGTGTCCGGCAAAGGCGTTGCGGTGGCGGCGTTCGGCGCGGGCCAGTTCCCAGGGCCGGGTCTCGTCGATGCAGCGGTTGGCCTCGTCGACGATCCGCCACACGGCGGCCGTCGCCCGCCGGAAATCCACGTCGTGCAGGGCCGCCGCGACGGTGTCCGGCGTCTCCTGACATGCCGTCAGTAGCGCTTCCGTGCCGGGCTCGCCGGGCCTGTCCGCCGCGGGGACGAGGCCGTCGCGGAAGCGGTGGACCATGGTCACCACCCGGTGCACCAGGTTGCCGAGCCCCCCGGCCAGGTCCGCGTCGGCGCGGGCGACCAGCCGTTCGCGCGTGAAGTCGGCGTCGCCCACCCGCGGCACCTCGCGCAGCAGCCACCAGCGAACCGCGTCGGTACCGTGCTCGCCGACCAGTTCCTTCGGGTCGACGGTCGCGCCGGCCGACTTGCTGATCTTGCGCCCGTCCACCGTCAGGTAGTCGTGGACGAGGATGTCCGTCGGCAGCGGCAGCCCGGCCGACAGCAGCATCGCGGGCCAGTAGACGGCGTGGAAGCGCAGCACGCCCTTGCCCACCAGGTGCACCCGCCGTCCGTCGCCCGCCCACCACTGCTCGTACGCGGCGCCGCGCTGCCCCTCGCCCCCGTAGCCCAGGCTGGTGACGTAGTTGCCGAGCGCGTCCCACCAGACGTAGATCACCTGGCCGGGGTCGCCGGGCACCGGGATGCCCCAGCCGCGGGCCCGGGTCTGGGAGCGGGAGACGGAGAAGTCGCGCAGGCCGCGGGCGAGCAGGGCGAGCACCTCGTTGCGGCGCGCGGCGGGCTCGATGCGCAGCCGCCCGTCCTCGATCAGCGCGCGCAGCTCGTCGGTGTACCGGGACAGCCGGAAGAACCAGTTCTCCTCCGCGACCGTCTGCGGCTCGGTGCCGTGCTCGGCGCAGCGGCCGTCGACCAGGTCGTCCGGGGTGTAGAACTGCTCGCAGCCCACGCAGTACAGGCCCTCGTAGTGCTCTCGGTAGAGGTCGCCCGCCGCGGCGCAGCGGCGCCAGAGCCGCTCCACGCCGGCGCGGTGGCGAGGGTCGCGGCTGGTGCGGATGAAGTCGTCCAGGGAGAGCGCGAGCGGGGCGTCCAGCGCGGCGAAGGCGGCCGCGTTGCGGTCCACGAGGTCCTGGACGGGGATGCCCTCGGCCTCGGCGGCCAGCACGTTCTTCAGCGAGTTGTCATCCGTGCCGCTGAGGAAGCGCACCGGTTCGCCGCGCCTGCGGTGGTGCCGGGCCAGCACGTCCGCCTGCACCAGTTCGAGCGCGAAGCCGAGGTGGGGGCGGGCGTTGACGTACGGGATGGTGGTGGTGACGTAGAAACGGGAAGCCTGGGGTGCGGTCATCGGAACCTCCGGGAGGGGCGGGGCGGGGCTCCGATGCGCGAAAGGATCGAGGCCCCGGTGGGGGCCTCGGAAGACGCGGACGCGTCCGGTGTCAGCGGCCCCGGGCGGGGGCCATCATCTGCCGGTGGTACGGGTTCGCGATCATGCCTCGATGCTAGCAGCCGGGGCGCTCAGTTCGCGGAACCATTTCGCGAGGAAGGCGACGAGGAAGAACGCGTGCACGACGAACAGCGCGGCGTACGCGGCGAGGAAGACGCGCGGCGCCCCGAGGGTGAGGAAGACCAGACAGAACACCCCGTAGTCGACGGGCAGCAGCGCGACCGCGCGCAGCCGTGACGGCGCGGGAGCCGGGGCCGTCCCCGCGGCCGCGGCAGGCTTCGGCTTGAGCTTGTCGGCCAGCAGGCCCCCGCTGAAGATCAGCACGGCGACGAACTGGAAGCCGAGCGGCAACAGCAGCCAGCCCTCGGAGGCCAGGTCGAAGAAGCGGTGGAAGGAGATCAGGACGGCCGCGTGGATCGCGGTGATCTTCGCCGCGTCGACCACGTGGTCCAGCCACTCCCCCGCCGGGTTGCCCCGCTTCAGCAGGCGGGCGAGCTGGCCGTCCGCGGAATCGAAGGCGAAGCCGACGACGAGCCCGAGGTAGACGGCCACGGCCAGGGGCCAGGAGGGCCGGGCCAGCGCCAGCGCCGCCACCGCGCCCAGGCTGAAGGCGGCGCTGACCAGGGTGACCTGATTGGGCGTCAGGCCGGCCCGGTAGGCGCCGGCGGCGAGCACCCGGCCGGCCGGCCGGTTGATGTGGCGCGAGTAGAGCGACACGCCCTTGGCCGACTTCTGGGCCGTGCGCAGCTCGCGCAGCGCGCCACCGATGGTCAGCGTCACGTAACCCCCCAGCGATGCGTCATTCGTGCGCATCACATCATGGCAGGACGCGGCCCTCCGCGGGGTCGGGTCGGCCTGCTGAAGGGGCGTCACACGGGGGGCCGGTCCGGCCGTCCCGTCACGTGGGTGAGCAACAGAGCGATGTCGTCGTTGCGCGGGGCGGACCGCTGGGCGTGCCCGAGGAGGCTGGCGGCCAGGGCGTCCATGGTGGCGTCCGGGCCGGCCCGGGCGAGGTGCGCCGCCAGGTCGGCGGCGGACGCGTCGAGGTCGACGCCCGGGGTCTCCACCAGGCCGTCGGTGTACAGCGCGAGCACCGCGCCGGGCGGCAGCGCGATCTCCGTCGTCGGGTAGCGGGCGTCGGGGTCGACGCCCAGCAGCGGACCGGGCGGCAGCGGCAGCACCTCGGTGGTGCCGTCCGGGTGCCGCAGGACCGGTGGCGGGTGGCCGGCGGTGGCGACGCAGGCGGTGTGCCGCTCCAGGTCGAGCTGGGCGTAGAGGCAGCTGGCGAGCAGGCCGGGATCGAGGTCGACCAGCAGCCGGTTGGAGCGGGCCAGGACCTCGCTGGGGGAGGCGCCCGCGGTGGCGCGGACGGCGGTGCGGACCTCCCCCATGAGCGCGGCGGCGTTGACGTTGTGCCCCTGGACGTCGCCGATCGCCACACCGCAGGTGGTCGTGTCGAGCCGGATCACGTCGTAGAAGTCGCCGCCGATGTCGATGCCGCGGGTGGCCGGCATGTAGCGGGCGGCCACCTCCAGGCCGGGGATGTCCGGCAGGGCGCGGGGCAGCAGCCGCGCCTGCAGGCTGATGGCGAGGCTGTGCTCGGCGTCGTACAGGCGCGCGCGTTCCAGGGCCTGCGCGACCAGTCCGGCGATCGAGATGAGCACGCTGCGCTCGCCCGCGGAGAACGGGTGCGGGCGGTCGTAGGCCAGGGCCATCGAGCCGACGGGTCGGCCGGAGGTGATCAGGGGCAGGAACGCCCAGGCGGCCTTGCGGTCCCGCACGACCGTGCCCGGGTAGATCCGCAGCAGCTCGTCGACGTTGGCGAAGAAGCCCGGGACCCCGGTCTTGACGACGCGTACGGCCGCGTTGTCGACGTCCAGCGGCTGCGCGACGACGGACTCGATGTAGTCCTCGTGGTGGCCCCGGTGCCCGATGATCCGCAGCCGTCCCTCCTCGACCGTCAGCAGCGCCACGGCGTGCACGCCGAAGACGGAGAGCATCTGCTCGGCGACCAGGTCGATGACGTCCTGGGTGCCGACGGCCTCGGTGAGCGTGGCGGCCATGTGCAGCAGGTGGTAGAGGGCGATGGCCCGGTCCGGCGTGGGGCCCGCGGGGAGCTGCGCCGCGGGTGTCTGCGCGGCCTCCGGCGTGGGGGCGGGGGTGACGCGGACGCTCACGCCGGTGCCGTCCGGGTGGAATTCGAAGGTGAGCCACCGGTCGGGTGGGCGCAGCGCCGTGGCCGTGCCGGGACGGCGGCTGATCATCGCGCCGCGGAAGCGGTCCTCGAAGACGGGGTCGTCCAGCCAGGGCAGCAACTCCCAGGGCTCGGTGCCCAGGAGGTCGGGCACCTCGGCCCCGAGCAGGGCGGCGGCCGTCTCCGTGACGAAGGTGATCCGGCCGTCCAGGTCCAGGGCGAGTGCGCCCTCCGGGAACCGCTCGGCGAGGTCGGCGGCGGCCATGGCCTCGTCCGGGCTGTGGGTGCGGGTGCGGAGCACGGGCAGCACCCGCGGCTCGGCGGGGGGCAGTACCGGCTCGCCGTCCTCGGCGGCCCTGCGCAGCAGGCGTCCCATGCGGTCGCAGGCCCCGCGGTACGCCTCGCGGGCCCGCCGGTCGAACCGCCCCGGGTGCCCGCCCGGCCACACCAGGCACAGCGCGCCCCAGGTGGTGGAGCCGCTGGCGATCGGGGCGGCGGCGAGCGGGAAGTCGTACGGCAGGACCAGGGCGAGCCGTGGGTAGGACCGGACGGTGTCCTCGTGACCGCACAGCAGCACCATGCGCCGTTCGCGGACCGCGTCTGCGACGGGGCTGGAGGCGCTGGGCACGACCCGCCCCCAGATCGTGTCGATCTTGCGCGAGACGCCGACGGCCACGGCCAGCCGCAGCAGGTCCCGCTCGGGGGTCATCAGGTAGACCAGACCAATGGAGGCGCCCGTGTCGCGCACCACCTGGCTCAGCGTGGAGTCCAGCAGCTCCGGACCGGGGTCGGCTGCGACGAGACCGGCGAGCTCCGGCGGCATGACCTCACCGCCCCCCGGCCGGTGCCGGGCCCGGTCGTGTGGTCGGCTCGGGGACCATCGCCTCCTGCGCCTCCGTTCCGCCGTGAGGGCCGGCCGGCCGACGCGGCTGCCGGGCAGGATCGTCACCCCACGTCAGCTGCCAAACTACCCGATGAACCGCATGAGGCACCTTTCGGGCGGCCGCCCCGCCGCCCCGCCGCCCCGCCGCGGCCCGGCACGCCCCCACAAGCCGCACGGGCCGCACGGGCCTCGCCGGCTCACGCCACGCCGAGCGCCCTCGCGAACCGCGTGCCCGCGGCCGCCCGGGGCGCGCTCCCGTCCCGCCAGGTACGGCACGGGTGCACGGAGTTGGCGAGCAGCACCAGGAAGCCGTCGGTGGCGGGGTCGATCACCAGGCTGGTGCCGGTGAACCCGGTGTGGCCGGCCGCGCCGCGCCCCGCGAGGGCGCCCATGAACCAGGACCGGTCCACCTCGAAGCCGGGGTAGGGGCCGCCGCGGTCCAGCAACGCGCGGCAGAACAGGGCGAGGTCCCAGGCCGTGGAGAACAGCCCCGCGTGCCCGGCCACCCCGCCCATGACGTGGGCGTTCTCGTCGTGGACGGTCCCGTGGAGCGGGCCGCGGTCGAGCCGGGCCCAGGGCCTGCGCTGGTCCTCGGTGGCGGCGACCCGCGGGGTCCAGGAGGCGGGCGGGTTGTAGCGGGTGTCGTACATCCCGAACGGGTCGGTGACGTCCTCCCGCACGAGGGCGTCCAGGGCCTCGCCGGTGGTCCGCTCCAGGACGTGCTGCAGGGCGATGAGGTTCAGGTCGGAGTAGATCCGCTCGGTGCCCGGTGCGACCACCGGGGCCTCCTCCCAGAGCAGCTTCGCCCGGGCCTCGGCGTCGGGGTGGTCGTAGAGGGGGAGCTCGGGGCGGAGCCCCGAGGTGTGGTCCAGCAGCTGGCCGACGGTGATGCGCTGCTTGCCCGCCGCGGCGAACTCGGGCACGTAGGCCGCGACCTCACGGCCGAGTTCCAGCCGGCCCACCGCGACGACGGCCGTGCACAGCTTGGTCAGCGAGGCCAGGTCGAAGACCGTGTCCGGCCGCATCGGCACCCACCGCTCGCCCGGCAGTTCCACTCCGCGATCGGCGCTCTCGTCGTACGAGGCGTACCGCACCGCCCAGCCCACGGCCTCGTGCAGGGCCACCGTTCCCGCGCGACCCGCCAGGACCACCGCCCCCGCGCACCAGGGATGCGCGGAGGGGGGCACGGGCTCCAGATATGGGGTGATGTCCGCGACGAGCAGACTCAGCTCGTCGCCGCGCAGCTCCGCCTCACGGGAGGTACCTCTCGACAGCTGCGGGGCCATGCTCCTCCAGCAACTTGCGGGCCTTCTCGATGAGGGCCGGCGTCGGCTCGCGGCCGGAGGCCATGACCAGGTCCTCCGGATCGATCATGTGTTCGGACCCGGTGTGCAGGCAACTGTCTGCGGTCTTCCAGGCCCACTTGCTCTCGTCGATCGGCTCGGACATCACTGCCTCCTGACTCGGCGCGCCAATGACGGCACGAATCACCGTGCATCCACAGTACGCCGCCACGGCCGGCACAGCCCGGCGAAGCAGACCCAGGCCGCCAGGGCGCTGCCCAGTTGCACCAGGGCCATCGGCACCGCCGTGTGCTCCCCCGCGATCCCGACCAGCGGCGAGGCGACGGCACCCACCAGGAAGGAGGTCGTGCCGAGCAGCGCGGAGGCCGATCCGGCGGCGTGCCGGGTGCGCATCAGCGCGAGCGCGTTGGTGTTGGGCAGGACCAGGCTCATCGCCGCCATCAGCACGAAGAGCCCCGCGGCGACCGGCAGCAGCCCCACCGGCCCGAACCATCCCGCGGTCAGCGCCAGCAGCACGGCCGCGGCCGCGGTGATCACCGCGAGCCCCACCCCCGTCACCTTGTCCATGCCGACCCGGCCGACCAGGATCTTGCCGTTGACCTGGCCAAGCGCCACCAGGCCCACGGAGTTGAGGCCGAAGAGCAGGCTGTAGGTCTGCGGCGAGGCCCCGTAGATCTCCTGGACGACGAACGAGGAAGCCGAGACGTACGCGAACAGCGCGGCGAAGGTGAAACCGCCGGTGAGCATGTAGCCGGTGAAGGCGCGGTCGGCGAGCAGCACGCGCATCGCCCGCAGCGTGGCGCCGAACCCGCCGCCGTGCCGGTCCGCGGGGCGCAGTGTCTCCGGCAGACAGCGCCACACCACGAGGGTGAGCAGCACGCCCACCACGGTCAGCACGACGAAGACCCCGCGCCAGTCGGTGACCCGCAGCACCTGTCCGCCGATGAGCGGCGCGACGATCGGCGCGACTCCGGAGATCAGCATCAGGGTGGAGAAGAAGCGGGCCATCGCGATGCCGTCGTACAGGTCGCGGACGATCGCGCGGGCGATCACGATGCCGGCCGCGCCGCTGAGGCCCTGCAGCAGCCGGAAGCCGACCAGCAGTTCCGTGGTGGACGCGAAGGCGCAGACGGCGGTCGCCAGGACGTAGAGCACCATCCCGGCCAGCAGCGGACGGCGGCGGCCCCAGCGGTCGCTCATCGGGCCGACGACCAGCTGGCCGAGGGCGAGTCCGGCCAGGCAGGCGGTGAGCGTCAGCTGCACGACGACGGCGGGGCTGCGCAGTTCCTCGGTGACCTGCGGCAGGGCCGGCAGATACATGTCCATGGAGAGCGCGGGGAGGGCGCTGAGTGCGCCGAGGAGGAACGTCACCATCAGGCTGGTGCGAGCTCCTGGTGCCTCTCCGGCGCGTCGTACCGGGGTTGACGGCCCCGGTGTGGATATCTGGTCGGGCGGGGTCGCGCCGGCTTCCGGCATGGGTCTCTCTCCGTGGTGTGTGAATCGTTCTCTATGCTCTCAGCAATCACGAGGTGGTCGAGGCCAGGTGGGGGCAGATTCATGACGGAATCGGTCGGTTCCGGTAGGAAAGTGCGCTGGGGCATCCTGGCCACCGGCGGCATCGCCGCGTCCTTCGCCGAGGACCTGCGCGAACTGAAGGACGACGCGGAGATCGTCGCGGTCGGCTCGCGCCGGCTCGACTCCGCGCGCGACTTCGCGGACCGCTTCGGCATCCCGCGCGCGTACGGAAGCTGGACCGAACTCGCCGACGACGAGGGTGTGGACGTGGTGTACGTCGCCACCCCGCACTCGGCGCACCGCGTCGCGGCCGGCCTGTGCCTGCGGGCCGGACGGTCGGTGCTGTGCGAGAAGCCGTTCACCGTCAACGCGGTCGAGGCCCGCGAGCTGGCCGACCTCGCCCGGACCCACGAACGCTTCCTGATGGAGGCCATGTGGACGTACTGCAACCCGGTGGTGCGGCGGCTGACCGAGCTGGTCGCGGACGGGGCGGTCGGCGAGGTCCGCGGCGTGCACGCGGACTTCGGCCTCGCCGGACCCTTCGAGCCCGGCCACCGGCTGCTCGACCCCGCGCTCGGCGGCGGCGCCCTGCTGGACCTGGGCGTCTACCCGGTCTCCTTCGCCCACCTGCTGCTCGGCGAGCCCGACGAGGTCCAGGCCTGGGCCCACCTGACCGACGACGGCGTGGACGACAACACGGGCATGCTGCTCGGGTACGACAGCGGCGCCGTGGCTGTGCTCAGCTGCTCCCTCACCGCCGACACCGCCCGGACCGCGGTGGTCACCGGCTCCGCGGGGCGGATCGAGATCCCCCGCGGCTTCTTCCACCCGGACCGCTTCGTGCTGCACCGCGAGGGCCGCGAACCGGAGGAGTTCGGCGCCCCGGACGACGGCCTGCGCGGACTGCAGCACGAGGCGGCCGAGGTCATGCGCTGCCTGCGCGCGGGCGAACGGGAGTCCCCGCTCGTGCCGCTGGAGGGCAGCCTCGCCGTGATGCGCACGCTCGACACGGTCCGGGACCGGATCGGCGTGCGCTACCCCGGCGAGGGCTGAGCCCGTCAGGTCTCCCGCAGACCGGGGTCCCCGGCCTCGGTCACGAAGGAGGCGGCGGTGGTCAGGGCGGCCCCCGGGGTGGTCACGGAGTCGACGGTCTTGAAGTCGGCCCGCGCCTCCTCGGCGTCCAGGCGGACGGTCACGTAGCCGCGCCGCCCGTCGTAGAACCGCAGGTGCGGGTTGGCCGCCATGAGGCTCGCCCAGTTGGACGGACGCGGGGAGCCGTCGCGGCCGCTGGTGAGTGAACTGGTGACGAGCTCCGTGCCGATGGTGCGCGAGGTGGGGTCGTCCCAGTCGGCCTTGATGTCCAGGGCGTAGTGGACGTGCACGTCGCCGGTGAGCACCAGCAGGTTCTCGATGCCGGCGGCGCTCGCCCCGGCCAGCACGCGGTCCCGGGATGCCGGGTAGCCGTCCCAGGCGTCCATGCTCAGCGGGGAGGAGGCGGCGGTGGTGTTCTTCCGCCGGGACAGCACGACCTGCTGCGGGATCACGTTCCAGGTGGCGTGCGAGCGATGGAAGCCGTCCAGCAGCCAGCGTTCCTGCGTCGCGCCGGTCAGCGTGCGCGCCGGGTCCCGCGACGCCGGTCCCGGGTCGTGCCAGCGGCCCCGGTACGCCTGGTCGGTGCGGTACTGACGGGTGTCGAGGATGTCGAACTGCGCGAGCCGCCCGTAGTGGAAGCGGCGGTAGAGCGTCATGTCCGGCCCCCGCGGGAACTGCGGGAGGCGCAGCGGCTGGTTCTCCCAGTAGGCGCGGTAGGCGGCGGCGCGGCGGACCAGGAACGCGTCGCCGGGGCCGCCGTTCTCGTCGGAGCCGCCCGCGTAGTTGTTCTCGGTCTCGTGGTCGTCCCAGGTGACGAACCAGGGGAAGGCGGCGTGCGCGGCCTGCAGGTCGGGGTCGGACCTGTAGAGGGCGTACCGCAGGCGGTAGTCCTCCAGCGTGACCGTCTCCTTGCCGAACCAGGACGGCAGGACGCGGTCGGTGTAGGCGCGGGCGCCGCCGGTGGCGCTGACGGGGTATTCGTAGAGGTAGTCGCCCAGGTGGAAGACGGCGTCGACGTCCTCGGCGGCGAGGTGCCGCAGCGCGGTGAAGTACCCGTCGTGGTAGGCCTGGCAGCTCACCGCGGCCAGCCGCATCTCGTACGGGAGGGTCCCCGGCGCGGGGGCGGTGCGGGTCCGGCCCGGGGGGCTGATCCAGGGGCCCGCGCGGAAGCGGTAGTAGTACACCCGGTCCGGTGCGAGGCCATGGGCGTCGACGTGCACGGTGTGGTCGAACTCCGGGTGCGCCTGCGCGATGCCGCGGAGGACGACCCGTGCGAACCTGTCGTCCCGGGCGATCTCCCACTGGACGGGCACGCGGGCGTCGGCCATCCCGTTGCCCGGCGCCGGCTCGTACGGGCGCGGCGCGAGCCGGGTCCACAGCACGACCCCCGAGGGCGTGGGGTCGCCGGAGGCGACACCCAGCGTGAACGGGTACTCGGTGAGCGCCCCGGGCAGCGCCTCGGCGGCCTGGGCGGCGCCGGCGACCGGCAGGTTCGTGCTGAACGCGAGTGCCGCGGCGGCGCCCGTGACGGTCAGGAAGCGGCGGCGGTCGAAGCGCGCGGCGGCGGCTCGCAACGTGCGGTCATGGCGGCCCCGGGTCTGCGGATGCGTCACGTGTCCCTCCGAGGCGGCGGGTTGCGTGGCCCCGGTGCAATGGCCAGGGGGATCGTCATTGTTGGCGCGCACACGACATGTCGTTGCCGCCGCGCGCACCGTTTCCCTGAACCCCCCGTTCGGCCCACGGCGCCACACTCCTCGAATATGACGTACCGTCACTTCATCGGTCCGGAACGGCCACCGTAACCGGCACACCCTGCTTCCGCGACGCGACGACCGCCGTCCGGGAACACCGCGATCCCACGGGGTACGGCCGGCCCGCCCTCCGCCACCGCCGGAACGTCACCCTGACCGGTGACCCCGCCATGCGGCCCCCGAAGCCGCACGGAACATGACACCTCGTCATGCGCCGGCCGGGCCGGCGCCACCCGGGGAGCGCTTCCCCGCGGTCGGCCGCGGGCGCCCCCGATCCGCTCCGGTCCCCGTGCCTGCGCCGTCGGCTGACCGCACCGGGCACCGGCCCCGCCGAACGCCCGCGCCCGCCCAGCCTCCGTGATCACCGGGCCGGACAGCTCGCCCCCATCGGCGCGTCCCCGTCGCGCCCACGGCGGCACCCCTGTCGGATCGGTCGGTGCGCGCGTGCCGGCGCGCCATGGGCGGTGGGGCATGCGCTGTGCCGCCCATCCGCTCTCCCCGCTGCGGGGCGGTAGCGGTCGTCCGGCTCGGGCGGGCTCGGGCGGGCGTGAGACCAGGCCGTACGCCTGCGGCCCGTGGGCGGGCAGGATCTCGCCGGCCGCCGGCGGGGTCGACGGGCCCATGACCTGGCGTGCGCGATGACTTCTTCCCGGCGCGCGGTGGCCCGGCCGGGCCGGACGACCGGCGGGCCGCCGGGGCGCGTCGGGGTGCCGTTGGTCCGCTCGGATGCCGTCCGTGACGGGGCGCCGCCGGCCCTCGGGTCTGCGCGATCCGGACTTCCGCCGCAGCCGGGATCACCCCATCGCTCAGCGCCGCCTGCCGCGCACAACGCCCTCGGCGGCTCCGCGGAGCAAGCCCGCACGCGTCACGCCCCCCGCTCGTGGCGCTCCGGTTCCCGCCCTTCCTCCTGCGCCGGGGTTCCCGCCCGGATGTCGCGCCCGGCGAGTGGCGCCAGCCGGTGGGTGGCGGTGTCGACCAGTTCCAGGTCCGCCTTGGTGTGGGCGATGGCCGCGTCGATCAGCAGGGCCACCAGCGGGTCGCCCGCGTGGACGCGCCGCAACCGTGTCAGACCGGCGAGTTCGGAGAGGTACGTCTGGCGCTGGGCCCGTACGAGGGCGCCAAGGGTCTCGGGGCCCAGCGAGGCGGCACCGAAGAGCTTGAGGAACAGTTCGTCACGGAATCCGCCGGTCCGTACCCACGCGGCGGTCGCCCAGTCCCGCAACTCGTCCCGCCCCTGCGGGGTGAGGGTGTAGCGCGTCTTGTCCGGGCGGTCCGACTGGGTCACATGGGACCGGGTGACGTAGCCGTCGCGCACGAGGCGGTCCAGGATCTGGTACAGGTGGCCGATGTTGAGGCCGCCCCACTGCGGGCCGATCGCCTCCTCGAAGCGCCCCTTCAGCTCGTAGCCGTGGCTCGGCCCGTCGGACAGCAACGCGAGCACCGCATGATGCAAAGGCATTTTACACCCCCTATGTATTGTGACAATGTACTCCTGCATTGGCACAATGCAGGAGGTGGGCAGGACCATGGGCGTGACACTGCGGGGAGTGACCCGGGGTTACCCCGGAATCACCGCGCTGGACTCCGTCGACCTGGAGATCGACGACGGCATGTCCGTCGCGCTCACCGGCCCGTCCGGCGCCGGCAAGTCCACCGTGCTGCACCTGATCGGCGGCATGGACCGGCCGGACTCGGGCATCGTCGAGGTCGACGGCGAGGAACTCACGCCGGGCCGGCTGGACGCCCACCGCCGCCGGACCGGCTTCGTCTTCCAGCGCTTCCACCTGCTGCCCGCCCTGACGGTGCTGGACAACGTCCTCGCGCCGGTACTGCCCCGCCGGGTGGACTTCGACCGGCGGGCCCGGGCCGGGGAGCTGCTGGAGGCCGTCGGCCTGGCGCACCGCGCCGGTGCGCTGCCGTCCGAGCTGTCCGGTGGCCAGCAGCAACGGGTCGCGGTCGCCCGGGCGCTGATCAACCGGCCGGGACTGCTGCTGGCGGACGAGCCGACCGGCAACCTGGACAGCTCGACCGGGCGGGAGATCATCGACCTGCTGCTCGCCCTGAGCCGGCAGTACGGCATGACGATGCTGGTCGCGACCCACGACGCCGAGGTCGCCGCGAACTGCGACCGCATCGTGCGGCTCCACGACGGCCGGATCACCTCCGACGAGCTCGTGACGCCGGCCGCCGACGTGTTCGACCGGCTCGGGGGGTTCCGTCCGTGATAGCCATGATCTGGTCCCAGCTGCGGCGGCATCGGGCCCGCGCGCTGGCCCTGGCCGCCGGCATCCTGGTCGCGGCCACCAGCTTCACCCTGCTCACCTCGACGGTGACCACCAGTCAGGCGCGGACCACCGAGACCGTGCGGAAGAACGCCCGCTCCGCGTACGACGTCCTGGTGCGCCCCCGCGGGAGCCAGACCGCGGTCGAGCGCAGCGACGGTCTGGTCGAGGCGAACTTCCTTTCCGGGATCTTCGGCGGCATCACCCTCGACCAGTACGACCGGATCAGGGCAATGGCCGGGGTGCAGGTCGCGGCGCCGGTCGCCAACGTCGGCTACCTGATGGTCCCGGGGCGGTTCACGATCGACGTGTCCGCGTTCCTGGACAGCGGGGCGACCACCCAGATACTCCGGGTCAGCCCGACCCTGACCGCGGGGCTGGGCAGGTACCGGGCCGCCGACCAGTACGTCTATCTGACCCGCAACCCCGTCAAGACGTTCAAGGACTACACCGGAACCCACTTCTACGGCCTGCAGGAGGAGGACACCGGACACGGGAAGTACTACGTCTGCTGGTACTACAACGAGAACAAGACCGGCATCCTCATCAACGGCGGCGACCACACTCCGCTGACGCCCACGCCCGTCCCTGAGGACCGCCGGGAGCACTCACCCTTCGAGCGGGACATGAACTCCCAGCTCAACTGCCAGTCAGGCCGGGGCAGAGCCACGATCGAGGTCCCGGCGTCCTATCCGGTGCTGCTCTCGGCGATCGATCCCACCGCCGAGGACCAACTGGTGGGCCTGCACAGCACCGTCACCACCGGCCGCATGCTCACCGACCGGGACAGGCCCGTCTGGGGCACGAAGAAGAACTACTCGGACGAGCCGTACTACCTGATCCCGGCCCTGCTCAGCAGCAAGGCGCTGACCGCGGGGACCCTGAACGCCACCGTGGAGCGGCTGGACATCGGCGACCCCGCGGCGGTGCCCGCGAAGCTGGGCAGCCCGGCCGCCCACGACTTCGTCAACGGCCTGCACGGGACACCCGTCGGGCGTGTCACCGCCGACCTCGCCAAGGGATTCCCGCCCGCCGACTCGCTGTTCAACCTCGGCACCGAGGCCTACTGGACGATCGGACCGGTCGACTACCGCCGTTCGCGGGGCCGGCTGGTTCCCCAGCCTCGCGCCGGCCAGTCCCCCGAGCTCTGGCGGACCCGCCAGGAGGAGCAGTTCGTCGAGGACGTCCCCGAGGAGAACACGGGCACCCAGTTCCGGAAGGCCACCGCTCATCCCAGCACGTCCGGGTTCTGCTGGGGCGTCCGGACCTGCGGCGACTCGGAATTCGGGCGGTCCTCGCAGCCGCTCGTGGACATCGTCGGCCGCTACGACACCGCCAGGCTCCCCGGCTTCTCCGCGCTGTCCGAGGTCCCGCTGGAGACCTACCGGTCCCCGCAGGTCACCGGCGCCGACGCGGCCGGCCGCGCGGCCCTGCACGACCGCCCGCTGCGACCGGACCGCAACCTCGGCGGCTACCTCACCGCGCCGCCCACCCTGCTCACCACGATGGACTCGGTCTCCGTCCTCGCCAACAGCCGCCAGAAGGCCTCCGTGCAGGACAAGGCGCCGATCAGCGCCATCCGCATCCGGGCGGCCGGCGTCACCGGCGTCGACCCCGCCTCCCAGGCCCGGGTCAACTCGGTCGCCGGCCAGATCCGCGCCGCGTACCCCGGGCTGCAGGTGGACATCACCGTCGGCAGCTCCCCCGCGCCGCAGACCCTCATGCTGCCGTCGGGCGTCAACGTCTCCGAGAACTGGACGGCCAAGGGCGTGGCCCTGCGCATCCTCAGGGCCGTCGACACCAAGAGCGCCGTGCTGTTCGTGCTCGTCCTGGTGGTGTGCGGACTCTTCCTGGCGCAGGCCGCGCTCGCCTCGGTACGGTCACGCCGCGTCGAGATCGGCACTCTGCGCGGCCTGGGGTGGTCCTCGGCGGAGATCCTCCGGCTGATCCTCGGCGAACTGGTGGCCATCGGCCTCGGGGCGGGCGCGGCCGGTTCGGTGCTCGCCTGGCTCCTGGGCTCGCTGCTCGGACTGTCCGACGCGGTCGTCAGGGCGGCACTGGTACTGCCCGTCGCACTGCTGCTGACCGTCGCCGCCGGCGTGTTCCCCGCCTGGCGGGCCACCCGGCTGACACCGCTGGACGCCATCACGCCGCCGGTGGCCGCCACCGGCCGGGCGACGCCCGTCCGCTCGGTCATGGGCCTGGCCACACGCAACCTGCTGCGGGTTCGCGGCCGGACCGTGCTCGGCGCGGCGGGACTGGCGCTGGGCGTGGCGGCCTTCACCGTTCTGCTCGCCCTCACCCTGGGCTTCCGCGGCCAGGTGGCCGGCTCGCTGCTCGGCAACGCCGTCGTCGCGCAGGCCCGTACCGCCGACTACCTGAGCGTCGCCCTGTCCCTGCTGCTCGGCGCCGCCGGGGCCGTGGACGTACTGGTCCTGTCCATGCGCGAGCGCGCCGCCGACCTCGCCGTCCTGCGCGCCACCGGCTGGACGACGCGCGAACTCGCCCGGCTCAGCCTCTACGAGGGAGTCCTGCTCGCCCTCCTGGGCGGCCTGAGCGGTGCGGTCGCCGGGCTCGTGACGGTCCTGTCGATCGGTCGGGGCATGCTGGACGGACGTCTGCCGGCGGTGGGCGGTGCCGCGCTGCTCGCCACCGTGGCCGCCGTCGCCCTGGTCTGCGCTGCCCTCGCCTTCCCCGTCCGTCTCCACTCCCGTATCGCCCCCGCCCACCTGCTGGCGGCGGACTGACGTGGGCCCCGGCCGTCGCGCGGCGCCCGGGGCGGCTACCGCGGCCCGGAGGGCGGCAACCGGGTCCGCGCGCCATCAGCCGCCGCTCAGGCCGTGACCCCGGTGACGCGGGCACTTGTGCGCTGTGGCCGCGCCCCGGACCGGCGCGCTCGCCGCCGCGCCCGGTAGGGGCCTCGCCCGGCGCGGGGTTTTGGGCCGTACCGCGCGCTCACCCGTGGGCCCACGGCCGTCCCGGTCCGGCTGGGGGACGGCAGGCCGGGGACTCCGGCCGGCGCGTTCCGCCACCCGGCGGACCGGCCGGATGGAGGGGCACCGCGGAGCGGCGACGGAGCCCCTCGTGCCGCGGCTACGCGGCCCCGTGGGACGGGGCGATGCCCTCGATACGCTGGGCCAGGCCGAAGTCCCGTTCCGTGAGCCGGCCGCCCGCCGCGTGCGTGGTGATGGAGACGGCGACCGTCTGGTATCCCAGCGTCAGGTCGCTGTGGTGGTTCAGCTCGTCCTGGATCTGCGCGATGTGCATCACGAGGACCGCCGCCGGGATGTGCGGCAGCCGGTACGTGCGCAGCAGGCTCGCGCCGTCCTCGGACAGGGACCAGCCGGGCAGCTCGGCGAGGCGGTCCTCGATCTCCTTGTGCGACAGGGGCTCGGCGTAGGGTGACATGGTTTCATCGTGGCACCGCATACCCTGCGGAGCCATGACCGAGATCGCGGGAAATGGAACGGGCGCGGCGCACCGGGTCGCGGTGGTCACCGGGCCGGGTCCGGCATCGGGCGGGCGGTGGCTCGCGAACTGGTGGCCGGCGGCTGGGTCGTGGCAGCGGCCGGCCGGCGGGAGGAGGCGCTGCGCGGGACCGCCGACGGCCTGCCGGACGAGGCGGTGGCGGTCATCCCGACGGACGTCACCCGCCCGGAGGCGGTGGACGCCCTGTTCGCCGCCGCGGGCGCCCGCTCCGGCCGCGTCGACCTGCTGTTCGACAACGCGGGAACGGGGGCGTCCGCCGTAGCGCTGGACGAGCTGACGTACGAGCAGTGGCGTGCCGTCGTCGACGTCAACCTCAACGGCGCGTTCCTGTGCGCGCAGGCGGCCTTCCGGACGATGCGCGCGCAGCGGCCGCAGGGCGGGCGGATCATCGGCAACGGGTCGATCTCCGCACACGCGCCGCGGCCGCGGAGCGCTGCGTACACGGCGACCGAGCACGCCGTCACCGGACGGACGAAGTCCCCGTCGCTGGACGGCCGTCCGTACCGGATCGCCTGCGGCCAGATCGACATCGGCAACGCGGCCACGGGGATGACGGAGCGGATGGCGGCCGGGACCCCGCAGGCGGACGGACGACTGATGGCCGAACCCCTGATGGACGTCACCGACGTGGCCCGCACCGTCGCGCACATGGCCTCGCTGCCGCTGGAGGCGAACGTGCAGTTCGCGACGGTGATGGCGACGACGATGCCGTACATCGGCCGCGGCTGAGGGCACGGCCGGGACCGCCGCCCCGGCCACACCCACCCACGGCCGGATTCGACCACTTCACCCACGGAAATGGTCAAGTCCGAAATACGTCCCATAGGACCGCTTGCGTCGCGTTACGTTGCGGCATGCTCTCCAAGCACCACCGCGACGTATGGTCAGAAACGCCCGCAGACGAAGTCGGGTCCCAGGCCGGGGCCCCCGAACCGGAGACCGAGCTGATAGCGCTGCCCGGTCCCGTGTTCGTCGATTCCAGCGGGAGACGGGCCCGCGCGGTACGCAGGGCCGGCTGGCTGGTCGGCGCGGCATGCTCCGTCTACACGGCGGCGCTGGCGCTCAGTCTCTCCGGCGCGACGCCGATCGCGCCGAAGACGCTGCTGCCGCTGCCGGGGGTGCCGAGCACAGCGCCGGACGAGGCGGGCTCCTCGGGGACGGGGGAACTCGACGTACCGGCCGACCAGGCCGCAGCACCCCCGGTGACGGCGGGCTTCCTCCGGGCGGGGGCGGCGGCCGCGCCGTCCCCGCCCGGGACGGCCGGCTCCCCGTCCTCCCCCAGCCCCAGCGTCTCCCGGACCGATCGCCCGGCCAAGGGTGGCGGCGCCGCCGCCACCCCGCGGGCGACCGCGGGCAGCCCTGCCGCCCCGACCCCTACCGCCGGCGCGACCGCGACCGAACCGGCGCCGTCCGGCTCCCCGTCGGCGCAGCCCAGCGGTTCCGCCTCCGCCGCCCCGGGCGCCTCCGACGGCCCCGTCGACCAGCAGCCGCAGGGCGGCCAGTGACCGCCCTGCGCCCCCGCTTCGTCATACCCCTGCTCGCCCTCGTGGTGCTCGTGTGCGTCCTGCTGCTCGGCGGCTACGTACGCGGCGACTTCGAGGCCGACCACCGGGTCCATCCGCCGGTCTCGGCGGACAAGGTGCCGGAGGCGGTGCTGGAGGGCGGCCCGGTGGTCGACGCCACCGGCGAACGGCCCCGCTCGTACCGCACCCCGGACCGCACCATCGCCCTCACCTTCGACGACGGACCCGACCCGGTCTGGACACCGAAGGTGCTGGACGTGCTCGAGCGGCGACACGTGCGCGCCACCTTCTTCGTGACCGGCGGCATGGCCGCCCGGCACCCCGGGCTGATCCGGCGGATGGTCGCCGAGGGCCACGAGATCGGGGTGCACACCTTCTCCCACCCCGACCTGGTGTACCAGTCGCCGGGGCGGATCGACCGGGAGCTGTCCCAGACCCAACTGGCGCTCGCGGGGGCCGCCGGCATCCACACCTCCCTCTTCCGCCCGCCCTACTCCTCGACCGCCGACGCGCTGGACGACCTGTCCTGGCCGGTCGTCCAGCGGGTCGGCAAGCAGGGCTACGTGACAGCCTTCATCGACCGCGACGCCGAGGACTGGCGTCGGCCGGGCGTGCAGGCGATCGTGGACGCGTCCGTGCCGGCGAAGCCGGGCGAGGGCGCGATCGTGCTCATGCACGACGCCGGCGGCGACCGCTCGCAGACCGTGGCGGCACTGGACCGGCTGATCCCGCGGCTCAAGGAGCGCGGCTACCGCTTCGCCACGGTGGGCGGGGCGGTCGGCGCCACGTCCACCAACGACAGGGTCAGCGGCTCGGAGCTGTGGAAGGGGCGGGTCTTCGTCGCCGCGGTGGAGGTCTCCGAGGCCGCGGTCCCGGCGCTCGCCGTCCTCCTGGCCGGGGTGGGCCTGCTGGTGCTGGCCCGGTTCGCCGCCATGCTGGTGCTGGCGCGCCGCCACGCGCGGCAGCGCCGGGCGCCCGGCTTCCGCTGGGGGCCGGCGGTCACCGAGCCGGTGAGCGTCATCGTGCCCGCGTACAACGAGAAGGAGTGCATCACCCAGACCGTGCGCTCCCTCGCCGCGAGCGGCCATCCCATGGAGATCGTGGTCGTCGACGACGGCTCGACCGACGGCACCGCCGACCTCGTCGAGGCCCTGGACCTGCCCGCAGTCACCGTCGTACGGCAGCCCAACAGCGGCAAGCCCGCGGCGCTCAACAACGGTGTGGCGCACGCCCGGCACGACCTGATCGTGATGATGGACGGCGACACGGTCTTCGAGCCGGCCACCGTCCGCGAACTGGTGCAGCCCTTCGGCGACCCCCGGGTCGGGGCGGTCGCCGGCAACGCCAAGGTCGGCAACCGCTCCCGGATGATCGGGCGCTGGCAGCACATCGAGTACGTGATGGGCTTCAACCTCGACCGGCGCATGTACGACCTGCTGCGCTGCATGCCCACCATCCCGGGCGCGTGCGGCGCCTTCCGGCGGGACGCGCTGCGCGACGTCGGCGGCATGAGCGACGAGACCATCGCCGAGGACACCGACGTCACCATGGCGCTGCACCGCGCCGGCTGGCACGTGGTGTACGCCGAGAACGCCCGCGCCTGGACCGAGGCGCCGTCCTCGGTGCGGCAGTTGTGGAAGCAGCGTTACCGCTGGAGCTACGGCACCATGCAGGCGATGTGGAAGCACCGCGGCGCCGTCCTGGACCGCGGGCACTCCGGCCGCTTCGGCCGGGTCGGGCTCCCGCTCGTCGTCCTCTTCCAGGTGCTCGCGCCGCTGCTGGCGCCGCTCATCGACGTGTTCGCGATCTACGGCCTGGTCTTCATGGACCCGTTTCGCACCGCGCTCGCGTGGGCGGGCGTGCTCGCTGTGCAGGCCGCGTGCGCGGCGTACGCCTTCCGGCTGGACGGCGAGCCGCTGCGGGACCTGTGGCCGTTGCCCCTGCAGCAGGTGCTGTACCGGCAGTTGATGTACCTGGTGCTGCTGCAGTCCTGCGTGACGGCCGTGAACGGCGGGCGGCTGGGCTGGCACAAACTGCGGCGCACGGGCGAGGTCGGCGCGCCCACCGTCGGCAGCGGCAGCGCCGGCCGCGTCTGAACATCGGTACTTTCCCGAGGAGTTGCCCCATGCCCGAAGCACCTGAGGCGGCAGCCCCGGCGGCTCCGCCCCCGCCCGCGGACGGCGCCGGGTCGCACATACCGGGTCCACGGAGCTCCAGCCCCGCCGCCCCCGCCGCCGCTTCCTCCGGCGGCGGGGGCGGGGGCGGCCGGGACCGCTACCTCGATTTGCTGCGCGCCCTCGCCCTGGTGCGGGTGGTCGTCTACCACACCTTCGGCTGGGCCTGGCTGACCCTGCTCCTCCCGTCCATCGGCATCATGTTCGCCCTGGCCGGGTCCCTGGCCGCGCACTCGCTGCAGCGGCCCGCGCTGTCCGTGGTGCGCGGCCGGCTGCGGAGGCTGCTGGTGCCCTTCTGGCTGTTCTCCGCGGCCGTGAACGTCCTGATGCTGCTGCACGGCTGGCGGCCGCACTCCTGGCACCGGATGCTGCTGTGGATCCTGCCGCTGGCGGACCCGCCCGGCACCGCCTGGGCCGAGCAGATCATCGCCCCGCTCTGGTACATCCGCACCTACCTGTGGCTCGTCCTGCTCTCGCCGTGGCTGCTCAAGGCCTTCCGGACGGCGCCGCGCCCGTGCCTGGCGGCCTGCGGCGCACTGGCCGTCCTCGCCCAGTACGACCGGCTGCCGCTCACCGAGCCGGCCCTCACCCCGGTGGTCGACCTCGCCACCTTCGCCGCCTGCTGGCTGCTCGGCTTCGCGCACCGCGACGGCCTGCTGGACGCCCTGCGGGCCCGCACGGTGGTCGCCGCGGCCGCGCTCTGCCTCGTCGCGGGCGGCTGGTTCGCGTACACCCACCCCACCGACGAGGGCATCGACCTCGGTGAGATCCCGCTGGCCCAGGCGCTGTGGTCGGCCGGTTTCGTGCTCCTGCTGCTGCGCTTCCGCCCGCGCCGGATGGGCCGCGTGCCCGGGGCCGACGGAGCCGTGGGGCTGCTCAACGCCCGCGCCGTGACTGTCTACCTGTGGCACGAGGTCGCGCTCTTCGTCAGCGTCCCGCTGATCGACCTGATGTGGGACGTGCCGTTCTTCGAGGCCCGTCTCCCGCTCGACGCGACCTGGTTCCAGTTCCTGGTCGTCTGGCCGCTCATCGGCGCGGCCGTCCTGCTGGTCGGCTGGACCGAGGACCTCGCCGCGCGGCGTCGGCCGCGCCTGTGGCCGGCGGGCGGCCCGAAACACGGCCGACGCGCCTGCGGACGCGCCGCGCGGGCACGCTGAACACCGGGGCGGAGGGCCGTCCGTCGTCACCGTGGGATCTGCGCGTCACCGTGACCGGGGGCGGCGGCGGGCGTCGGCAGGAGGAGCATTCCCGCCGCCCCGCCCAGCAGCCAGAGGGCCAACGTGGCGACCGGCCGGCCGAGCACCAGCGCGGCCTGGAAGCCGGTGCCCGCCACCGTGATGACGACGGTCGCGGCGCGCCGGACCCCGCCGCCCCCGTCCCACTCCCGGCGGAGCCAGCCGGAAGGCCGCCAGAACATCCACAGCCCCAGGACGGCGAGGAGAGCGGCGAACACGGCGAGGGAGACAGGCATCCGGGGGAACCCCTCGGGCCGCACATGCCCCCGGCCCAGTTCGAGCAGACCGCCGACCAGGACCACCGGTCCGACGAGGGCGAACACCCCGGCCACGAAGCGGACGAACCCGACGCCCACCCGCGGCGTCCCGGTCCGGCCGAAGGGCACGGACCACTCGGACAGCGCGTGGAAGCGGCGCGCCGCGCCCCGGAAGTCCGTGGCGACGATCCAGCCGAAGCCTGTCGCCCACAGCCCCCATGCCACCGTGAACAGCCCTCCGGCCGCGTCGCCGTCCGCCACCCGAGCCCCCTGTGCGCAACGTGGTCCTGCTCCTCCCGGGCGCGTCGTGCCGCCTGAGGCGGGGTCGGTCGCCGGTGCCACGGCGAGGATGGCAGGAGCCGCCGCCCGGGCGCATTGCCGGATTCCGGCAGTCTTCCCGAGCGGCCCACGGCCCGGTACCGGCCCGGAGCGGTGCGCGGCCGTCCCCTGCGCGGTCTCCCACCCGCCCGGGGCCGCCACCGCTCCCGTCCCGGGGCCCGGTTGCCGAAGACCGGCCCGCCCCACGCTGCACGACCTCGACCGCGCCAACGCGGCGAGTACCGGCCCCGAGGTGAACTGCGCGGTGCTGACCGAATTGCCGCCCGCCCAGGCGGCCGTCCGGCCCGTACGTCCGCACCGCAGCTCACCCGCATCCGCCCGTGGCAGGCCCGCGCCCTGCTCGCCTCCGGCCACCCGGGCGCCGCCGCGCGGTCGTGGAGGAGTACGGGATGGCGCGGCCCGCCGAGAAGCGCGCGGAACTGTCGGCGGAGAGCGGCGGCGCCGGCGGGAGTGAGGCAGACGAGTCGAGCTGTACGCCGGGTTCTGTCCCCGGTCGGCCTCGCGGCCGGCCGGGCGACGGCCATCCATCTAGGACCGGCGTTGCCGCCGGCCTCGTGCGGTCTACCCGCGGACTCGGGCGGGCAGCCCTCGATCGTCCGCGCAGGGCCGTCTCGCGACGGCCCCTCTTGACCTTGCTCCGGGTGGGGTTTACCTAGCTGCCCAGGTCACCCTGGGCACTGGTGGTCTCTTACACCACCGTTTCACCCTTACCGGGAGCCTCGCGGCCCCGGCGGTCTGTTTTCTGTGGCACTGTCCCGCGGGTCACCCCGGGTGGGCGTTACCCACCACCCTGCCCTGTGGAGCCCGGACGTTCCTCGGCAGGACCGAAGTCCTGACGCGGCCGCCCGCTCGGCTCGTCTGCCGTGCCGACCATGCTACCGGGCGATCACGCCGGGGTGAAAAGCACCGTGTGGCGGCCCGGGTCCGCCTGCGTGAGGCGCACCGGGAGCGGCTCGCCGAGCGGGAGCGGGGCGGTGCCGCCTCGGACGTGGGCGATGACCGCCGGGTCGCGGAGGTGGACGGTGCCTGAGGTCGGGTCGGAGTCCCTGATGTCGATGACGAAGGCGTCGAAGACCTCGCCGACGACGCGGTCCTTGAGGAGGGCTGCCTCGATGAGGTCGAGCGAGGCGCTCTCGATGGTGCCCGCGAACTGCGAGCCGCCGCGCATGTCCCGGGGCAGCTCGCGGAAGGCCTCCTCGACCCACTCGGGCGGATCCTGGCCGGCCACGGCCGCCACGCAGAACTCGGCCGCGTAGCGGTCGACCAGGCGCCGCAGGGGCAGGGCGCGGCGTACGTCGACGTCGGTGACCGCGCCGTCCGCGTCGAGGTCGATGCGCCACAGCACGGCGGGCCGCTCCTGGCCTGCCAGCAGGCTGGCCGCCCCCTCGCCGAGCACCGGCGGGTGGAGCGGCACGCGCAGGTCGGGGAAGTAGAGGGTCTGCACCCGCCGGTGCGCCTCGGCGTCCAGCGCGCCACCGGGGGTGACGAAGGCGGCGACGTCGGCGATGGCATACGCCACCCGGTAGCCCCGGCCGCCCTCCCGGACGGCAAGGTGCATCGCCTGGTCCAGATCGAGCGAGCCGGGCGGATCGACCGTGAAGAACGGCGCGTCGGTGGCGTCGTACCCGGGCAGCCGGGGGTCGCGCGCGGCCTGCTCGGCCTCCGCGAGCACGCCCGCCGGGAAGCCCCGCCGCACGTGCAGGTCCGTGCGCGGTGCTTCGAGGGCGGACCTCAGCCGGGCTCCGTCGGCGGTGGTCACGCGCAGGGGACGACGAGGCATGCAGCGAGCCTGAGCCGGGCGGTCGTAGGCTGCACTGCACCGGGGAAACGTGAAGGAGAACAGCTGTGCTCGTCCTGCTACCGCCGTCCGAGGGCAAGGCCACCGACGGCACCGGCCCCGCCGTCGACCTGGGCTCCCTCTCCCTGCCCGGGCTCACCACGGCCCGCGCGACGGTGCTGGACGAGCTCGTCGGGCTCTGCGCGGGCGGCGACGAGGACAAGGCGGCGGAAGTACTGGGGCTCAGCCCCGGACTGCGCGGCGAGATCGCCCGCAACGCGGGGCTGCGCGACGCACGGACCCGGCCGGCGGGGGAGATCTACACCGGCGTCCTCTACGACGCCCTCGGCCTGGCCACCCTGGACGCCGCCGCCCGGCGCCGGGCGGCCCGGTCACTGCTGGTCTTCTCCGGGCTGTGGGGCGCGGTCGGCGTCCGGGACGCGATCCCCGCGTACCGCTGCTCGATGGCCGTGAAGCTGCCGGCGCTCGGGGCTCTCGCCACGTACTGGCGCACGCATCTGGCCGAGGCCCTCCCGGACGCCGCGGAGGCCGCCGGCGGCGGCCTGCTGCTGGACCTGCGCTCCTCGGCGTACGGGGCGGCGTGGAAGCCGGCCCCGCGCAGCGCGCTGGCGGGACGAACGGCGACGGTGCGGGTGGTGCAGGCGAAGACGCGGAAGGTCGTCAGCCACTTCAACAAGGCGACCAAGGGGCGGATCGTGCGGGCCCTGCTGGGGTCCGGGGCACGCCCCAAGAACCCCGACGCGCTGGTCGCGGCCCTGCGCGACCTCGGCTTCACGGTGGAAGTGGCCGGTCCCGGCCGCCTCGACGTCCTCGTGACGAACGTTCACTGAGCCTTGTGCGGCGCCGTTCTCGCCGTTGTCGTGTGCGGCTCCGTTGCGCGCAACGGCCGTTGTGGGGGCCGCATGGGGGCGGCACGATGCGGCGCATGGTGCTGAACCTCGCCCCCGTCGTCCCCGGTGCTCACCCTGCACGACCCCGCCGACGCGCCCCCGCTCGTCCGGGCCCCGGTCCGCGGCGGGTTGACCGCGGTGGAGATCACGCTGCGGACCCCACCGCGCTGGAGGCGGTCACCGCGGCGGCCCGCGCCGTGCCGGAGGCGGTCGTGGGGCCGGGACGGTGGTGCGGGCGGAGCAGGTGGGGGCGGCGGCGCGGGCCGGGCGCGGTTCCTGGTGAGCCCGGGGTGGACGGGGGCCTGCTCGACGCGATGACCGCGCCCGGGCTGCCGTTCCTGCCCGGGGTGTCGACCGCCTCCGAGGTGGTCGCCCCGGCCGAACGCGGCTTCGCGCGGGCTGAAGTTCTCTCCCGCGGAGGCGGCCGGCGGCACGGCGTATCCCAGGGTGCCGGCCGCCCCGCTGCCGGTCGTCGCCTGTGCGGGCGGCAGTTGGACGGTCCCGCAGGGACACCCCGCGGGACCGCGACGGGGACCGGGTGGAGGGCTCGCCCGCGAGGCGGCCGCACTGCGCGTGGCCTCGCCGTCAGCGCAGGTGCGACGTGTCGTTGAGCAGCCGCAGCGACGCGTTCCCGTCCCCGTAGTACGCCACCGCCGACAGCGCCGCCGCCGACAGTTCCATCCGGAACAGCGACTCCGGCGGGGCGCCCAGCGCCAGCCGGACCAGGGTTTTGATCGGGGTGACGTGGGTGACCACCAGCACCGTGCGGCCGGCGTAGCGGGCGATCAGCTTGTCCCGGGCGAGGGAGACCCGTCGGGCGACGGCGGCGAAGCTCTCCCCGCCGGGCGGGGCGGCCTTCGCGGAGCCGAGCCAGGCGTCGAGTTCGGCCGGGTGGCGCTCCTTCACCTCGGCGAAGGTCAGCCCCTCCCACGCGCCGAAGTCGGTCTCGCGCAGCCCCTCTTCGACGCGTACGTCGAGGCCGAGCCGGTCCGCGACGGTCCGCGCGGTCTGCCGGCAGCGCGCCAGCGGCGAGCTGACGACGGCCTGGACGGTGCCGCGGGCGGCGAGGGCGTCGGCGACGCGCTGGGCCTGCCAGCGGCCCTTCTCGGACAGTTCCGGGTCGTCGCCGCTGCCTGAGAAGCGCTTCTCCGCGGTGAGCGGGGTCTCGCCGTGCCGCAGCAGGACGAAGGTGGTGGGCGTGCCCAGGTCGGCCGCCGCGGCCCAGCCGACGGGCGGGGCCTTGGGGGCCTCGTCCACGGGCTCGGGCTCGGTCGCCGCCGTGACCAGCGCGGCGGCGGAGCGGCCGGGCTCCCACTGCTTGCCGCGCTTGCCGGCGTCCATCGCCTCGTTGGCGAGCCGGTCGGCGTGCTTGTTCTTCTCGCGCGGGATCCACTCGTAGCTGACCTGCTCGGCCGGCAGGACCGCCTTCGCCTCGGCGGCCAGCGGCCGCATGTCCGGGTGCTTGATCTTCCAGCGGCCGGACATCTGCTCGACGACCAGCTTGGAGTCCATCCGCACCCGCACCCGGGCCTGCGGGTCGAGCGCGTGCGCGGCGCGCAGCCCGGCGATCAGGCCCCGGTACTCGGCGACGTTGTTGGTGTGCGTGCCGATGAACTCGGCGGCCTCGGCCAGCACTTCGCCCGTGGCGGCGTCGCGGACGACGGCGCCGTACCCGGCCGGCCCCGGGTTGCCCCGGGACCCTCCGTCGGCCTCCACCACGAACGTACGGGCCATTACAGGCCCGACTCGGGGGTGCGGACGAGGATGCGCCTGCAGTTCTCGCAGCGCACGACCTCGTCGGCGGCGGCCGCCCGCACCTCGTTGAGTTCGGTGATGTTCAGCTCCAGCCGGCAGCCCTCGCAGCGCTTCTGGTAGAGCCGGGCGGCGCCGACACCGCCGGACTGGGCGCGCAGCTTGTCGTAGAGCCCCAGCAGGTCGGCGGGGACCGAGGCGGCCATGATCTCGCGCTCCTTGACGACCGCGGAGCCCTCGGCGTCGATCTCCCGCAGCGCGGTGTCGCGGCGCTCCTCGGACTCGCCGGCCTTGGCCTGCACGGACTCCAGGCGCCCGGTCAGCTCCTGGACCCGCTCCTGCAGGCCCTCGCGGCGCTCCATGACCTCCAGGACGACGTCCTCGAGGTCGCTCTGCCGCTTGGCGAGCGAGGCGATCTCGCGCTGCAGGTTCTCCAGGTCCTTGGGGGAGGAGACCGCGCCGGAGTCCAGCCGCTCCTGGTCGCGGACGGCGCGCTTGCGCACCTGGTCCACGTCCTGCTCGGCCTTGGTCTGCTCGCGGGCGGTGTCGCTCTCCTCGGTCTGGGCGGCGACCAGCAGGTCGCGCAGCTGGCTCACGTCGGAGTTCAGGCGCTCGATCTCCGCGTGCTCGGGAAGGTTCTTGCGCTTGTGGTCCAGCTGCGCGAGGCGCGCGTCGAGGGCCTGGACCTCAAGCAGTCGGATCTGGTCTGCGGGCGCGGCTTTCAGCGGGGGGCTCCTGAGGTCGTGGGTTCGTCAAGGGGAAGTGCGGGGGTATGGGCCGTCCACGGGTCGGTGACGGCGCGTGACACGGAGGTGCGCAGCGCCCAGCCGTGCCGCTGCGAGACCTCGTCGAGCCGGCGGGCGGCCTGCTCGCACCAGGGCCATTCGGTGGCCCAGTGGGCGGCGTCGACGAGCGCCGGCGGACCCGCCTGCTGCGCCTCGGACGCCGGGTGGTGGCGCAGGTCGGCCGTGAGGTAGACGTCCACCCCGGCCCTGCGCACGTCGTCGAAGAGGCTGTCGCCGGAGCCGCCGCACACCGCGACGGTGCGCACCTGGCGCCCGGGGTCGCCCGCCACGCGCAGCCCGGTCGCGGTGGCCGGCAGGCCGGCCGCCGCGCGGCGGGCGAACTCCGACAGCGTCATCGGCTCGGGCAGCTCGCCGATCCGGCCGAGGCCGCGGCGGCCGGCCGGGTCGGCGGGGTCGGGCACGAGCGGTCCGGTGACCCGCAGGCCGACGGCCTCGGCGAGGGCGTCGGAGACCCCGGGGTCGGCCCGGTCGGCGTTGGTGTGCGCCACGTGCAGCGCGATGTCGTTCCTGATGAGGGTGTGCACGACGCGGCCCTTGAAGCCGGTCGCCGCGACCGTCGTCGTCCCGCGCAGGTAGAGGGGGTGGTGCGTGACCAGCAGGTCGGCGCCGGTGGTGATCGCCTCCTCGACGACCTCCCGGACCGGGTCGACGGCGAACAGCACCCGGCCGACCTCCGCGTCGGGGTCCCCGCAGACGAGGCCGACGGCGTCCCACTGCTCGGCCCAGGCCGGGGGCCAGAGGGCTTCGAGGGCGGCGATGACGTCGGACAGTTTCGGCACGGGTCGAGGTTACCGCGCCGGTGGCGGGCGGCCGGAATCCCCGGGCTGGTCATGAGCACACCGAGCATCCGAAGTCCGACGGAACGGGACGAGAGCCACCCTTACGTGTGAAGACCACCGACTCGTGTCGGACGCCCGGGCGTGCGAAAACTAGCGTCGTGGCCCGGAGGTGAGCCACACCATGACAGCCTGCGCGACCGAGACCACCACCGTGCGACGGGCCGGGTTCACGATCACCGCGGACGGCTCCTACGCCGCCTGCCTGGCCCAGGGCCCCGACGGGGGTGACGGCTGGTACCCCGAACGCTGGACGCTCGGCGGGCCGGAGCCGTACACCGTGCCCCTGCCCGGCAACCAGCCCGAGGAACAGTGCTCCGAGGTCCTGCCGTTGCCCGACGGCCGGGTGCTCATCCGCCGCCAGGTCGCCGACCGGTACGACCTGGCCCTGCTCTACCCGACCGGTCCGGGCACCGGCGAACTGCTCGTCGGCTCGCTGCCGGGCGGGGACGCGGAGGCGCGGCTGCTGCCTCCGCTCGCCTCGGGCGAGGTGTACGCGCTCACCTACGACCCGGCGCGCGAGGTGTCGGCGGTGTGGCTCGTGCACGACGACCGGGACCTGCGGCCGCGCCGGCTGGCCGAGGTCCCGGGCCGCTGCGGGGGCGGCGCTTGGCTGGACCGGACGGGCCGGCTGCTCGCGCTGGACCGCGAGGCGGAGGGGACGGTCAAGACGGTCGCCGTCGACCTGGAGCGGGCCGGGGCGGTCAGCCCGCTGCTGCAGATCACCGAGGCGAGCAACGACCGGCTGCTGCTCGCGGAGCCGGACAGCGGGCTGGTGATAGTGCGCAGCGACGCCACCGGCGAGGACCGCATCGGCTGGGGCGTCCTGGGCAGCCGTCGGCCCATGCGGTTCGCCGAGTGCCTGCGCGTGCCGGACGCGGTGCTCACCCCGTTCGCGGCGCAGCCCGGTCAGGCGCTGATGCCCGAGGCGTGCGCGGTGGCGCTGCGCGCGGACGGCCCGCACGGCACGTCACTGGCGGTCTGGCGGCCCGGGGAACGCCGCGCCACCTGGCTGTCGGCGCCGGAGGGATGGCTGGCCGGGGCCGGCCTGTGGTCGGCCCGTGGGGTGTTGCGCCTGCCGTACGCCTGCGCGCACTGCCCGTGCGGCACCGTGGAGTACGAGGCGCCGCCCGCGCTGCCCCTGCCGCCCCCGGTGGGGAGCGCGGCGGGGGGCGGTCCCGCGGAGCCCCAGGCAACCGGCAGGACCAGCCCCGTGCTCCCGTTGCAGAAGGCGCCGCTGGCCACGGGATCTTGAATCGGTAAACTCCTGCGGCGTTCCGCGCACCACGCAAGCTAGTCGACGGAGAGTCTCCTCATGTCCGATGCCCGACACGACACCGCCGCCGAGGCCCGCTTCGAGGACGGTAACGCCGAGGGCCTGCACGCCGGCCGCCACCGCGGTACGGCTTCCACCCACGACAACGACGCCGAGGCGGTCCAGCCGCCGCACGGCCGCCACCGCCGGCCGTCCGGGTCCGCCGGTATGGAGGTCTGACGGGCCCCGGGCCCGTCTCAGCCCTCGTGGCGCGGGGCCAGGACGTCGGTGGCGGCGAAGGTGCCGCCGGGGTCACGGCCCGCCCAGTACGGGGTGAGCACGTCGTCCGGCTCGTCGCGGGTGAACGCCTCCTTGGCGATGCCGAACTCGCCGCGAAGCGGGGGCGGTCCATCACCGCCACCATCCCGCCGTGCACGACGAACAGCCGGCCGTTGGCCCGGTCGGCCACCGGTGACGCCTGGCAGCCGACGAGCGGGACGACATGCTCCACCCCCAGCGGGTCCGGCCCGTCCGCGGGTCCGGGATCCGCGAAGACGTCCTCGGTCATCCGCGTGCGCGCCCGGGGCAGATGGCGTTGACGCGTACGCCGTACCTGCCCAGGGCGACGGCCGTAGACCGGGGCCTGCTTCGCCTTGGCGCTCGCGTCGCGCCTGTGGGCGGCGGCAACGCGGGTGGTGGCGAACCCGGCGGTGGCGACGTGTCCCTTGAGGTGGACCCGGACGCGGTGTCCCACTCGCCCTCGGCCATCGAGAACACGATCCGGTCCCGCAGGATGCCGGCGTTGTCGACCAGGATCTCGAGCGCCCCGCACATGCCGACCGCCGGCCGCACCAGATCCTGCGCCTGGCCGAAGTCGGCCACGTCGCCGTGGTACGCCACGCGTGGCCGCCCGCGGCGGCGATCACGGCACCCGGACCCCGGAAACAACTGACGCACCCTCAGAACAGTGCCCCGCCGGTGACATTTGTCCTGCCCGGGTCCGTACATTCCCCACTGACCCCACGGGGGCGGCGGCCGTAGTGTCGGGGACATGACGACGACAGTGAGTTTCACCAGGGCCGTCAAGACGTTCGGCGCGGTACGCGCCGTGGACGGCGTCGACCTGGAGATCCGGCGGGGGGAGTCCGTCGCCCTGCTCGGCCGCAACGGCGCGGGCAAGTCCACCACGATCAGCCTGCTGCTCGGGCTCAACGAACCCGACGGCGGCGAGATCCGGCTCTTCGGCGGCACCCCGCACACCGCGGTCCGCGCGGGCCGGGTCGGCGCGATGCTGCAGGACGGCCGGCCGATCCCCCGGGTGACCGTCCGGGAGCTGATCACCTTCGTGGCGCGCACCTACCCCGACCCCCTGCCCGTGGCCGAGGCCCTGGAGCTGGCCGGCCTCACCGAGGTCGCCGGCCGCCGCGCCGACCGGCTCTCCGGCGGCCAGGCGCAGCGGGTCCGCTTCGCCGTGGCACTGGCAGGCAACCCCGAGCTCATCGTGCTCGACGAGCCCACCGCAGCCCTCGACGTCGAGGCCCGCCGCGGCTTCTGGGACTCGATGCGCGCGTACGCGGCCCGTGGCAACACCGTGCTGTTCTCCACCCACTACCTGGAGGAGGCGGACGAGAACGCCGACCGCATCGTGGTCATCGACCGCGGCCGGGTCGTCGCCGACGACAGCGGCGAGCGCATCAAGCGCGCGGTCGGCGGCAACCTCGTGTCCTTCGACCTGGCCGGTGCCCCCACCGAGGGCCTGCGGCAGCTGCCCGGGGTGGTGTCCGTGGAAATCCGCGGCGACCGCGCCCTGCTGCGCTCCGCCGACTCCGACGCCACCGTCGTCGCCCTGGCCGGCCGCGGCATGGTCCGCGGCCTGACGGTGACCGCCACCAGCCTGGAGGACGCGTTCCTCTCCCTCACCGCGCCGTCCTCCGCCGAGGACTCCGCCCCCACCACCAAGGACACCGCCGCCAAGGACACCGCCGCCCTCGCCGAGGAGAAGGTCTGATGCTGCTCGCCTACGTCTCGCTGGAGATCCGCCGCACCCTGCGCGACGCCGGATTCGTGATCTTCGGCGTCGGCATGCCCGTCATGATGTACCTGCTCTTCACCAACCTCGGGGTCTCCGGCTCGGAGGAGGACAAGGCCGCCTCGCTGGCCGCCATGATCGGCATGGCCGCGTACGGCGCGCTGGGCTCGGCGGTGTCCACCGGGTCGAGCGTCGCCGAGGACAAGGGGCTCGGCTGGCTGCGCCAGCTGCGGATCACCCCCATGTCGCCGCTGCTGGTCGTCACCGGCCGCTGCATCAGCGGCTCGGTCACGGTGCTGCCCGCCATCCTGGCCGTCCTGCTCGCCGGCGGGCTCGTCAACGGCGTCGAGCTGGAGCCCTGGCAGTGGGCCGCGATCGGCGGGCTGCTGTGGGTCGGCACAGCCCCCTTCACCCTGCTCGGCCTCGGCAACGGCTACCGGCTGTCCGGGCAGACCACCGGCGTGGTGAACATGGCCTGCAACCTGGCCCTGTCCGTCGTCGGCGGGCTGTGGATCCCCGCGTCCGTCTTCCCCGGCTGGCTGCGGGCGGTCTCCGAGTGGACCCCGTCGCACCGCTTCGGGCAGCTCGGCTGGAGCATCGCGGACGGCATGGTCCCGCGTGCGGGTACCGTCGCCGTGCTCGCCGGGTGGACGGCCGTCTTCGGCGCGTACGCGGTGTACGCCTACCGCCGCTCGGCCCGCACCCCGTGAAGCCCACCGGCCCCGTGGAAGAGCAGGAGGCACCAGCCATGGCGATCACGACGGAACCCCGGCGTCCGCTGCCGGCCCGGATCTGGCACAGGTGGCGGCAGCTGCGGGTGACACGGCCCTTCTCCGAGGAGATCGAGCACCTCAAGCCCCCCACCCGCTTCACCTTCCTGCCCTGGCTGCTGATGGGCGTGGGCGCCCTGTCCCACCTCCTGCAGGGCGAGGCCGCCAACCCCTGGCTCGGCGGCCTCGGCCTGCTGGCCTTCAACTCCCTCTACATCGGGGTCGTCTTCACCTCCTTCGCCCCGCGCACCGCCGGCGGCAAGGTGCCCCGGCGCTACCTCCTCGCCCTGGCCGCCGTCACCTACGCCCTCGCCATCGGCTACGGCGGCAGCTGGCTGGTGTTCTTCCCGCTGCTGTCGCTGGCCGTCGGGATCGTGGTGCGCGGCCGGCGGATGGGGCCCGTGCTCGTCGCCCTCGCGGTGTCCGCCGGGATCGTCTCCGGGATGCGCAGCGGCGACATCTGGGACGGCGTGTCCATCGGGTACGGCAGCCTCATCTCGGGCCTGGTGACCTCGGCCATGCTCACCCTCTTCGACGCGGTGACCCAGCTGCGCGCCACCCGCCAGGAGCTGGCCCGCAACGCCGTCGCCGAGGAGCGGCTGCGCTTCTCCCGCGACCTGCACGACCTGCTCGGGCACACCCTCTCCGTGGTCGTCGTCAAGGCCGAGGCCGCCCGCCGGCTCGCCCCGCGCGACCGGGACGCCGCCCTCGCCCAGGTCGCCGACATCGAGGCGGTGGGGCGCCAGGCCCTCACCGAGATCCGCGAGGCCGTCACCGGCTACCGCGAAGGCAGCCTCTCCACCGAGCTGGACCGCGCGCGCTCGGCCCTGGCGGCCGCCGGGATCGAGGCCGTCGTCAAGGAGTCCGGCCCGCCGCTGCCCTCGCAGACCGAGGCCCTCCTCGGCTGGGTGGTGCGGGAAGGGGTGACCAACGTTGTACGCCACAGCCGGGCCACCACCTGCGTCATCGAGCTCTCCGGCACCGACGGGCAGGTGCGCCTGCGGATCACCGACGACGGCGGCGGCGTAGGCTCGGCCCCCGGATCCGGCTCCGGGCTGAAGGGCCTCACCGAACGGCTCGCCGCGGCCGGCGGCTCCCTCGGTACGGGCCCCGCGCCCCGGGGCGGGTTCCGCGTGGTCGCCGAACTGCCGGTGGAGGAGGAACGGACCGCATGAGCAGCGCCATCAAGGTCCTGCTGGCCGAGGACCAGGGCATGATGCGCGGGGCGCTCTCCCTGCTGCTGAACCTGGAGGATGACATCGAGGTCGTCGCGCAGGTCGCCGCGGGCGACGAGATCGTCACCACGGCGCTGGAGGCCCGGCCCGACGTCGCACTGCTCGACATCGAGCTCCCCGGGCTCAGCGGGCTCGACGCGGCGGCGGAGCTGCGGAAGCGGCTCCCGGGGTGCAAGGTGCTCATCCTCACCACGTTCGGCCGCCCCGGCTATCTGCGCCGCGCCATGGAGGCCGGGGCGTCCGGCTTCCTGGTCAAGGACGGCCCCGTCGAGGACCTCGCCGCCGCGATCCGGCGCGTCCTCGCCGGACACCGCGTCATCGACCCCGCCCTGGCGGCGGCCGCCCTCAGCACGGGGCCCAGCCCGCTGACGCCGCGCGAGCAGGACGTGCTCAACGCGGCCGCGGACGGGGCGACGGTGGCGGACATCGCGGCGCGGGTGCATCTGTCGGAGTCGACGGTGCGCAATTATCTGTCCGCGGCCATCGGGAAGACCGGGACCCGGAATCGCGCGGAAGCGGTGCGCGCCGCGCGCCACAACGGCTGGCTCTGACTTCCGCCCGGTTGTCGTGTGCGGGTTGTTCGCGCCTGCGGCGAGCGTCCGCCCACCCCCTGCCCGATTGCGTCGGTGAGCCGGGGTCGGGCCTGCGGGGTCACCACCACGCGCACCCCCGGCGGGCGGCGCAGGGGGCGTGGGGGACGATGGGGGGCATGAGCACGCCACCCCTCGCAGAGGTCCCCGCAGACGCACTGGCCGCCTTCGAGGCCGCGAAGGGCTTCATGCCCACGCACGAGGGCCTCGCCCTCCACGCGGCCGCCGCCGACGCCGCCACCCGCCTCCCGGGCCTGCCCCTGCTGGAGGTCGGCACGTACTGCGGCCGCTCCACGATCCTGCTGGCCGCCGCCGCCCGCGAGGGCGGAACCGTCGCCGTCACCGTCGACCACCACCGCGGCAGCGAGGAGCAGCAGCCCGGCTGGGAGTACCACGACACGACGCTCGTCGACCCCGAGGTCGGCCTGATGGACACGCTCCCCACCTTCCGGCGCACCCTGCACGCCGCCGGGCTGGAGGAGCACGTGGTCGCGGTCGTGGGCCGTTCCCCACAGGTCGCGGCGGTGTGGGGGAAGCCGCTCGCCCTGGTCTTCATCGACGGCGGGCACACCGACGAGCACGCCGGCAACGACTACGAGGGCTGGGTGCCGCACCTGGCGCAGGACGGCCTCCTGGTCATCCACGACGTCTTCGCGGACCCGGCCGACGGCGGCCAGGCGCCCTGGCGGATCTACCGGCGGGCGCTGGACTCGGGCGCGTTCACGGAAGTGTCCGTGACCGGTTCACTGCACGTCCTCCGGCGCACGGGCGCCGGGATCTGAGACGGCGGATAGCATCGCTGACGTGTTCAAGAGGAAAGGCCGCTCCCCCGTGGTCCTGGTGGCCGCGCTGGTGCCGGCGTGCGCGGCCGCGTGGCTGGTGTGGGACGCGACGAGCGGACCGGACGACCCCGGACGGAACGGCGACCGCCCGGGGAACGTGCGTCCGCAGCGTTCGGCGGCGGCGTCCTCCGGGCCGTCCGCCGGCGCCGGCAAGCCGCTCGCGGGGAAGGTCGTGGTCCTGGACCCGGGGCACAACGCGCGCAACAGCCGGCACACCGCCGAGATCAACCGCCTGGTCGACATCGGCACGGCCCGCAAGGAGTGCGACACCACGGGTACGGCGACCAACGCCGGGTACGCCGAGGCCGCGTTCACGCTGGACGTGTCCCGGCGCGCCAGGGCACTGCTCGAGGCCCGCGGTGCCACGGTGAAGTTCACGTACGACGGGGACCGCGCGTACGGCCCCTGCATCGACGAGCGGGCCCGGATCGGCAACAAGGCGAAGGCCGACGCGGTGGTGTCGGTGCACGGCGACGGCTCGGCGGCCGGCAACCGCGGCTTCCACGTGATCATGCCCGCCTCGCTGCACCGCGGCATCGCCGACACCCGCAGGATCAGCGGGCCGTCGAAGCTCCTGGGCACCACGCTCAAGCAGCACTTCGCGGCGGAGACGGGCACCCGGCCGTCCAACTACATCGGCGACGGCACCGGCCTGGACGTCCGCCGCGACCTGGGCGGACTCAACCTCAGCACCGTGCCTAAGGTATTGATCGAGTGCGGCAACATGCGCGACCCCAAGGACGAGGCGCTGATGACCAGCCCGGCCTGGCGGCAGAGGGCCGCGGAGGGCATCGCGGACGGCATCACCGCATTCCTGGAAGACCACGAGTGATCGGCCGGTGAGCATTGGGTCCCGATCGTGTCACCGAGGGGCGGACCGGTCCCACCCGGCGGCAACCGCCCTCATACGATGGGGATCCGCCCGGCGACGGCGACAACGAGACGACTGACAAGGACTCCTAGTGAATAACCGCTCCCTCACCCGAGGAGACGGCGCGGTGATCGGCGCGGCGCTGCTGCTGCTGATCGCCTCGTTCCTGAACTTCTACGCCGCGAAGGACTGCAACGCGGACGGGTGCGCAGTCAGCGCCTGGAAGAGCGAGCTGTTCCCGCTGCTGCCCTCGGTGCACCTGCTGGGCCTGATCGCCGCCGGCCTGTTCGTCGCCTCGCGCTTCCAGCCCGAGGGGCGCAAGGTGCTCGGCATCGGCCTGGCCCAGTGGGGCGCGGTGCTGTCCGTGGCCGCCGCCTGGGACGCCCTGTGGTCGCTCTTCAGGGGCAACGAGGTCTTCGGGCTGGCCGCCGGCGCGTACCTCTCCTTCGTCGCCGCCGCCGCGCTCGCCGCCGCGATGCTGCTCACCTTGCAGGGCCTGCCCGCGCTGAAGGCGCCGCTGCTGCCGGCCCCCCGGCCGCAGCAGCCCCAGCAGGCGCAGCCGTACGGCGGCCAGCAGGCCCAGCCGTACCCGGGCGTGCAGCAGGGCGGCTACGGGTACCCGGGGCAGACCGGTGGGCACGGCATGCCGGCCGACCAGTCGTTCGGCGGCGAGCAGTACGGCTACCCGCAGGGCCAGCAGCAGCCCCAGCAGCCGCAGCAGCCGTCCGCGGAGTTCGCGGCCTTCTGGTTCGCGGTGCCCGTGGCGCGGCCGCTGTACGCGGAGGACGGTTCGGGCCAGCAGATCGCCGAGCTGACCCCCGGCACCTGGTACCTGGCGGTCGAGCAGCGCGGTGGCGCCCTGGTCGCGCAGACCCAGGACGGCCGGCGCGGCGTCCTGCAGGACGTCAGCGGCATCCAGCGCGGCTGATCCCCGGCGCGCGAGCGAAACGCGGCAGCCGTGCCCCGGGCCGTCCGGTCCGGGGCACGGCTGTTTCCCTTCCGGGCGTGGGGCGGCACGACCCCTGACATTCCATCAGGTACGGCAGGAGGCGTGCGCATGCGGCTCGCTCCGGCCCTCGGCTGCTGGAGGCGCGGCCCCTCTCCCGGCCGGCTGTCCCTGGCGCAGGAGGCCGAACGAAGGAGGCCCGGCGCATCCGGGAGCCGCTCCTGTGCGGGCGGCGCGAGGAGGCGGTGGCGGCGGTGCCGGACGCCTTCGCGGACGAGATCTCGCTCGTCGGCCCGCGGGAGCGGATCGCGGAGCGGCCGGAGGTGTGGCGGTCGGGCCCGGTGACCGACCTGCTCGTCACCGCGCCCGGCCCGGCCACCCCGCGGGTGCCGGCCGAGCTCATCCGCCGCTGAGCTGGGACAGCGAGGGCACCTTGTCGGTGACCTTGGCGCCGGCGTCCTCACCGGCCGACTTCACGCCGCTGATGGTGTCCTGGAAGGTGCCCACGATGTCGTCCGTGCCCTGACCGCTGCGCAGCTTGTTCGGCAGGTCCTTGAGCGAGTCGATGCCCGCGGTCAGCGGCGCCACCAGTTTGGAGAGGGTCGGGTCGCCCTTGGCGTTCTCCGCGGCGGCCTTGAGCCGGTTGTAGGCGAAGGCCCCCGCCAGGCCGGCCTTGACCAGGGTGAGCTTGCGGCCGTCGGCGTCCTTCTCGAACTTGCCCTCGCGGTAGGGCTTGACGATCCACTGGTAGGTCGCGCCCGCGGCCAGTCCGGCGTTGGCGACGAAGCGCGTCTTGGCGAGCTTCTGCTTCTGCACGGAGGAGGTGGGGCTCGCGGTGCCACCGCCGGCGCTCTCGCCGGAGTCCCCACCGCAGGCGGGGACCAGCAGCAGGACGCCGGAGAGCAGGAGGGCGGTCAGGGCACGGCGCAAGGGCATGACGGTTTCTCCCGGGGGATGCGGTGCGTGATCGCATCCTCGCCCGGGCCCCGCGGACCGGCCACCGCACAGGGCCGTACGGGGCGTCAGTCGGGCGCGGGCCGACGACGTTTCACTGCGCCGATCGGGGCAAGACGGCAGGTATGTCCAGACGATATCGCGGCAATCTCGCGGCCACGATCATCATGGTGGCCGCGGACGTGGCGGCCTTCATCCTGATCCTGTGGATCGTGCTGTGGATGCTCGACGCCAACCGGGCGAACGACCTCGTGGAGTGGATCCACGACATGGCGTCCTGGCTCGGTGGCTGGGCCCACGACATCTTCTCCACCCAGTCCGCGTGGGCGCGCACCCTGCTGAACTACGGTCTGCCGGCGGCGGTCTACCTGGTCGTCGGGCACGCGGTGGCGGGTCGCGTCAACCGGGCCTGACGCCCGTTCACCGGCCGGCGCAGCACCCCGCCGCCTCGGGCACCAGCCCGAGCGGCAGCCGGTCGCCGCCGAAGACCGCCGTCGTCGCCTCGTCCCCTCCCAGGGCGGCGACGGCGAGCAGCAGGGCCCCGGCCGTCCACGTGGTGCGTTCCCGGGGCCACACCGCGGGTCCGGTGCCGGCCTGCGCGTCGCCCTCGAAGACGTAACCGGTCCAGTACATGCCGTCCTCGGCGCGCAGGTGCCGGATCGCGGCCAGGATCTCCACCGCGCGGTCGGACTCGCCCATCGCCCACAGGGCGAGGGCTAGTTCGGCGCTCTCGCCCCCGGTCACCCAGGGATTGGGCACGACGCAGCGCACCCCGAGACCGGGCACGACGAACTCGTCCCAGCGGGACCGCATGCGCTCGCGGGCGGCCTCACCGCGCAGCACCCCGCCGAGGACCGGGTAGTACCAGTCCATGGAGTAGCGGTCCTTGTCCAGGAACCGCTCGGGGTGGTGGGCGACGGCGTGCCCGAGGGCGCCGGCGGCCAGCTCCCAGTCGGGCTGCGGGTCCTCGCGGTGCTCGGCGACGGCCAGCGCGCAGCGCAGCGCCTGGTACATCGACGAGCAGCCGGTCAGGAGCGCCTCCTGCGGGTACGTCCCGTCGTCCTCGCGCTTCCAGGCGATCTGGCCGCCGGGCAGCTGGAGTTCCAGGACGTACTCGACGGCCGCGTACAGCACCGGCCACATGCGCTCCAGGAAGGCGTCGTCGCCTGTGGAGAGGTAGTGGTGCCACACGCCGACGGCGATGTAGGCGCAGAAGTTGCTCTCCCGGCCCAGGTCGGTGGGCTCGCCCTCGTCTCCGTCCGCGTAGCCGTAGGCGGCGTACCAGGAGCCGTCCGGGTTCTGCCGGCGGGCGAGCCAGGTGTAGGCGGCCTCGGCGTGCTCGTGCTCGCCGGCGGCGTCCAGCGCCATGGCGGCCTCGACGTGGTCCCAGGGGTCCAGGTGGCCCCCCTCGAACCAGGGCACGGCGCCGTCGGGGCGCTGCACGGCGAGTATCCCGGAGACGGTCTGCGCGGCCTGCTCGGATGTCAGGACGCCGGGGAGGACGAGGTGTTCGGTCCGCCTCACGCGTCGACGCCCGCCTTCGGGGTGTGCGGCTTGGTGGCGTAGGCGACGAAGCTCTTGCCGATCAGCGGGTTGAGCGCGCTCTCGGCGAGCCGGGTGGCCAGCGGCTTCTTCATGATGTCCCAGACCAGCAGCTTGTGGTACAGCTTCACCGGCAGGGCCTTGTCGTTGTCGACGCCGACGGCGCACTTGATCCACCAGTACGGGGAGTGCAGCGCGTGCGCGTGGTGGCTGCCGTACGGCCGCAGGCCCGCCTCGCGGATCTTGCCCAGCAGCTGGTCGGCCCGGTAGATGCGGATGTGGCCGCCCTCGACCTCGTGGTACGCGTCGGACAGCGCCCAGCAGATCTTCTCCGGCCCGTAGCGCGGCACGGTGACCGCGATCAGCCCGCCGGGCTTCAGGACGCGCACCATCTCGGCGAGCACGCCCTTGTCGTCCGGGATGTGCTCCATGACCTCGGAGATGATGACGCGGTCGAAGCTGTCGTCGGGGAACGGCAGGCTCAGGGCGTCGCCCTCCACGGCCGTGGCCGTCGCGCCGGCCGGGGCCTCCCCGGCCTCCTTCATGGCGGCGAACCACTTGGCGACCTCGCGGATCTCGTCGCCGTTCCGGTCCAGGGCGACCACGTCCGCCCCGCGCCGGTAGCACTCGAAGGCGTGGCGGCCCGCACCGCAGCCCAGGTCGAGCACGCGGTCGCCCGGGGCGAGCGGGAAGCGGGAGAAGTCGACGGTCAGCACGTGGAGTCTGCTTTCGTCCGGGACGGTGACTGGACAGTGGGCCGCGGCCCCCCGGCGGCCTCGATCGCCGCGCGGTAGTGCTCGGCCGTGCCGATGGCGGCCCGCTCCCAGGTGAAGCGGGCCAGTACGCGTTCCCGGCCGGCCAGTCCGAGGCGGCGGCGCAGCTCGGAGTCGCTCAGCAGCCTGCCGAGCGCCGCGGCCAGCGCGCCCTGGTCCCCCGGCGGCACGGCCAGGCAGGTCTCCCCGTCCGGTCCGGCCACCTCGGGGATGGCACCCCCCGTGGTGGCGACCAGCGGGGTGCCCGTGGCCATGGCCTCGGCGGCCGGCAGCGAGAAGCCCTCGTACAGCGACGGCACGCAGGCCACCTGGGCGCTGCGCACCAGGTCGACCAGCTCCGCGTCGCTGATGCCCTTGACGAAGTCGACGGCGCCGCCCAGGCCGTAGCGCTCGATGGCGGCGGCCACCGGGCCGTCGTCGGCGCGCTTGCCGACGACGACGAGGTGCGCGTCGGGGTGCTCGGTGCGCAGCTTGGCCAGGCCTTCGACGAGGTGGACCAGGCCCTTGAGCGGCACGTCGGCGCTGGACGTGGTGACGATCCGGCCCGGCACCTCGGGCACCGACGGATCGGGCGAGAAAAGCCCGGTGTCGGCGCCGATGTGCACCACGTGCACGCGGTCCTCCCGCACCCCGAGGTGGTCGACGATCTCCTGGCGGGAGGTGCCGGAGACGGTCAGCACGGACGGCAGCCGGCGCGAGACCCGCTTCTGCATCCGGGTGAACCCGTACCAGCGGCGGACGGACGCGCGGCGCTTCCACCCCTGCGCGGCGTCGAGTTCGAGCTGCCGGTCGACGGTGATGGGGTGGTGGATGGTCGTCACCAGGGGCGCGCCGAGGGCGCGGGAGCCGCCGAGGAGGCCGTAGCCGAGGGTCTGGTTGTCGTGGATGACGTCGAAGGCCCCGCGCCGGGCGGCCAGGTGACGGCGGGCGCGCAGGCTGAACGTCAGCGGCTCCGGGAAGCCGCCGGTCCACATCGTGCCGACCTCGAGCGCGTCCACCCAGTCGCGGTACTCTCCGCGCTTCGGGGTGCGGAACGGGTCCGGCTGACGGTAGAGGTCCAGGCTCGGCAGCTCGGTGAGGCGTACCCCGTCACCGACCGCGTCGAGCACGGGGTAGGGCTGTGCGCCGATCACCTCGACGCTGTGGCCGAGGCGGGCGAGTTCCCTGGACAGATGGCGCACGTAGACGCCTTGGCCCCCGCAGAACGGGTTCCCCTTGTAGGTGAGCAGCGCGATCCGGAGCGGCCTGGCCTCTGCGGTCACTCACGGCCCCCTTCTCACTGCACTTCAGCGGGAGCGTAGCCGCCTGTGCCTTGCTAGAACAAGTTACAGAATCAGTTACTCAGGAGTTGGCCCGAGAGCACGAAGATACCGGTAGCCGTGCGGCCCGCCCTGGCCGGTCCGGGTGATTCCCGCCACGCCGCGGTGGCCGCGGTCGGCCCATCCGTCCTGCCCCCAGCCCCCGGCCGGGGACCCCTGTCCGGCGCGGCTGGTGACCGCCTCGCGCTGTGTGCGTCGGGGGTCGCTGCCGCGCCGGGGCACTCCCCCAGCCCCCGGCCGGGGGTGCCTTCACTGGCGCACCCCCGCCACCCCCTCCGTGTGTCGCCCCCCGGCTACCGCTGGGAGGTGTCACCCGCGTGGCGGTCCCCTCGGCCGGAGGCTGGGGAAGGCTGGGCCCACCGACGTGCACACGTGGGGGTACCTCCCAGCCGCCAGGCCGCGGAAGAACCCGTGTGCGCTCCGCACAGGTGCAGCGCCGCTGTGGGGCTGCGCCCACGCCGTCGGGCGGCCAACGGCCGGACGAGGTGGGGCTGCGGGAAGTCGTCCCTTCCCCGGCTGCCGCTGGGGGTGCCCCCACGCCCGCGGAGGACCGCCCGCCCCCACAACCATCCACCGGCCGCTGGTCGGGCAACCGACGAAGGCGGCTGGGGAGTTGGGGACCCCGGCCGAAGGCTGGGGGAGGGTGGGCGTTCTGGACGCTGACGCATATGTGTCGTGCGGCATCCGGGGCACGACGAAGACCGCCCGCGGCAGGCGCGGACAACCCGCACACGACAACCGGCCGGCGGCGCAGCCCGCAGTACGCTGGGGGCCCGTTCCGCAGGGCGCACAGATTCGGATGGGACAGATGACCGCAGCTCCTCAGCCGACGCCGTCCCCCGTGCCGCTCACCGAACGTCAGGAAGCCCGCCGCCGCCGTATCCTGCGCGCCAGCGCCGAGCTCGCCGTGCGGGGCGGCTTCGACGCCGTCCAGATGCGCGAGGTCGCCGAACAGTCGAACGTCGCGCTCGGCACCCTCTACCGGTACTTCCCGTCCAAGATCCACCTGCTCGTCGCCACCATGCACGACCAGCTGGAGCACCTCCACGGGACCCTGCGCAAGCGCCCGCCCTCCGCCGCCGCGCCGGCGGACCGCGTGGCGGAGACACTGATGCGCGCCTTCCGCGCGATGCAGCGCGAGCCTCACCTCGCGGACGCCATGGTGCGGGCGCTGACCTTCGCCGACCGTTCGGTCAGCCCGGAGGTGGACGCCGTGTCGCGGCTGACGACCGCGATCCTCCTGGACGCGATGCGGCTGGACGGGCCGCCCGGGCCGGAGCTGCTCTCCGCGGTGCGCGTCATCGAGCACACCTGGCACTCGGCCCTGGTGACCTGGCTGTCCGGGCGCGCCTCGATCGCCCAGGTGAAGATCGACATCGAGACCGTGTGCCGGCTGATCGACCTCACCGATCCGCGCCGCGCGAAGTCCTGACCCCTCCGGCCCGTTCCGGGGCGCGGCTCGGACCGGTCGCGTGCACCGCGGTGTGAGGCAGACCGCACAAGACCGGGGGCGGCACGGCAAGCGGTCCCGGCTAAGGTGTGCTCGACACACCAAGTCCAATCACGTCCGAGTGGGGGAAGCCGGTGCGAATCCGGCGCTGACCCGCAACCGTGAGCCGTCCCCGCCCGGGGAGGGCCCAGCCGGAACACCCGCGCGGACGGGAGCGGCTCTTCCGTCGAGGTACACGGAGCCGGAGCCCGGTGCCGTGAACGCGCGCCCGCATCCGTCTGCGCGACCGCTCACCCGAAAGGCACCATCCGATGCACCTGCGCCGCACCGCCGCGGCCGCCCTGGCCGCCTTCAGCACGCTCCTCATAGCCGCGTCGCCGTCGCCGTCGCCCTCGCCGTCGCACGCGGCGGCGCCCGCCGCGCTGTACGGGGACGCCGACCCGACGTACGACGGCGTGTGGCGCCAGTCGTACGCGCTGCTGGCGCTGCACGCGGCCGACACGGAACCGGCCGGGGACGCGGTGGAGTGGCTCGCCAAGCAGCAATGCGCGGACGGCGGCTTCGCCTCGTACCGTCCCGACCCCGCGGTGCCCTGCGACCCGAAGACCGAGGACACCAACGCCACCGCCATCGCCGTCCAGGCGCTCGCCGTCCACGGGCAGGACTTCGCCGTCAAGCGCGCCGCCGAGTGGCTCGCCAAGGTGCAGAACCGCGACGGCGGCTGGTCCTACAACCCCGGCGGCGCCTCCGACGCCGACTCCACCGGCGTCGTCGTCGGCGGCCTCAAGGCCGCCGGCACCGACGTCAAGTCCGTGACCACCGACGGCCGCTCGCCCTACGACGCGCTGCGCTCCCTCCAACTGGCCTGCGGCAAGAAGGACGGCGGCGCGTTCGCCTACCAGCCCGACGCCAAGTCCGGTGCCCTCGTGGCCAACGCCAAGGCCACCACCGACGCGGTGCGCGCCGTCGAGGGCGCGGGCTTCGTCGTCGAGGCCCCCGACCGCGACGTCCCCGTGCGCTCCGAGTGCGGCGGCAGCGCCTCCGACGCGGGCGCCGCCTGGCTCGGCGCCCGGCTCGCCGCCGGCGGCGGCCACTTCGACGCCGTCACCCCGGGCTCCGACCAGAAGACCCCCGACTTCGGCACCACCGCCGACGCCGTCATCGCCCTCGCCGCCGGCGGTCACCTCGACGCCGCCAAGGGCGCGTACAACTGGCTCGCCGCCAACTCCGCCGCCTGGGCCAAGGACAACCCCACCGCCCTCGCGCAGCTCGCCCTCGCCGCGTACGCCACCGGCAACCCGATGCGGGACCACGTGACGCGGCTCACCGCCCTCGGCCCGGTGGCGCAGCAGAAGCCCGATTCCTCGGGCGGCGGTTCGGTGTGGTGGATCGTCGGCGCGGGCCTGGTCGCCGGCATCGGCATCGGGGTGCTGCTCGCCGGCCGGAAGCACCGGCTGTGAGGCGGCCGCCCCTGGCGGCGGCGGCACTCCTCCTGGCCCTGGTGGCCGCCCTCGTCGCGACGCCCGCACACGCGGCCACCTATCGGTACTGGTCCTTCTGGCAGCGTGACGCCTCCACCGACGCCTGGACGTACGCCCGAACCGGGCCCTCCCTCAGCCGCCCGGACGACGGTGCCGTCGAGGGCTGGCGCTTCGGCGTCAGCCCTGACGCCGCCTCGGCCGCCCGCCCCCGCGGCACCGCCCGGTTCGCCACGATCTGCGACGGCACCCCGGCCCGCCGCGGCACCAAGCGCGTCGCCCTGCTGCTGGATTTCGGCACCGCCGCGGACGCCCCGGCCGCCCGTACCGCCTGCGCCCGGCTCCCCGAGGACGCCACCTCCGCCGACGCCCTGGCCGCCGTCGCGCCCCCGCTCCGCTACGACTCCGCGGGCCTGGTGTGCGCCATCGCCGGCTACCCCGCCAAGGGGTGCGGCGAGCAGGTCACCGACGACGCCGCCGCGCCCGACGCCTCAGCGCCCTCCCCAGGTCCCGCCCTCGGCACCTACGGCGCCGCCGCCGCCGTCCTCGTCGTCGCCGCGGCCGCCGCCTGGCAGGTCCGCCGCCGCCGGGGCGACCGCCCGTGACCACCGCTACGCCCCTGCCCTGGCCGTCGCGGGCCTTCCCCCTGCTTCCGCGGCCGCGAAAGCGCCCCCGCGACGACTCCGCCGCCTCGTCCCGCACCCCCCGCGCACCACGAACGGCCCTGGCAACCGCGGAACAGGGCACGCCCTTGCGGTCCTTCGCGCTACCGGCTCGGCTGCGCCCGCGCGAGCGCCGGGCCGCGATGCCGAGCCGCGAGGACTCCTTCGCCCCGGACGGGCGCACGACCGACGCCGCCCCCGCGGCACGACCGCGGCACGACCGCGCCAAGGGCCCCTTGCGCGGCGCCGACGAACCACGCACGGCCGATCCAACCGCCGCACGGCCCAAGCCCCCGGCCACGGTCCCCCCGGCCACCGCCCCCGGCTTCAGCACGAAACCGCGCAGGGCCAACCCGGCCGCCGCCGTGGCCCCGGCATCGGCGGCCCTCGCCTCGCCCGCCCGCCCGCGACCACGCACCCCGGACGGTTTGCCCGGCCCGGTCACCCACGGTTCCGGCGCGGCGGTCCGACCCCGGCGGCCCATCCCGCCCGCGGGCAGCGACACTCGCCCTCTCCGTCGCGGCACCGAACGCGGCGGCTCAGGCCGTTCGCGGGGCCTGCCGCGGCGGCCGGACCGGGGCGAGCAGGCCGGCGCGGCCTACCCGCGGCAGGCGGGCCGGGGGCGCGGGCCGCACGCGGGGGCGTGGTGGCTGTGGGCGCTGGGGCTCGCCACGGCCGCGTCGCGGACGACGAATCCGGCGCTGCTCGCGCTGCTCGCCGCCGTCGCCGGGTACGTCGTGGCGGTGTGCCGGGTGCCTGACACGCCGTGGTCCCGGTCGTACGCCGCGTTCCTCCGCCTGGGCCTGGTGGTCGTCGTCATCCGGCTCGCCTTCGCCGTCGTCCTGGGCTCCCCGGTCCCCGGTACGCACACCGTGCTGGCCCTCCCCGAAGTCCCGCTTCCCGACTGGGCGCAGGGCGTCCGGCTCGGCGGGCGGGTGACCGCCGAGGGGCTGTGGTTCGCCTTCCGCGAGGGCATGCGGCTGGCCACGCTCCTGGCGTGCCTCGGCGCCGCCAACGCCCTGGCCAACCCGGCCCGGCTGCTGAAGTCGCTGCCGGGCGCCCTCTACGAGGCGGGAGTCGCCGTGGTCGTCGCGATGACGTTCGCGCCGCACCTGGTCGCCGACGTCCGGCGGTTGCGGACGGCCCGCAGGCTGCGGGGCCGCCCGGAGAAGGGCGTACGGGCATTGCTCCAGGTCGGACTGCCCGTGCTCGAAGGCGCCCTGGAGCGTTCCGTCGCCCTCGCGGCCGCCATGGACGCCCGCGGCTACGGCCGCACCGCCGAGGTACCGCGCCGCGTGCGCCGGGCGACCGTCGCACTCACCCTCGGCGGGCTGCTCGGGCTGTGCGCGGGCACCTACGCGCTGCTGGCCGCCGCGGGCGCCGCGTACGGACTGCCCCTGTTGCTGGCCGGTGCCGCCGCCGCCGTCGCGGGGCTGCGGCTCGGCGGGCGGCGCTCGGTGCGCACCCGCTACCGCCCCGACCGCTGGGACGCGACCGCGTGGCTGATCACCGCCTCTGGCGTGGCCGTCGCCGCGCTGACGATCTGGGCCGCCGGGGCCTACCCCGGCGACCTGGACCCGCCCGTGGTGCCGCTGACCGCGCCGTCGCTGCCGCTGTGGCCCGGGGCCGCCGTCCTGCTGGGGCTGCTGCCCGCGCATCTGAAGGGAGCCCGCCCGTGATCCGCTTCGAGCAGGTCTCCGTCACGTACGACGGCGCCGCCGCGCCGGCCGTCGCCGGTGTCGACCTGACCGTCCCCGAGGGCGAACTCTGCCTGGTCGTCGGGCCCTCCGGCACCGGCAAGTCCACGCTCCTGGGCGCCGTCTCCGGTCTCGTGCCGCACTTCACCGGCGGCGTCCTCACCGGCCGGGTCACCGTCGCCGGGCACGACACGCGCGCCCACAAGCCGCGCGAGCTCGCCCATGTCGTCGGCACCGTGGGCCAGGACCCGCTCGCGCACTTCGTCACCGACACCGTCGAGGACGAACTCGCCTACGGCATGGAGTCGATCGGCCTCGCCCCCGACGTGATGCGCCGCCGCGTCGAGGAGACCCTCGACCTGCTCGGCCTCTCCGACCTGCGCGACCGCCCGATCGGCACCCTCTCCGGTGGGCAGCGGCAGCGCGTCGCGATCGGCTCCGTCCTCACCGTCCACCCGCGGGTGCTGGTGCTGGACGAACCGACGTCCGCGCTGGACCCCGCCGCGGCCGAGGAGGTGCTCGCGGTGCTGCAGCGGCTCGTCCACGACCTGGGGACGACCGTGCTGATGGCCGAGCACCGCCTGGAGCGGGTCGTGCAGTACGCCGACCAGGTCGTCCTCCTCCCGGGCGGGGACGCAGCCCCGGTCTCCGGGCCGCCCGCGGAAGTCATGGCGGTCTCGCCCGTCCGGCCGCCCGTCGTCGCGCTCGGCCGCCTCGCCGGCTGGTCGCCGCTGCCGCTGTCGGTGCGCGACGCCCGCCGTGCCGCCGCCCCGCTCCGCGAGCGCCTGGCCGGCCGTACCCCGCCCGCGCCGCTCTCGTCCGCCGCGGGAGAGCCCGTCGTGACCGTCACGGGGCTCACCGTGCGCCGCGGCCGTCTCGAGGCGCTGCGGGCGGTCGACCTGACCGTACGGCCCGGCGAGACCGTCGCCCTGATGGGCCGCAACGGCGCGGGCAAGTCCACCCTGCTGGCCACCCTGGCCGGCCTGCACGCGCCCACCTCGGGCAGCGTGACCGTAGGCGGCCTGGAGCCGTCGCGCACCAGGCCCGCCGAGCTGGTCCGCCGGGTGGGCCTCGTCCCGCAGGACCCCAGGGACCTGCTGTACGCCGACACCGTCGCCGCCGAGTGCGCCGCCGCCGACACCGACGCCCGCGCCACCCCGGGCACCTGCCGTGCCCTGGTCGGCGAACTGCTGCCCGGGGTCGCCGACGGCACGCACCCGCGCGACCTGTCCGAAGGTCAGCGCCTCGCCCTCGCCCTCGCCGTCGTGCTGGCCGCCCGGCCCCCGCTGATCCTGCTCGACGAACCGACCCGCGGCCTGGACTACGCCGCCAAGGCCCGGCTCGCCGCGCACCTGCGCGCCCTCGCGGCGGACGGCCACGCCGTCGTCCTCGCCACGCACGACGTCGAACTCGCCGCCGAACTCGCCCACCGCGTCGTCGTCCTCGCCGACGGCGACCTCGTCGCGGACGGCCCCACCGCCGACGTCGTCGTCTCCTCCCCCGCCTTCGCCCCGCAGGTGGCCAAGGTGCTCGGCCCACTGCCCTGGCTGACGGTCGGCCAGGTCGCGACAGCCCTGGCGGAAACGGCGGGGCCCGCGTGACCGCGCGTCCGCCGCGCGCGGTCCGGCTGGGCGGGCGGGCCGTCGTCGCCCTGACGCTCGTCTCCGTGATCGGCGTCGCCGCCTTCGGCTGGCCGCTGCTCGCCGACCCGGGCTCCGGTCTCGCCCACAGCAAGGACGCGCCCTGGCTGTTCGCGTTGCTGCTGCCGCTGCTGCTCGCCGTCGTCATGGCGACCATCGCCGACGACGAGGAGGGCCTGAGCGCCAAGTCCGTCGCCATGCTGGGCGTGCTGGCCGCCGCGGGGGCGGCCCTGCGTCCGCTCGGCGGCGGCACGGCGGGCATCGAGCCCATGTTCTTCCTCGTCGTGCTGGCCGGCCGGGTGCTCGGCCCCGGCTTCGGCTTCGCGCTGGGGGCGTTGACGATGTTCGCCTCGGCCCTGCTCACGGGCGGGGTCGGGCCGTGGATGCCGTTCCAGATGCTCTCGATGGGCTGGGTGGCGCTCGGCGCGGGCCTGCTCCCCGGCGCCGGCCGGCTGCGCGGCCGGGGCGAGCTCGTCCTCCTCGCCGGCTACGGGGCGGTGTCCTCGGTCGCGTACGGAACGATCATGAACCTGCAGGGCTGGCCGTACCTCGGCGGCCTGTCCTCCGGGGTCTCCTTCGTGCCGGGCGACCCGCTCCCGGACAACCTCGCCCGTTTCGCCGCGTACTGCCTGGCCACCTCGCTCGGCTGGGACGTGCCGCGCGCCGTGCTGACCGCCGTCCTGGTCCTCACCCTCGGCCCGTTCGTGCTGCGCGCCCTGCGCCGGGCCACCCGGCGCGCCGCGTTCGGCGCGCCGGTGGCTTTCGGGGACGGCGCCGCGCGCCCGCCCCACGTACCGCCTCAGTCGCGCTGACGTGCCGGCGCCGCGAACCAGCGCGCGACGCGGGGCGCCGAGCGCAGGAACGCGCCGAAGTGGTCGGTGTCGCCGGCGTCGGCCAGCACCGCCCTCACGTCGTGCGCGGCGAGGTCGTCGCGGCAGCTCTCGCTGTTCCCGATGGGCACGTCGCGGTCACCGCTCGCGGTGTACAGCCGCACCGGCACGTCCGGCCGCCAGTCGCAGGTGCCGTCGGCCTGCGCCATGGCCCGGCGCAGCGCTCCGGTGGGGTGCCGCATCCGGTGCGTGAAGCGGTCCGTGAGCAGTTCGTCCACCGACCCGGGCAGCTGCCGCAGAACGTCCTCGTCCTCGTGCTCCCCGTCGAACAGCCCCTCCACGACGCGGTCGTAGGGCGCGCGGAAGGCCTCGGAAGGGGAACCGTAGAGCGGGTGCAGCCGGTTCTGCGCAACCAGGAAGTACGCCGTGTAGAAGACCCCGCTGTAGCCCTGCACCCGGCCGTCGAACAGTGCCGGGACCTCCGTCCCCGACACGTCGTACGGTCCGCTGACCGGGGCCAGCGCCCGCAGGACGAAGTGCCGGTCGGCGCCCTGGTGGAGCGCGCGGCCGAGCGCCATCGCGACCTGGCCGCCCTGCGAGAAGCCGGTGGCGAGCACGTCACCTGTGAGCGGCCGGTCCAGCCGCGCGGCGGCGGTGCGTGCGGCCCGCAGCATGTCGACGGACGCCGTGACCGCGGAGCGGGTGTCCATGTACGGGTGAGTGCCGGGACCGCCACCGAGGCCCAGGTAGTCGGGCGAGACGACCGCCCGGCCACCGGACGCGTACAGGTAGGCGGCGCTACGGGCCCAGCCGTCGGCGGCCGAGGGCGCGTCGTGGCGGTAGGCGAGCGTGCCGTGGGTGTCGGAGACGACGGCGAGCCGGTGCGGCCCGCCGCGGGGCAGCGTGAACAGCCCGGTGGCGGTGGTCGGCGTGCCCTGCGGAGTGACCGTGCGGTACGTGAGCCGGTAGGCCGTCACCCCGTACCGGACGGTGTCGCCGGGCAGGCCCGCGCCGGCGAGAAGGCGTGACAGCGCGGCGCGGTCGTGGGTTGCCAGCGGGGTCACGGAGAGCAGGTGCCCGCGGTCCGCCGGTGCGGGGGCCCATGTGGCGGAGGCTGCGGCGGCGGGCGGGCGAGGGGCGGCCACGGCCGCCACCGGCCCCGCGACCGCGCCGATGGCGACGGCCGTCGAGAGGACGGTGGCGGCGCCCGCGAGCGCCCTCCGCCGCGCTCGCGGAGGACGCCGGTGTGTGGTGTGGAATGTCATGCGCCCATGCTCGGCGCCCACGCCCGCCGCCCGGAATGCGGTGGGCCCCCGGGCGTACCCGGGGGTTGTCCACATCCCGCCGGTGTGCATCACGTTCAGCGCGAACTCCGCTTCCGCGCGCTCCAGTTCGTGCAGCGCTGTGGTGATCGGACGGGCCCCGATGGCCCCCACGGGGCGGCCGGGGGCGATCGCGCCGCCGTCGACGTCGACCTTCTCCAGGTCCTGGTCGAAGACATGGGCCCAGGCAGGGTTTCGCGCAGCTCTCGTCACGGTCGACCAGCCGCCACATGCCTGGCCGGCCAGCTGCCCCTCCTTCGTCGTGGGCACCTGCGCGGCGAAGGTCTCCCGCTTGAAGCGCCCCTCGGCCCAGGCCCGCCCGGCCCGCTCCCGCGAGACCAGCCCGAGCGGGGCGACGTATTCCCGGGTCGGCCCGCGGCGCCGGGCGAGGCGCTCGGCGGCCTCGAACCGGTTGGGCGGGCCACGTTCCACTCGTCGCCGCTGCCGAGCGGCTCCCGTGACATGGCCTCGACGCCGTAGCCGGTGCCGATCAGCGGCCGCGATCGTGTTGGCGATCACCGATCAGCGGTCCTCCGCGCCGAGCGCCCCCGCACCGCCGCCGACGAGATCGTCCGCTGGGCTACCCCGTCACCTCCTTCCAGCGCGCCGCCACCCACGCACGACACCGAGCTCGGAGGCGCCGAGATCCGTGAGGGCGAACCACGACCCCGAGGTTTTCACCGCCCCGGCACCTTCGACATCACCCGCGCCACCCTCCCCGTCATCCGCCTCGCCGGCGAACCCCCGCCGCCTCCGCTCCCCCTGGCTCAACGGCGTGAAGGAACTCCGCCGCGTGCCCTATGCCTGACCCCGAGCGTGCGTTTGCTGGTCACGGGGTATGGCAGGGTAAGGTGTGCTTTCGCGTGTCCAGCGGGCGTGTAGCTCAGCGGTAGAGCGCTGCCCTTACAAGGCAGATGTCGGCGGTTCGAAACCGTCCACGCCCACCAGCCCCAGCGCATGGCAAAGGCCCAGGTCGTCCGGTATGAGTCCGGAAACCTGGGCCTTGATCTTTTGCCGTCCGTGAGGGCCGCCGTGCCACTCACGTGCCAGATGGATCGGCGTCGGGCCCCTTCACCCGCCGGATCTGGTCGTCCACGTGCCCCGCGATCTCGTGGTCGCGGCCGTTGACGAGGTGCTGGTAGATCAGGGCGGCCCGCACCGAGGAGTGCCCCATGCGGTGCATCAGCTCCCGCGTGGAGGCCCCGCCCGTCGCAGCCAGGGTGTTGCCGGTGTGCCGCAGATCGTGGAAATGGACGTCCCCGAGGCCGGCCGTGCCAATGGCCCGCAGCCAGATCCGCCGGAAGTTGTTCCGCCGCAGCACTCCCCCGCGCGGCCCGACGAAGACCCGACCTGTGCGGCCCGGCTCGGAGTAGTCGGCGAGATGCGCCGCCAGCTCCGCAGTGAGCGAGGCGGGGAACGCCACGGTGCGCACGCCGGCCGCGGACTTGGGAGCCTGACCGTGAGCCCGTCCGACCGGGTCTCGGCAACCGACCGGCGGACCGAGATGGTGCGGCGTTCCAGGTCCACGTCCCAGCGCTGGAGACCGGCCAGCTCCCCGAAGCGCAGCGCCGTAAAGGACGCCAGCAGGATCATCACCCGGTAGCGCGCGGGTACGGCGTCCGCGAGCCGGAAGACTTCCGCCACCGACAGGAACGGTCGCTCGGCACTCGGTGCGGTGGCGCCACCCTTGATGCGGCACGGATTGCGCTGGACCAGGCCGTCGTCCACAGCGGTGTTCATGATGGCGCGGAGGATCTGATACGCCTTGGCGACGGTCGCCGCACCTACGCCCTGGTCAAGGAGGGTCGTCCGCCAACGCCGCACCTGCGGGGTGGTGATGTCCCGGAGCGGCACCGCGCGGAGGTCGGCAGGATGTGCAATTTCAGCGCGCTGCCGTTCCGTTCGCGGGTGGTGGCCGCGTAGTCCCGATCCTTGAACCAGCTCTCGGCGTACTCACCGAACGCGATCTTGAGGTCGGGGTTCTGCCAGTCGCCGTCAAGGATCTTGGCCTCTTGCTTCACAAGCCAGCGGTCCGCATCGGTCTGACTGGCGAAGGTCTTGTCCGCCGTCCGCATCAGCCCATCCGGGCCCCGATAGCGCGCCTGGAAACGCCCCGAAGGCAGCTTCCGCACCGACCCGAAGCGACGACGGCGCCCCTTGGAGTTCGCCATCAGGCCACCGCCTTCAGCCGCGCCGTGGCGCTCGTGACCGGCTGGACCGTGTGGTCCGCGATGAAGGCTTCGACCGCGCTCTCGGGGATGCGGACATGGCGGCCGACCTTGACGAACGTTATGCGGCGCTCGGCGATCAGGCGGCGCGGGAAGCGCACCGAGGTGCCGAGCATCTCGGCCACCTGGTCCACGCTGAGGTATCGCTCCTTCATGCTGGGGCTCCTTCCATGGTCAGTTGGTCTCGCAGGGCTTCGCGGGCGGTTTCGCGGTTGAGCTGGAGGTCCCGGGCGGACTCGCGCGATGCCATCCGACGAACCGACCTTACGTAGCCCAGGACCTGGCCGCTGCACGCGACCGTCAAGGGCCTACGGTGTTCGACTGGCTCGTCGAGATCTTCGAAGACGGAGCCCCAGGCTGCCTGAGACTCCAGTAGCCAGGTGGTCGGCGAGGCCAGACAGAGCCGGACTGCCCGAGCGCGGTAAGACTTTCTCTCCTTCATCAAGGCGCTCCCGCCGCGCAGAGCGCGGCGGCGCGCGGCCCGGCGCCTCGGGCCGACGCTCCAGTCTTCGCCCCGCTCCGGCCCGGCCGCCGGCCGCCCGCCAGACGGCGAGGTGTTGTTGAGGAGAAACCCGCTGTGGCTGAGGCGGTCGGCTCCACGGCTTTACCCACCTCCCCGGTCCGGGACCCGCGCCGAGCACGACCAGGGGACCACTCGGACACATTGCGGGCAGGGACAAGCCTGCCCGAGTTACCGACCAGCGTACGGCCCCCTGATCATGCCCGGCCCCAGCCCAGGCAGGCCACCGGCCAAACCCGCTCCGCCAACCAATGAGCGCTGCCGCTTTACAAGTCTGCTGGACGTTGAGGATTCCGTCGGCGCCTCGACGACTGCAGTTTCGCTGAGAAAACGTCATTCAGTTCGACGCGCTCCGCAGGATCGCGTTGCTGCCGCACCCCACGAGGACGAGGGCGGCTGCTATCCACAGTGCTGCGAATCGACGCATTTCTTTACCGAGGTTCGGGCGGGTTCGACCACCGAGGATTTGGACCGGTCGCCCACCGTGGACTGTCTTCCGTTCAGCGCCAGGTCCTTCAGGGCCAGCCGTTCAGCCCTTGTCTCTGTTCGTCGTGAGACTCAGGCATCGTTCGAAGGTTTTTCACCCGCGGGCTCTTTCGGCACGCGGAGTTGTCGCGTGAACTTCAACTGGCCGGCCTTTCGAAGCTGAAACATTGCCGAAGTCCATGCGACGGCGAGCAGAAAGGCAGCGGTTTCGATGAACTGATGTGCGTAATCGCCGAATTCGACACGCAGTTCCACGTAGAAGCCAATGAAGAGGAAAGCCACAAAGGCTTGCACAGCGGAAAACAAGATGAGCTTTGGCACGCTACCTCCTATAAATCCCACGGTTCAGCGGGGCCGCCACCTGTGGGAGCCCCGGTTGAATTCGGTTGAGCTCCGGCCAGGCGACCAACCCGGTCGCCTGGCCGGAGCCATCTATTTCCTTAGGTACGTCAGGCTGCTAGGCCGTGGGCAGCACTCAACAACTCCGGTACCAATGGTAGATCTTGGGATACCACCAGAGGCCACGGAACTTCCATGCCGAATACACGCCGAGGCACTTATTCCTCTTTACGGCCCTCTTTGCCATCCAGATGACCCACGTTGCGTAGCCAGCCATCAAGGCTGCCACTGCGGCCCCGTACTGGCCTCCAGCCCAGCTCAACGCGAAGCCGAAGACGACGCTCCAGAAGCCGACCGCGTAGGGCCCTTCGTCCGCCAGCCAGTTGGTGGCCCACTTGTTGAAGTAGACCCGGACGGCGGCGCCCATGTGCCAGCCAGCCGACTGGCACCAGCAGCTCTTCCAGAACCCCCACAGGTGCCATTGGACCTTGCCGAAGTAGCGATACAGCGTGGTCCACTTGTGCCACTTACCGTTGAGGTCCTCCTTGTTCACCGGATCGGCGGCCGAATAGTCGTAGGCGTTGGCACTGCCCCCGGGGACCGGGTCGATCGAGAGGAAGCGGCCCAGGGTCGGATCGTACAGCCGTACGCCCATGAGAATGGCTCCGGTGAGAGTGTCGCTGGAGCGCTGCTTCCCGCCGAGCCAGCCATAGCGGGTTGTCGGGCTGCCCGGTGCTGTGTTGCCGTACTCGTCCGCACGGAGCACGACCGGGTTCTGGGTGATGTCCACCGGCAGTTGGACGCTGACGTCTCCGTGGATGTTGCTCAGCTGGAGCACCGTGTCGCCGGTGGCGGATGTGGTGGCTTCCATGTTGCCCGTCAGCCCTTGGACGTTGCGGGCGATGACACCGCCCGGGTCCAGGGTGATCCACGACGGGCTGTCACCGTCGTCGCCGTAGTGGCTGGTGCTGTGGCTGGTCTGGCTCCAGGTGCCGCCGGTGTCCTGCGTCTCTGTAGCGGAGGCAGCGAGGCGTTGGGCGGCGTCCAGGTCCCAGGTCTGGCGCGTGGTGCCTATGGTCTGTCGGCGCACCAGGTCGTTGGCGTAGTAGTCGATCGTGGCGCCGTTGGCCTGGGTCGTGGTGCGGCCGAAGGCGTCGTAGGTGACACCGCCGGCGATGAGCCGGTCGGCGCTGTCGTATGTGGCGGTGACCGTCGTGGCTCCGGTGTCGGTGCACCCTGCCGCGGGCGCGCTGACCGAGGTCGCGAGCGAGGTGCGGTTGGTGTTGCCGTCGAAGGTGTAGGCGCGTCGGGTGCAGGTTCCGTCGGCTGCGGTGTCGTCGGTGCGGATGAGACGGCCTGGATTGTCGTAGGTGTAGTCCTGTGCCGTGGTGTCGCCGGCGGTTCCGGTGTGGTGAACGATCCGGCCGTGAATGGAGTAGTCGACGGTGTCGGCGAGGACGATCGTGCTGTCGCTGTCCCGTGTGTAGATCGCCGAGGTCTCGGCGCCGGCGGTGTCCGCGTCGACGGTGAGGGTGTAGCCGCCGGGCAGGTGCTCAACGGCGAGGTTGCCTTCGGTGTCGTAAGAGGCGCTGAAGGTTCCGGCGACCGAGTCAGTGATCGAGGTGGCCAGGCCGCGTGGGTCCTTGGTTGTGTCGTAGGTGTAGGTGGTGGTGGACGGAACGGAGTCGGTGGTCTTCACCGACCGGTCCAGGAGGTCGTACTCGGTTGTGGTGGTGTTCCCGGCGCCGTCGTTGTAGCTGATCAGGCGGCCGAGCTTGTCGTAGCTGGTGGCGATGGTCTGGCCATTGCTGGTGACCGTAGCGGTCTGACCGCTGTCGGGGTTGTAGGTGGTAGTCGTCTGGGAGACCGCAGTGCCCACCCCGCCGGTCATGCTGACGTTCGTGATCCTGCCGGCGACGTCGGTGGTCGTCGTAGTGGTGCGAGTCACGCCATTGGCGGTCTCCGTCACCTTCGACGGCTGGCCCCAGAAGTCGTACTCAATTGTCCTCGTGGGCAGTTGGGTGGGGTTGGTACCGGCGCCGGTGATGCCACCGCCTGGTCCCGTGGAGCACACCAGGCCCGCCCACTCCGGCCTGCCGTTGCACGCGCCGGTGCCCGTTGCCGACCAGTAGGTGGTGACCGTCGTGCCCGCGTCGGCGCCGGTCGACTTCGGCAGGGTGGTCTTGCTCACCCGGCCTTGGGCGTCGTAGACCGTGGTCTTGGTGAGGTTCTTGCCGCCGGCATCCTCGATTGTGCTGGTGGTCTGACCCTTGACCCAGTCGTAAGTGGTCTTGTTGGCCACCGTGTCCGCATCGACCGGGTAGCCGTCGACATGCGCCCCAACGGTGACCGTAGTGGGCATGTCCTGGATCGTGGCAGAGCCGTCCGTCGGGCGACCCTCGTCGTAGGTGGTGACGCTGTGCCGTCGTGCGGCCACCTGCGTGCCCGCCGGCAGGCTGGTACCGCCCGTGCCAGCCTGTAGGGTGCTCGTCAGCGTGACAAGGTGCAGGGGCTCGTACACATCCAGCTCTCGCGCCCCGTCACTGGAGTAGTTGTGGAGGGTGGACAGCGCCTGAGCGCGCTCAGCGGTCGACACATCGCTGATTCCCAGGCGGACCAGGGTGTCCAGTTGCTGGCCGCTAGTGGCCAGCGCCAACTCTCGATTTGTCGCGGTCAGTTCGCGAACAGTGGCGCCACGGTTGTCATACTCGGTTACGGAGATGTGCCCGCCCGGGGTGGCGGTGTTCACCTCCCGGCCCGAGGCGTCTGCGTAACTGATCCCGGCGCGCGTGTAGTCGGCCGCAGTCAGCGCCTGGCCGTCGTGCGAGACGGGAACGGCATCCGGCGGGAACACCGCGGTGGCGTCGGTCGGCACATCGCTCTGCCCCCAGGCAGCGACGTCGGATGTGCCCATCGCGTACGGCGCCCTGGTGCCGGTGAGCGGCACGTCGTAGACCAGGCTGGTGGCCGCGGTGCCCTCCGAGACGTCCGCGGTGCCCTGCCTCAGGCCGGGCCGCGAGGCCGCCAGCAGCATGCCGTCACCGGCCGTGGCGGCGTTGCCGGCCCGACCGTACGTGAAGGTCCACGACAGCTGTCCGGGGTCGGTGAGCTGCGTGACCCGGCCAGCGGTGTCGTAGCTGTAGTCAGTGAACAGTGACGGAACGATCTGCGGATTCCACACCCGACGCAGATGCTTGGCATCGTCGTACAGGTACATCTGCATCGACTTCGACGTCGCCGCCGATGCGCCCGGCTCCGTGGCCCACAGGCGGATCTCCTTGACCTGCCCGGCCACATCCCCGAACGCGTTGGGCGTGGCGGTGGTGGCGGTGGCGTAGACGAACTCCAGCAGGCGGCAGCCCTTGGCGGACGGCGTGGCCGCGCAGGTGTCCGCGGACACCGCCGAGGTCGGGGCGATCACGTACTTCGGGCGGGCCAGGGTCTGGCTGCCGGAGACCACCTTCTCGGACACCACCGTGGTGGTGGAGTTCGCCGCAGACAGATAACTGGTGGCCACCTGCCATGTGGTGGCGGCGGGGTCGACCTTGACGAACGTGGTGGTCGTGCTGGCGGTGTCCTTCAGCGTGAACGACCCGGTCAGCGAACCGATGAGTGTAAGGGCCTCCGAACCTGGCTCCGGCTGCCAGCCACCGCCGCTGGTGGCGGTGAACCCGGTGCCAGCGCCGTGGGAGTCGATCAGTTCGACCGAGGTGGCCGACGTCTGGCGGATGTCGCTCCAGTCGGAACCGGAGGTGTCCGCGGTGATGCCCGATATCCAGTCGGGGCCGAAGATGGCCGCCTGCCCGTTGGTGTCCTCGCTCATTGCGCTCTGCCGCGAGGAGGTGGTGCGGTCCACCGACAGGCCGAACGCGGAGGCGTCGGGGGCGGAGAAGGTGAAGTCACCGGTGAGCATGTTCACCTCACCCGGCCCCACTTCCTGCGTGGGTGCGTCGCCGGCCTGGCGGTCCACCGTCACCGTCACCAGCTGCGAGTAGCCGGTGGTGGTGCCATCGGTGAAGACGGCATGGATGTCGATCGGGCCGTCCTCGGGCAGGCTGGTGGTGATGTTCCACGTGAGCGCCGGGGGCGCGCCGTTGGGTGCGGCCACGGGCCACGCGGTGACGGGGCTGCCGTCGGCGCTCTTGGACACGTCAGCCAACGGCACGGTGTGCCAGGAATCGGTCTCGCCGCGCCGGTACTGGTACGTCACACCGGTGTAGGTGGTCTTGCCGGTGGCGGACAGGGCGACGCGCCGGGCGGGTCGGGCGCCGTCGCCGGGCGAGAGGATGGCCGCGCCGTCGGTGCCGACACCGAAGGAGTACTTGGTGACGGTGGTGGACAGGTTGCCGCCGGAGTCGATGGTCTGGGCGTAGAGGGTGTGCCAGCCGTCGGCGGGGGTGATGGAGATCGTGAGTGGGTCGCCGCCGGTGCCGTTGGTGGTGTCGTCGACGCGCTTGGGCAGGGACGGGTCGTCCAGGCCCCACTTGAAGCCCTGGCCGTCGGTGGCGGTGGTGTCCAGGGTGCAGGTCACCGCCCCCGGGGCCTTGGCCGTCCAGGTGTTCTGCCCGTAGGTGTCACACACCACAGTCGGCGCGGCGGGCAGGGCGGTGTTCAGCACGAAGTTCGTGTAGCCGGACCAGGTGCCGTAGTCGGTGCCGTCATAGGCCCGCACCCGGTAGCGCAGGTGCGTGCCAGCGGGGAAGGCCGAGGCCGACGGGATGGCCAACGTGGAGGTCGAGCCGGACGCGACCGTCTTGCCGTACGCGGTGTAGGTGTAGGTGGTGTCGGCGTTGGTCGGGTTCGGGGTGATCTCGAACTGGGCCTGGGCGTTGCCGCCGTCGGCGTCGGTGACCTTCGCCGACAGGGTCGGGGTCAGCGAGGTGACGTACCGGCTGCCGTTGTAGGCGTTGACCACGCTGGGCTGGATCGCCGCGGAGGCGGTGGTGGCGTAGGAGTTGTAGGTGACCGTCAGGTGCGGCTCGGTGGCTCCGTCGACGCCGGAGTTGTAGTTCGCCGAGCGGAAGCGCCGCCAGGTCAGCGTGTCGTTCTCATCCGCCGACCGCAACTGCAGGCCGTAGTTGGCCGAGCCGTCGGCCCAGGCCTGCACGATGGCGTCGATGTCGAAGTTCATCGTGCCACCCGGGCAAGCAGAATCGTCCCAGCCCAGAGCAGCCTTGTTGGTCACCGCGCCCGTGGTCGTGGTCGACGGCTGCGCACCCCACGTCACCGTCGAGGACGACCAGGTGCTGGTGATCCGGCGGACCTGAGTGCCGGCACCGGCGGTGGAACAGGTCGAGGAGTAGTACGAGTACAGGGCAAGGTTGGTGTCGGTGATGTGCTTGCCCTTGAACTTCGCCACATCGAACATCAGTAGCTGTTGTCGTTCCGATCTTGAGGGGTGGGTATCGAACGGGAGTCTCGATTGGGTGGTGGCGGGGTGCTCGGCGCATACGAGTAGGGCCTCCTGAACAGCTCGTTGGTGTCT